>JBKHIT010000073.1:0-20814 GCA_046538485.1 Candidatus Brocadiia bacterium | reverse complement strand
AGTTGCCGCTCGATTGGCGAGCGGAACCCGGGGAAATTCTTTTCGGCGACGATTTTATGCGTGAGTCTGAGATCGGTCCGATGTGGGAATTCATGCAGGGTGAAGCCCAGTGCACCGGACCGTCTGAGAAACTGCCACATGGACAGAAGCAGAAAGCCTTTGCTCTGGAGGCAAAAGCTCCGTGGCGAGCCCACGTTTCGTCCTCTTCACAGTGGAAAGATTTTGCTGGGTCTGTCGCGATCAATCTTTCGGGAGGTGCAGGCGGGCTCTGGGTAAAACTTAACGATAAGACGGAGGCCGCTCTTGTGCTGGATGACAGGAAATCCACAGTTGCGCTTCAGAAGACCGAGGGGGCGAGAACGATTGAAATAATGCAAACAGAGGTTCCGGAATACGGAGGGTGGCACCGTCTTTCACTTTTTGCTGCGCGCGGTGAATTGCAGGGTTATCTCGATGGCACGTGCAGAGTCCGACATACGACAAAAGCTGTGCCGGAGAACGGGTTTGGCCTGTTTTTGAGAGAAGGGGAGGCACTCTTCGATGATGTGAGTGTTAGGCCCGTGTCGGAACTTCTGGCAGAGACCGACCGGGCTTATGGGGAAGAAGGAAGCTGCTTTTCGATATCAAGCCTTCCTGCGGACAGCATTGAGGTTCGAAATATCTATGCGATGCAATGGGATATGCCACCGTCTCCAGATGGCTCCATGGCGGTGGAACCGCGTCTGCCGAATTACGTCCCGGCCATTATTCAGGTCGATGGGCGAGAGTTCGGTGTGCCTGAAACCCGCGATGGCGCAAAGGTTTTGCTTCCGGGCGGCATACGCCCGCGGCAGAAGATTAAGTTCCTATGTTCAGGTTGGATGGATTATCGGTTCGATCGGCGGGTGACAGACTGGTATTCTCCAGATGGGGACTGGGATAGGGTGCCGCGCTGGACATGCGACGACGATTGGGTATGGCTGGGTACGGACACCGAAACAGCGTCGACCTTATGGCATAAACGAGATTTCAGCCCTCCTTACGCCATCAGTGCGTATATGGCTATTGGAGATCGGGACGAGCACAAACCTGAACGGTTACGTGCACGGGATTTGAATCTTGTCTTTGCCGGTGATGGTTTCGATATAAAGTCCGGTTATCGTTTCCGAGTAATGACGGCCGGTCAACGCGGATGCGAATTATGGAGAGGGGAGCAGCTGCTGAAACGGGTGAAAGAGGTGGGGCTGCCGCAGGCGTGGTCGCTACATCACGTTTGGTTCGAGGTTAAGGCTGTCGTGGAAAAGAATTCTGTCAAACTGTATTTCGAGGGCCACAAAGTAGTCGAAATTGAGACTGAGAAAGCTGTGTCACGTGGCAACGTGGGAATATGGACGCAGGACAATGCGGTTTCAGTCGCACGGGTAACACTTTCGGTCAGCCAGCATACGGAGACGAACCCGGAGCAGGATACGGTAAAAAGCGACAAATAGAAACCAGGATGTTGTGCTGTAGGGGATGGCGGGTCAGACCGGCGGGATTTCGCTTATGACACGCTCTTTGATTCTATCCCTGTCTTCCGGTGTCTCTCCTTCGAACCGAAGAGTGACGACGGGTTCGGTAACGCTTTCACGGCAGAGGGCCCAGCCGTGTTCGAAATCAATCCGTACACCGTCGGTCTCGTTTTGGGGTCGGTTTGAGAAGACGTTTTTAAGTTTTTCAATAACCACACGTCCGTCGCCTCCGGGACGCGGCATCCGGATATCAGGTGTGATGTAGTATGGGGGGATACTTTGCAGGATTTCGCTGAAGGGTTGATTTTTCCTGGCCAGCAGAGACGCCATTTTCAGGGCGGCGTAGGTACCATCGTCCCCGCCGAGTTCACGGAAGAAAAAATGTCCGCTGGCCTCGCCGGCGAACAGGGCGTTTTCATCGAGCAGGCGCGATTTGATAAAAGCGTACCCGGAACGTTCGGCAACAGGGCAACCTCCGGCAGCTCGGATCTGTTCCGGCACCTGATCGGAGCACTTGACATCATAAACCACAGTTGCGTTGTCCTCGGCATGGGCCAACAGGTCCCGCGCGAGAATGATCAGTGATTTATCGCTGTCCACATACTCGCCATTTTCGTCAAGGAATACAGCGCGATCTGCGTCACCATCGAAAGCGACGGTAAAGTCCGCATTTTTACTGGCGGCGAAGCAGCCGCTTTCTCTGAGGGCTTCAGGTTTGGCGGGATTCGGCGAACGGTTGGGAAAAGTGCCATCCGGTTCACAATTCAGTTCAATGACTTCGCAGCCCGCGGAACTCAATGCAAGGGGGGCCCATTCCGAAGCGCAGCCGTTGCCGGCATCGACAACGACATGCAGGCCGGTGCCGACATTTCTAAAGCTCTTTTCTACCCAGGCGAGATATCCGTCTTTGATAGGCTTTTCGCGAAACGATCCTTTGCCTTCTGCGAAATTCTCCTTGTGCACAAGAATTTCGGTCTTCCGCATAACATCCGGGGTTGTCGGACGCGGGCCGAGCGCAAATTTAATCCCATTGTATTCAGCCGGGTTGTGCGAGGCGGTTACGATAACGGCACCGTCATGGCCAAACTCTCTTTGCGCCCAGTAAACTGCGGGTGTTGGGGCAAGGCCGATATCGACAACATCGATCCCGGTTGCCTGTAAGCCCCGGCTGACGGCCTTTTTAAGGGGGCTGGTGCTCGGGCGAAGATCGCCGCCCAGAACACATGTCCCTTTGAATTGTGAGCCGATTGCCCGTCCGATTTTTTCGGCGAGTTGTTCGTCGAGTTGATCGGGATACACACCCCGGACGTCACATGCTTTGAAGATACTCATTGTGCTGGTATTGGGGGTTTAAAAACGCAGTTTATTCTTCCGGGTAACAAAGGGGGGCAAGATCAGGATCGGTCAGTCGTTTATCTATATCGACCTGGAAAGCGCGTGCAACTGGTTCCAGAATCTCAGGATTGTTTTGCCAGACCGTCCGCGCGGCTTCGAGGACAATGTCGGCTCCCTGCCGCGTCATCTTGCCAAGTGGTTGCCGGGTTGCCCCGACCGGCATCCCGAGAATATCCATAAGGGTTTTGACGGGCAATGGGTTCCGAGCTTTGCAGAGTCGCCCACCCCATGGTGTTTCTTCCTGAGTTTTCACGGTGACAATACCGAATAGCGGTTTGAGGGCTTTATAAAGACGTTCCCCTTCGTCCATTTCCCCATCGAGGAGGGCTTGAGTCATTTGCTGAATCGCCGCCGGGGCGACATTGGACATGACGCTGACTACGCCGCTCCCACAAATGGTTTCATCAGTCATCATGGTATAAGTCAGGCCGTCATCCCCGCTGAGAATCTGAAAATCATCACCGGCGCACTCGCGGGTACGGCGCATATTGTCGAGATCTCCACTTGCTTCTTTAACCGCATTGACGTTGTCGTATTTTTGAGCGAGGAGCGCGACATCTTCCGGGAGAATTTGTGTGCCGCTACGTCCCGGTATAACATACGGTATGACTTCGAGTTCGGGGAATTCATCCGCGACGACGCCCATGTATTCACGTCTGATCTCAAGTGAGCTGGGCCCATTATAGTATGGCTCGACCAACAATACCGCGTCCACATTATGGGCCGCGACATGACGTGTACTATCAATTGCTTCTCGGGTGCAGTTGGAACCCGTGCCGGCGATGATGGTGCACCGACCGGCGGCGAATTCGCCTACCTGCACGATGACACGGGAATGTTCTTCCCAATTAAGAGTAGGGCTTTCTCCGGTGGTACCCATTGCGAGTATACCACTGACGCCTCCGGCAATCTGGAATTCGACCAATTCTTTGAGAGCTCGGTAGTCAATCTCCTCGCTGTTCTCGGCTTTCATCGGTGTGACCAGTGCTGTGTAGCAGCCCTCGAACATTCGTCAGTGCCTCCTGAATGTGAAAGGATTATTTGCGCTTTTTTCCGTTGAACGCTCTTTCCAGAGAATAATATCTTTCGCTGGTTCTGAGATGATTCACATCTTGTCCCCGGGGCAAGAATCCAATGTGTTCCTATTATGCGGCGCGACCGATGGCAAGTCAATCTTCTTCTGAGCGCACAGGCTGACAGGGCAAGGTTTTGGGTGAGGGTGGGGGGTACAAAAAACGACCCCGCGTGAATTCACGCGGGGGCCATCGCGGAATGTGTTATTCGTAAGGCATCAGAGCCAGGAATCGCGCTCGTTTTATGGCTTTTTTGAACATGCGCTGATGACGGGCACAGTTCCCGGACCTTTTCTGGCTGAACATGCGTGCTTCGCCGGTTGTGAGTTTTCGCAGCTGATCAATATCTTTGTAATCAACTTTGTCCACGCTCTGACGGCAGAAACGACATCGTGTTCGCGAGCTTCTTTTTTTTTCGGCCATGAGGTTCCAACAACTCCTTGGTTGTGATTTTTTTATGGGGCATGCTTTCGGGTCAGGAAAAACGGTTCGCTGCCCCGCAGAGAAAGAAATTGTTACTTTAGCGTTCGCCAGCTGAAAAGTCAAATGTTCGTACGATTACCCCTGGTTTGTATTCCCGTTTTTCAGGGTGGGAAAATAGAGGCGGTGTAGATCGGAACGAGGTATGGGATAATGCTCAGGTGGTAACGCTATCGAGGGGTATTTCGTAGCGGTTTAGCTTCCGGTAGATGGAACGGGGTGTAATGCCGAGAATCTCTGCGGCCTGACGTTTGTTACCTTCTACGTAGCGCAGAGTTTCGAGGATGAGCAGACGTTCCACTTCCTCCAGCGATTTGCCGACCAGGGGCTTGACGCTGATTTTTGCGGTTTCTTCCCCACCGAGATAATGGGGTAACTCTTTGGCAGAAATCGTATCCCCGCTACAAAGGACAACGGCACTTTCAACAATATTTTCGAGCTCTCGAATATTCCCCGGGTAGTCGTAATGCATCAGGATTCGTCTTGCTTCTTCGGTGATGCCCTCGACGTTTCGACCGGTTTGTTTTCTGTACATTTTGATGAAATGGTCGACGAGGAGTTGTATGTCTTCTTTGCGTTCTCGCAGCGGTGGTACGTTGATTGGTATGACATTCAAGCGGTAATAAAGGTCCTGTCGAAACCGGTTTTCCTCAATCGCATTCGGCAGATCTTGATGTGTGGCCGCAATGATTCGGACATCGACAGGAATTTTTTCGTGTCCACCGACTCGTTGAACGAACCGGTCCTGGAGAACGCCGAGAAGCTTGACCTGGAGTTCGAGAGGCATATCACCGATTTCGTCCAGCAACAGGGTCCCCCCGTCGGCCATTTCGAATCGGCCCATGCGTTGCTGAAGCGCGCCCGTGAAAGACCCTTTTTCATGTCCGAACAACTCGCTCTCAAGGAGATCTTTCGGGATGGCGCCACAGTTGAGTTTAACAAATGGACCATCGGAACGAGGGCTGGTGTCGTGGATGGCCCGTGCGACCAGCTCTTTTCCCGTTCCCGTATCGCCCTGAATGAGAACGTTGCTGGTCACATCTTTGACTCTTTGGACTTTTTCCCAGATGTCTTTCATTGCATCACTTTTGCCGACCATTGCGCGGCCGTCCGCCCATCGTTTTGCTACACCCGGGGTCTGGCGATGGTTTTCTCGTACGATTTCCTTGGCGGCCATCTCAAGAGACTGCCGGAAGCCAGAAGCTTCAAATGGTTTCGGAAGGCAGTCAAAAGCCCCCAGTTTTGTGGCTTTGATGGCGGAAGCGGTGTCTTCAGCGTCGATCAGCACAAGCGATTTTGAGTTTCTCAACGAGCTGCTGACTACTCTGACGAGCCGCATGGCCTCAATATCCTCTTCGGTTGCATCGACCACAAGAAGATGCGGTTTGCGTTCTGCCAGTGTATCAAGAGCTGTTTCAGAATCGCCGGCTTCATAAACATCCTGGCAGGAATTCTCCACGAGGCTTACGAGTTGTTTTCGCAGATCCACGTCTTTTATGACAATCAGCCCATTAATTTGCTTGACCTGCCCTGTATCTGAATGGTTGCCCTTTTCCATAGAGTATCCTGTCCTGGTTTCTGCTCAAGAAAATGCCAAAAAACTGCACGGGTTCCCGCAAAGTGGTGGAGCCCGTCCCACAAAATCATATTAGCTCCATTTCCCTGACCGTGTCAACCATAAATCCGAAAGTTTTCCCAATTTATTCTTCTCGGACTGAGCGCGGCCTGCGAGAAGCCATTAAACCGAAAAAGTCGCGTAGCGCGGGTTCGGGATTATTACCGGCTTCGACCCAGACGCATCCCTCTGCAAAAGCTGCCAGGGTTTTGTCCAGATTTTTGGTGCGCTGGCCTTGGCGCCGGAGGTATTTGTCCCTTCCGAGGCCGTAAAGATCGATATTTGTGTTTTTGCCGGATTCAGGATCACTGGTTTGTAGAATAATTCCCTTCCGTGACGTTGCTATACAATGGGGATATATCGAGATCGCAACGACCTCATGCCGGCGTCCTACTTTTCGAGTCAGCGATCGTACCGATGGATTGGTGAGCGGGGGATTGAAGAACATATCACTGATCAGAAACACTACCGCATGAGAACGAAGATTCTGCAGTTTTCGAAGAACACCTCGGGGGTCAGTAGTTTCAGCGGAAGATTTTTCGAAGAGGCAATGGCGGAGGATTTGAAGGACCTGGCGATCTCCTTTTCGAGGGGCCACCGGCAGCACATCGTTCCCGCCGAAAAACAAAGCGCCAACACGATCTCCGCCGCGGACGGCAGAGAGTGAAAGCATGGCGGCGATTTTGCAGGCCGTATTGCGGGCAGAAAGACTTTCTGCGGCGTTTCCCATCGAGTCGCTTATATCGAAAGCAAACAAAACCCTCAGTTCCCGCTCTTCTTCGAAATGGCGCACATATGGCTCTCCAAACCGAGCTGTGGCCCGCCAATCGATATGCCTGATTTCATCCCCGGGTTCATAGTGGCGCAGTTCCTCGAACGTCAGCCCCGTGCCGTGGAAAGCAGTTTTGTAAGCTCCAGCCAGACGTTCTCTGACGCTCCGCTGTGTTTGTATTTTGAGAGTGCGGGCCTTGCGCGCAAGTTCAACGGCCGTCGGGCCGGATTGGGGCGGTCTGCTCACGATTTACACCTCTGTGCCTGACATTCCCGGAAATTTCTCGCGATGTTCGATTGTTGAGAGATCATTCGTGCCCCTTGCCTCCCTGAGTTGAAAATCGTATTTTGCCATGGCCAATATTCTAATTATTCTCCATTGCCTTCGGTATGTTCGTCCTGTTCAACAGGAGGATAACCATCAGGTGGCTCCTCCTGAATTGGTCCAAAGCCAGCGTCCTTGTACATTTGAATCTGACCATTTTGAATCTTCCGTCGCAACCAGTTTTTGAGGAGGACTCGTATTGCTGATCGAGTGAAGGGGATCAGCATGAGAAATCCGAAGGTATCCGTTAAAACGCCGGGTGTGAGCAAAAAAGCCCCTGCTACCAGCACCATCAGCCCGTCGAGAAGGCTATCCCCCGGCAGGTTTTGTTCATGGAGTTCTTTTTGTATTTTATTCAGAACCCGCAAGCCTTCTATCCGTGCCAGAAAAGCCCCCACAATCCCGGTCGTGATTATCAGGAGAATTGTGAAACCGACGCTTGTACAGCCTGCAATGCGGAACAGGAGATAAAGTTCGACGATGGGCACGACGGTCAGTAGAAGCGCGAGTTTAATAAGCATTAAATTGTTTCCTGCGAGTTTTTAAAAGCAGATAAGCGAGATAAATAGACAAGTTCGGACCAATTCTTGCCGGTTTCATTGACGCTTTGCTGATCTTCCCTCTACACTACCCGAACAACCACTTAAGAACAAAGGAGTATTCGGTGTCCTGGTTATGGATAGGAGTGGCTCTGGCGATAGTGGCCGGCTTGCTGCTTGGGTTCTGGATGATTGCCATTGAACCGCAGCGTTTTCGCGTTTGGCGGGTCCATTGCCCGTGTGTGGTGGAGCCATCTTCGGGTGAAATTGCTGTATCGGCCGGGCGGGTACCGCCTTTGACGGTACTCCACGTCACCGATACACATTTCTCCGGGCGGGATGATAAGAAACTGGATTTTTTGCGGCGTGTTGCTTCCGAACATTATGATTTTGCTTTTTTGACCGGAGATATTTTGGAACGACCTGGAGGGCTGTCTTCCTGTTTCATTTTGGCTGAGATGCTGCGCCCACAAATCGGTTCTTTTGCAGTTCTCGGAGCTCACGATCATTTCTACTGCCCGGAGTTTCTCGGCAAATATACGTCATTGCATCGAATTTCACTCGGAGAGAATAAACGGCGGAAAGATAATCCCGTAGAAGAATTGCGTGCTGGTTTGGCCGCGCGTTCGGTGGAAGTCCTTGTAAATGAAAACCGAATTGTGCGGCTGCCCTCCGGCGACCGAATCGGGATTGTCGGGTTGCGCGATAGCTTTGCTTTTGAAATTGATTGGGATGGCGCTTGGGAAGATTTGGGGAAGGATATCCCGACTCTCGTTCTCGCGCATTGTCCGAACGCACTCCCAGAAATTGCGGACCGTAAAGCCGAAATGGCTTTTTTCGGGCATACCCACGGTGGGCAAGTCTGCTTTCCGCTGATGGGGGCTATTTTCACCCGGTCCAATATCCCGAGGTATCAGGCGCGAGGTATTTTCCGGGAAGATGAAACTGTTTTTACGGTGAATAATGGCGTTGGAACGGGGATTGGGACCTCTTTCCGACTGCTCTGTCCCCCGGAAGTTACAATACTCCAAATCGATTGAATCGTGGCTTATTTTGAGAAACGGATGCGAAATTTTCGGAAACCGGTATAATACAGGACCGGCTCGTGAATTGTCGCTAACAACTCGTTTGTTGAAGAGGGGAAAAGTTATGAGATCCCCGGACGAGGATCTGGAGAATTCTACCTCAGGTGAATCTGGCCACCTGTTATTGGTATTCAAGATATTGACGCTTGTGGTTCTTACACTGTTCCTGCCCGTTGTTTTGTCTTTTTTATACCATGGCTTTCTCAGGGGAAATCCAGTCCTGCTGGCTCTCCGTGAAAACGTATATTTTCTGTTCTTTTTGATATTTTTAAGCGCCTGGGTGGGAGGGCGTCTGGCGTGGGTGACGGCCCCGGCGGTGAGCTTGATTTCGGGGTTGCTGTATACTCTTGTTGAGACAATAATGACCAAGCCGGCTAATGTCGCTGAGGATGTGGGAGTGATTGTTATCCTTACTCTGGTTGTTGCACTGCCGACCGGTCTGGTCGTATCTTACTACCTGGAGCAGTTGCGCAAAGCGGTGGAACAGGAAGAAGCGCGGGAGAAGTAGGGCAGTAAGGAAACACTGCCATAGATGGCACCGGAGAACTATTAGGGGGCCAGAGCGAAGATTTTGGTGAAGTGTATTCCCGGCGGAATTCCTTTCTCCTTTCTTGCTTTTTGGTCTTTTTCGGCATTTCTACGATGAAGCAGAGGTGACTTGATGAATGACAAATCGCATCCTTCCCAGCGTCCCAGCTGGAACGATTATTTTATGCAAATAGCCAGCGTGGTTGCTCAACGTTCGACCTGTCTCCGCCGGAAGGTAGGAGCCGTTTTGGTTCTGGATAAGCGCATTCTGGCCACCGGTTACAACGGAGCCCCCATGGGGCTGCCCCATTGTGCTGAAACTGGGTGCCTCCGCACCAAATACAATGTTCCAAGCGGGGAACGGCATGAATTATGCCGCGGACTCCACGCGGAGGAGAATGCTTTCCTGCAGGCCGCCCGCTATGGCATTCGAATAGAAGGGGCAACTATTTACAGCACCCATGTCCCGTGTGTTCTGTGCACTAAAATGATCATTAACTGTGGAATAAAACGAATTGTGGCCGTCAACGATTATCCCGACGAGTTGGCGCAACAGCTGCTGAGCCAGACGGATATAGAAGTCGACATCAAAAAAGGGTGGGTCCCCGGTGGTTCCCCGCCCACAAAACCCGAAGAGGATTGAGCTGTAGAAGTGCTCGGTGATGGAGGTCAGCTCGATCGAAACCTACGGACCGTCTGATCCGGAAAAATCAAGGCTGGAAAAATAGTAATTCGTTCCCCCGTCCGCATCTCGTACCAGTAAAAGCAGTTGGTTTTTGGAGCCCGGTTGAAAATCCTTTTTAATCCCGATTTTTGCCTTTCCGGAATCTTTCAAAGCCAGCGTCTTGTTTTCGCGAACGAGCGTTTTGCCGGTTTCGTGGTCCCGCACCACACACGTGATTTCCAATTCCTCAGGGTTGCTGATTTCTTTGCCCTCCGATGTTGCAGGAGAGGAATTGATGGAAAACAGCAGATCCAGTTTTCCCTTACAGAGGTCCCCGAGCTTCTCCATGTGGAGGGCAGGAGCTCCGGGTATGAAACGCACCTCTGCCCCTTTGTGGGGATCCCAATTCAGACCGGATATGTTCTTTTTTGATCCCGACCAGACCCTTGAAATATTCAACTTCCAAATGCCGCCGGGCGGCTGACCTTCCGGAAGGCCAAGATCGGTAAGCGGTACCTTTAATTCAAAATGCCACTTATCGCCTTCCACTTTTTGTCTCAGCACCCATTTGGCGTCCCATCCTTTATCTTCCTTAGCGGTTTCAGGATTCAGTCGGTGATCGTAAATGCTTCCTGAAAAACTTGCCATCAGATAAAACGATCCCCGTTTATGTGATTTGGGGGGGACAATCGAAATTTCGATTCTCTCGTCCTTGAAAGCTTCCTGAAGGCTATCTCTATTCCATTTATGGGCCTTGGGTTTTCTCCCTTTTGAGCTGAGGGGCGAGACGAGAGCAAAGTACAAATTCTTCCTGTCAGCGACAAAGAAGGCATGTGCCGGCCTGGGACCGATTTGCCGGGTTTCGAAATGGGAAAAGCCGGTCAGGGAAACTGCCCGGGCCCATTCATCACGGCTGACTTCTCCGTCAATCTCGGGGATTGCTTTTGGCGAAACGACAGGCATGACGAATTCTTTTAGACCTGCTGAAGGAGAGCGAGCCACCGCCAATGCCAGAATGGAGAATGCCAATAGAACATTGCGAAAGGGCTTACTGACCATAGAAATCCCCTTTGTGAGTCCGGTCGGAATACGGTTTTAATGCCGGGTTTAGCTTCCTGGATTCAATGCAGACGCGATTCGGTTTGCCACATGTCGATGTTTGTGCCCATTCGTTCTTTCAACGGATCAGTCGCCCGGCAGAGCCGTTCAATGGCTGTTTCCGGCAAATGAAGCTCTCCGGCTCTTGCATTCTGACGTGCCTGTTCTGCATTACGCATCCCGGCCAGCACGCTGGCCATTCCCGGTCGACTGATGAGCCACGCCAGCGCGACGTCGGCCATCGGTTCCTCGAGCTGTTCTGCAACTTCGCGCACGGCCTGAACGGCAGCAAAAGTTTCGTCCTCCGCGCCCGGTTCATCATGGCGGGTCTGCGGTCGCTTTTTAGAAAAATGGCGCGTTCGGGCACGACCCTCTGGGACATCGTCAGGCGACGCGAATTTCCCTGTCAACAATGCCTGAGCAAGGGGAGAGTAAGCGAGTATGCTGATGTCATGCTGAATGCAAATTTCCTGCAATTCAAATTCTATCGCTCGCCACAAAAGATTATAAGAAAGTTGATTGGCTTCTACCCGGCCGTGGTCCAGCAGTTCTGTTAAATCGCGGGGACCAAAATTGGAACAGGCGAGCACCCGAATTTTGCCCTCCTTTTTGAGGCCTTCCATCGTCCGGAGTGTTTCGTCGATTGGTCGCTCAGGGGTGGGCCAATGGATGTGATAGACGTCAATATAATCCGTTTGGAGGCGTTGCAGACTTGCCTCACAAGAACTGCGTAGATCCTCAGGTTTGAGGTTCGAAGCGCTGACTTTGCTGCTGATTACGACTTCTTCTCGATGCGGCGAGAGAACCTGCCCGAGAAGTTCTTCAGAATAACCGTCCCCGTAGGCCTCAGCGGTATCGAAAAAGTTAATGTCGTTCTCAAACGCCGTTTCGATGGCCGCGATGGCATCGTCTTCATCCTGAGGGCCCCAGGTTTTGTCACCGACGATTGCCCAGCATCCCATTGCCACGACGCTGACTTCAAGGTCGCTGCGACCGAGCTTGCGGTATTCCATCTTTCTCTCCGTTCCCTCGCTGCCGGACATAACCTTGTGGTTATGTCCTTATTCCGCCTCTTCTTCGTCCGTTTCCTCGCCGGTTTCAGTTTCGCGAACAGGCACACGAATCTCGGTCAGGAGCTCTTCCTGTTCCTGTGTTTCGCCGATTATCGTGTGCAGGACTTCCCGGACGCCCATCTCTTTGATGTATTCGTAACCATTTTCGTCGATCCAGTCAAAGATCTGCTCGTACTTATCGCGGATTCCTTCATAGGCTCCTTCGTGCATGAGACAGGCGAACGTGCCTGCCTCTAAGCGTTTGCGCTCCACCTCATCGCGGGCTTCGCATTCCTCTTCAATGGGCAGGCATACTTCCGCCCTGAGGTCTTCTTCTGGCACCTCTTCGGGATCGTCGTAGAAAATGGTTCGAGGGGGCTCGCTGTAGGGGTGCCCTGCACGGAGAAGCCACGCCATCAACTCGTCAAGCTGATCGCCTGTTTGGGAGTATGAGCCCGTAAAAGACCGACTCATAACCGTTAGAGATCTCAATTCTTTTAACTGCACTTCGGCCATTGTGGTCCCCTGAAAGTGGGATTGATTCTGGATGAATGTTCAGTCAGGAAAGAACATATTTGTATGCTTTATAACCTGATTTGTCAAGCGTGGAGTCCCCGAAAGCATTTCTCCCGGAGTCTTCCAGCCATGGCTAAGGCCACAATGCTTCCGCGCAAATCTGAGAGGCTTTGCAGAGGGATGTGACGGGGCAGTGGGCAGGAATATTCCGATATGTGACGTTCGCCCCGCACAGTGAACATTTAGATATAATTGCAAGACCTTTATTGGCAAGGGGTTACATAATACTTTTGCCCCGCGTTGAATCCGTGAACTACAATAAAGCGGATAGAATATTACTCTGGTACTGGTGTGCGAGATGAAAAAACTGAGAAATGCCCGCATCGTTTCGGGTGTCCTGCTGATCGGTTTGGGCCTGTTCCTGGTGGTAAGTGTCCTGTCGTATAATCCACACGAGGGGAGCATGCCCGATTATCCGCCCGCAGAGCGGATCCATAATATCTGTGGGACAGCGGGGGCGTATGTTTCTGAGCATGCCCTCCTGCTTTTTGGCTGGCTCTCGATTGTGTTCGCCGGAACATTTGTTTTTGTCGGCGTTAGTCTCCTGACAGAAAGCGATCCGAAAGAATGGCCGGGTAGAATCGCAGGCATCGTTCTCGGGCTGGTCGGCCTCGCTCTGGCGCTGGGATTTCCCCAGGCTGGCCCTGATGGGGCGGGAGCGTATCACTGGGGGCGGACGGCGGTGTCTTCAGGAATTTTTGGAACAATGTTGACCCAGTGGCTCTATAACACACTTGGTTGGGGAGGGACACTCGGACTGACTCTCGTTTTTCTCGCAGGTTCAGCGTTACTGATTGCCATACGTCCACTCAGCTGGTTGGTGTCTTTTGCAAAATCTGCATGGGGAACTGTTCTGGAGAAACGGCACGCAAGACGCGCCGCTGCCGCTACCCCTGAAGGCCCCACCGTTGAGACGGTCGTTGAAGTCCCAGAGAAAGAAAAAAAAGTAGAAAAAAGTCTCCCCAAAAAACCACAGAAAGAACCTGAAGAAAATTCGAAGGAAACCAGTAAGAAAAAGAAAAAGTCCGAACCAGAAGTCCTGACTCCGACAAAGACGAGAAAGTCGGTGAAAAAAGGAAAAGATCCGCGGCAAAAATCCTCGAACGGGGTCTTCGATGACGAGGATTACGAATTGCCTCCCATTGATCTTCTCGATACACCGAGTGACGAGGATCTGGGGGACGATGAGAAGACGCTTCGCCAGCGCGGGGAGATTCTTGAACAGACGCTCGAGGAGTTTGGGATTGACGGTCAGGTCGAACGGGTCCAACGCGGGCCCGTGGTGACGATGTATGAAATGTCGCTTGCTGCCGGCACAAAAGTTTCACGCGTTGAATCGCTCGCCGACGATTTGGCGATCGCGCTGAAAGCTCCCAACGTCCGGATTGTGGCCCCGCTGCCCGGCAAAAGCACCATCGGGATCGAAGTCCCCAACTCGCAACGCGAAATTGTGGCCCTGCGCGAGCTCATTGAGACAATGGATGCCAAAGTTGGCAGGATGGATATCCCTCTGTTCCTGGGGAAAGATACCGCAGGTGATCCTCTTATCGTGGACCTTGCCAAAGCTCCGCACCTCTTGCTTGCTGGCGCAACCGGGGCCGGGAAATCCGTTTCTATCAATGCCATCATCTCAAGCATATTGATGACGCGGACCCCGCAAGAAATCCAGCTGCTCCTGGTCGATCCGAAATCGGTCGAGTTCAACGATTACCGTGAACTGCCCCACCTGATCACGCCCGTTTTGAGCGATATGAAAAAGGCGGCTGCTGTGCTCGAATGGGCGTGCAAAAAAATGGATGAGCGCTTCTCCAGTCTCTCACAGGTCGGAGTGCGAAATATCACCGAATACAACACGCTCGGCAAGAAGAAGATTATAAATCGCCTTCAGCCCGAGGAAGATGCTGAGATCGACGACGTGCCGTTTTATATGCCTCACATTGTTATTATTATTGACGAACTGGGCGAACTGATGATGGTGGCTGCCAATGAGGTGGAAAACAGCATTATCCGCCTCAGCCAGAAAGCCCGTGCCGTCGGAATTCACCTGATTTGTGCCACCCAGCGGCCCTCCGCCGATGTAATAACGGGTTTGATCAAGGCCAATCTCCCGGCCCGAATCGCTTTCCAGGTATCATCAAAAGTCAACTCCCGGGTTATCCTCGATCGGAACGGAGCTGAATTGCTGCTCGGCCGCGGCGATCTGCTCATGCTCCCGCCGGGTAGCAGCCAGCTTGTGCGGGCACAGGGCACTTTTGTCTCACAAGAGGAAACCCTCGGGCTTGTCGATTTCCTGACGGCCCAGGCCGAACCTCAATTCAAAGCGGAATTGAGAGAATACAGTACCAAAGCCACCGACCCCCAGAGCCACGACGATGAGCTTTACGACGAAGCCGTGCGCATTATTCTCCAGACAGAGAGAGGATCGGTTTCTTTATTGCAGCGTCGTCTCAGCGTCGGGTACTCGCGGGCCGCCCGCCTTATTGATATGATGGCAGAGGATGGAATCGTCGGGCCTCACCGCGGAAGCCAGGCCCGGGAAGTCCTGCTCACTCTCGAAGAATGGGAAGAGGCCCGGGGCGAAGGCCAGTAAGATATTTACAACATCCCCTTCCAGGAGTTCCCATGCCGGTCACGAAACATGCGATCCTTGTGGAGGCCGGCGGCCATATCTGTGAGGACCGGGCGGAAATCATTAACACCTCCGAAGCCACTGTCCTGGTTGTCGCCGATGGGGTAGGGGGTATGCCCGGGGGGCAAGCCGCTGCCGATGCTCTTGTCGAAGGTATTGAAGAGCGGCCACCCGGCGCTCGGGCCATGGAAACAAGCGGCTATGGGGTCAGGGAACTCATGGATATCGGAGAAGAAATCTTTGGAAAGCCGACCTGTGGACAGACCACAGCGGTGGTGGTGGCAATCGGGCACGAAGTTATTCGGGGGGCGAGCATCGGCGATAGCGAAGCCTGGTTATTCACATCCGGGGCCTACCTCCGCCTGACCGCCGGGCAAACAAAATCGCCGTTTCTGGGTTCTGGTGCCGGTATGCCGCGACCGTTTCTTCAATATCTGGTCAGCGGACGCCTCCTTGTGGCCACCGATGGCCTTTTTCGCTACGCCGCACCCGAAACGATCCATGAGACAGCCGTGCGGGGCGAACCCGACGCGGCTGCCGAGGACCTACTGGAACTTGTCCGCCTCCCATCGGGCGACCTTCAGGACGATGTGGCTATCATTTTGGCCGATATCCAGAATACGGCGGTTTGAAATCCAAAGGCTTTTTAAGACCGGCTTTGCTGCATGTTCTGCAGGGCTTATCCTGCGTCCGGCAAGGTAATCTGATTTTCATAGAGCCGCGAATAAACGATGAACCCGTTGTGTTTCAGATCGTCGTTGGGATCGTATTTCAGCGGGTCCCCGTTGAGGTCTACCACGGCTCCGTTGCCTTCGCGCGCAATAATAGCCCCCGCTGCAGTGTCCCAGAGCCACGTCGGGCCGAAACGCGGGTAGATGTCGGCCTTGCCCTCAGCAACGGCGCATAATTTTATTGAACTTCCGCAGCGTACGACCTCCTCAACTCCCAGCCGGCCAAGATATGATTCCACCTCCGGCGAGGCGTGAGAGCGGCTTATAGCGGCCGTGAAAGGGCCTTCCCGACTGCTCATGATACGCATGGGTTTTTCCCCCGCTTCCTGTTTCCATGCTCCCATACCCACCGCTGCCCAGTAAAGTCCGTCCAATGCCGGCGCGTAAATAACTCCCAGCACCGGGGCGCTATCCTCAATAACAGCAATGTTAATCGTGTATTCTCCGTTTTTCTTGAGAAATTCTTTGGTGCCATCAAGCGGGTCGATCAACCAGAATTGGGTGGGAAAAGTATCTCTGCCGGGTTTCGGCAGATCCCCTTCTTCAGAGATGATGGGCAGGGATGGGGCGAGCTTTTCCAGGGCCGATACGATGATACGATGTGATGCGCGATCGGCGCGGGTAACCGGCGAGCCATCGGCTTTTCTATCGGCTTCCACCGGGCCTTGAGCAATTCTGTGGGCCTCGGCACCGGCATCCCGAGCGATATCTTTGAGCGACGGAATCAGCTTGTCTAAAAGGGATTTTTCCATAGTTCTCTACCACGTAAGTTTATTGAAATATGCCTCTCGCCTTTTTTATAGCATAACCGTGCCGCGGATCCGATGCACGCGGTCCATCTTATTTGTGCTCCCAAAGCAGAACCGCGATCTGGTTCACAAGCGTCTGATCCTCCCTTTGTTCTGAAATTGCCTTCCATTTCTCTTATAATGAACAGAGGTGAAGTCGCCGCCCGCGACCACAAACGGAGGGGCCTTTGGGCGGCGTTGGAATGAATTGAACTGAAGATCGGAACAGACGGCTAACCATCATGCCTCCGGAAGTAATCTCAAAAATCGTTGAGTTCGCGCAGAAGTTATTTGGTTCTGCCAATGAACGTCTCCTTCGTGAGATGATGCCATTGCTGGACCGTATTAACGATCTGGAACCCACGTTCCAGAAAAAAAGCGATCACGAATTGCGTGAATTGACCGAACGTTGGAAAGAACGGCTGCGTGGGCCGAAAAGCTTTGAGGAAAAGCAGGATATCCTCGAAAAGATTCTCCCCGAAGCGTTTGCCAATGTTCGCGAAGCAGCCCGCCGAACGCTCGTGACTCCTGCCCCCGATAGCCCGTATCCCACCATGCGACCCTTCGATGTGCAGTTGCTCGGCGGGATCGCCCTGCATCGCCAGATGATTGCCGAGATGGTGACCGGGGAAGGAAAGACGCTTGTGGCGACGCTGGCCGCGTACTTGAACGCCCTCACAGGCGACGGTGTCCATATTGTGACCGTCAACGATTATCTGGCGCGCCGTGACTGCCAATGGATGGGCCCTCTCTACAATCTGCTGGGTATGTCCGCTGGAGCAGTCCAGGCGCATCAGCCGAAAGATGAGAAAATCGCTGCCTACGAGTCCGATATCACATACGGAACCAATAGCGAATTCGGCTTCGATTATCTGCGCGATAACATGGAATACGAGGTCGAAGATCAAGCGCAGCTCAGCCGGGGACTCCATTACGCTATCATCGATGAGGTCGACAATATACTGATAGATGAGGCGCGAACTCCTCTGATCATCAGCGGACCGGTCACCCAGCAATCTGACAAATATTACGCCGCCAAACGTCTGGCGGACGCGATGAAACCCGACCAGCACTACGAAGTCAAGGAAAAAGAAGAAACCTGTCAACCAACCGGGGAAGGATGGGATCTGGCGGAACGTATGCTGGGGGTCGATAATATCCACAGCGCCGACAACCTCGATGCACAGGAATGGCCGCATTTCATTGAGACCGCGCTCAGGGCCAAAGAGTTCTTCAACCGCGACGAACAATACATCGTGCGCGACGGAGAGGTCGTGATCGTCGATGAGTTCACCGGACGGCTTATGGAAGGACGCGTCTGGAGCGACGGTCTTCACCAGGCCGTAACCGTTAAAGAAGGCCTGAAACTCAAGGAAGAAACTCAAACCATCGCGACAATTACCCTGCAGAATTTCTTCCGCCTCTACGATAAACTCGCCGGGATGACCGGGACGGCCAAGACCGAAGAAGGGGAGTTTCATAAGATCTACGACCTGGGCGTGGTGGTTATCCCGACTAACTTGCCGCTGCGCCGGACAGAGCATCCGGATGTGGTCTACCGAACACAGGATGAGAAATGGAAGGCTGTTACCGAGGAAATCGCGGACGTTCATGAAACCGGGCGCCCGATCCTCGTGGGAACGACCAGCGTCGAGAAGAGCGAGATGCTCAGCGATAGATTGCTTCGGAAAGGGATCCAACATGATGTACTCAACGCCCGTCCCGAAGCCGCCGCCCGCGAAGCCGATATCGTGGCCGAGGCCGGACAACCCGGCAATGTCACCATCGCGACGAATATGGCCGGACGAGGCACGGATATCGTGCTGGGCCCCGGAGTCGCCGAAAAAGGCGGACTCCACATTGTTGGCACCGAACGGCACGAGGCGCGGCGAATCGATAATCAGCTTCGCGGGCGGGCCGGCCGACAGGGCGACCCGGGGTCAAGTCGGTTCTTCGTCTCGTTCGAAGACGATCTCATGCGGGTTTTCGCGCCCGAATCCATGCGCGGCTGGCTCAAAAAAGCCGGGATGGAAGAGGGTATGGCCCTGGAGAGTAAATTGGTCTCCCGCTGGATCGAGAAAGCGCAGAAAAAGGTCGAAGAATACAATTTTGAAATTCGCAAAAATCTGCTCGAATACGACGAAGTGATGGACGAACAACGCAAAACGATCTATTCCTGGCGACAGAAACTACTCAACCGGGAGGGACTCGACCAGGAACTGCTGGTGCTCGCCGAAGATACAATCGTCGACGGTCTGGGTGTCTATGTCGACCCGAAAAAGGTGCCGGAAGAATGGGATATTGCCGGTCTGGCGGATTGGTTCGATCGGAAATTTGGTGAGCCCCCGCGAATTCCCCCTGAAAAACAATACAAAGTGGAAGATGTCGAAGACCACCTGTTCGAGCGCGCCGAGGAAATACTGAACGATAAATGCGAGGAGTTCGGCGAAGAACCCCTGCTGGAATTCGGCCGATCCCTGATGCTCCGAACCATCGATGTGCGCTGGAAAGATCACCTCCACGCGATGGACGAATTGAAAAGCGGAATCGGATTGCGGGGCTGGGGACAGCACGACCCAAAGATTGTTTACAAGATCGAGGGCGGTGAACTGTTCGATGAAATGATGGCGGCGATTGCCGAACGCGTCACCGAGATCTTCTACCGCGTCGAAGTGGAAGAACGGGAAGAACGCGAAATCGCGGACGTCTGGCAAACAGGTTCCCTGGAGCATGCGCAATTTGACGTTACCGAGGAAGCCGAGCAGCAAAAGGCGGCGGCGCAGGAAGCCGGGGATACTAAACCGGTGGAAACGATCGTGACCGACGAGAAGGTGGGTCGCAACGATCCGTGTCCGTGCGGGAGCGGCAAAAAATACAAAAACTGCTGCGGCCGCCACCAGCATTGACTTACCGGTTCCTGGTTAAGTGGTTTCTGGTGGAAATCGCAAAATTTCCGGAGTGCGCCGCACCTTGCCGTTAGTCGCTGAGTCGTTTCTCTATCCGTTTCTTGTTCTCTGTCTCTCTGCGCCTCCGCGGGCCACGGAGCGTTCCGTCGTATGCTGTTTTTGGACTGCGGTGGCTTGCCACCGCTTTGCCTGCCGTTGTCGTTTGCCGTTTCGCCGTTCACGCTACCCGATCCGTCTCTCAGTTCAGCAGCAACCCTGCGGTGCACACAAAGAAGTGCCGCAAGGGACGTAAGGGACAGAAGGGACGTAAGGGACAGAAGGGACGTAAGGGACCGCTGCGGCAGGGCAGATCCCGTTCAGTAACTGTCGTTCGACAACTAAAACTAACCTCCCGCCATTTCCCCCTTGACATCTCTGACTGCCACCGGTATGATAGTTCGTAACGTTCAATACATATTAAACGATCAATATTACCCCGCTCAGGAGGCAAGATTGACTGAAGAAACTGATCCGATACGCGACAGATTCATCCACGAGATGGGTGAGTTGGCCAGCGACCTGGGCCTCAATAAGTCCGTGGGGCAGATTTACGCGCTTTTGTATATGAACCCCGACCCCATGTCGCTGAGCGATATCGCCGACGCCTGCCAGATGAGTAAGGGCAACGCCAGCATGAACGTGCGCGAACTCGAACGCTGGGGTGCCGCCCGGAAAGCCTGCGTGCCGGGCGACCGCAAAGACTACTACGAGGCCAACCGCGACGTCCCCGAAATCGTGATCGATCGCCTGCAGAACGGTCTGACGCGTCGGATGGACGCCATGCGGCGTGTCATCGACAACGCCGAGGAGGATCTGGAATCGGTCGAAGACAAGCAAAAACGCCGCTTCTACCGGGAGAGACTCCAGGACGTGCGCGATCTTGACAAAAAAGTCGATAAAGCACTGAAAAATTTGGATAAGGTTTACGGGTTGGTGAGGCGGTTTTTCTGATAGTTGCTGGTGGTTAGTTGCTAGTGGTTAGATGCAAGATGAAAGTGCGCCACCCGGCGGGCGGCTTTTATGTATTCAA
>JBKHIT010000072.1:0-20929 GCA_046538485.1 Candidatus Brocadiia bacterium | reverse complement strand
CCTGGGCGGAGGAAGAACGCCGGCTGCGCCAGACGTTGCCTCACGTCGGTAATCCAGCAGTGATATACCGGGAACAGGAGGAGGAGACTGACATGTTTGGACGTATTCATCGCTACTATTTGATGGTTGCTGAACAGTATAAATTCGATTTCACTGGGGCGGAAGCCACAGGTCTAAATCAAGTAAGTTTGGGGGTTGCAAGGTGTTTCGAAGCAACGATTCAAGAAGACTTTACCGTGGGTTATCATGGCCTCAGCTGTGGTATTAGTGCGGCTTGGTCGACAAGTACAACATACAACTATGGCTGGTCCCGAAGCAGCAATGACGGGAGAACATGGCAACTCCGCGCTTATCAAAAAAGCTATAAGGTGAGGTGGACTAAAATACATTGGCGTGAAGGCGGTGTAGGAGATCCGGAGTCCCATCGGGGTACAACAGGATGGCAACCTCTTGAGCAATTCGCTTCCGCCGAAAGATGGAAGTGTCACTGAATTCGCGGCCTTCAGTAAAACGATGCTTGTTTGTAAAGGATGCTGTTAGACAAGAGAGGAATGCAAAATGAGGATTACCTGGTTAGTTGTTGTGTGTATAGTTCTTGTACCCCTGGCTCAAGCAGGAACCAAAGGGGCTAACAACCACTTTGATGATTTGGATTCTCTGCAAGAGCATCTACGTGTCAGTTTCCTGACGACATTGGAGAAAAAAGAATTCCCAGATCTGGATCCTGTGGTCTCCCAAATGAAACGTCTCGTGAAAGGTGATGCTTCGAAGGAAGACATAAAAAAGATTCGGCAACACGCGGAGAAACTTCTGAAAGAGGAAGCCGAATCCTGGAAAGTCTCCAATATTGGCGCAATTCTCTATTTTTTCGAGGAGGACCTCACGCTGTGGCGAAAATATACAAAGAAAACTGAGAAATTGCCATACGAATTGCTGGATTATTTGACGCGACAAGACGGCACAATACGAAAAGGTGTGGCGAGGGATCTTGATGTGAGGAATCTCACAGACTACATCGCTTATGGTATAGCTTTGCGAGTTAGTCGTCGTTTGGAAAGGTTCTATTGTCAGGGCCGCCGTTCACTGGTTCCGTCAGACCTGCGTTATGCTCAACTCCTGGCAAATCTTCCTCAATCACCTCAAAGGGACCGTGTTCTTTTGAACTATCCGTTTGAGCACCAAAGTCTTGTTTGGCGCACTTGCGCGGAAAGGGAAAAAGTAGTGGAGGTTGTCAGCAACTGGCCAGAAGATACTTGGCGTCCTCCAAAAAACATCTTTAAATGGTACTACTGCAACGTGATCCAGGAAGCCGGGCTGGAAAGGGAATTTATGAAACAGCTTGAACTGAGAAATATGACAGATGTGATCCCCGACAAGCTGAAACCAAAAGATACCCGTGAGCAGAATTGATTCAGCTGTGGTGCCGGCACTTTTGTCAAGCAGGCTATCCGGACTCTCGCTGGACGAAGCGGGTGCGGAGAGAACTTTTGCCCGAAGCCGACAGGCTGATGAAGGAGAGCGTGAGATGAGGAAAGAATGGATCATTGCGTTGATTTTGCTGATTGCTGGGATAGCGGCGCCCGCCCGGGCGACGAACGAGACTATCCACGTTCAGGCCCGACAAAAAGACAACCCGCAGGAAGAAGCGGAAGATATTGAGGGGCATTTCTCAAGCGAGCCCACCGGCGAAAATGACGAGATTCATGTCACGAATTCGGGTGTTAAGGGGAAAGCGGCCGGTGTCTACGACGACCCGGTCAACGATGGCGCCCTGCTGGTGATTACCCGCAGGGAAGACCCTGTGAAAGTGGAAGTGGAAGGTCGAGAAGGGATTGGAGCACTCTACTGGGTGAGCGTTGTGCCAGGAGGCGGGGAAGGCGGAGGCGGAGGAGCCGCGCCGACTGTGCTGTGGGCCGACGTGAAGGACATGGAAGAGCCGGGGTCTCTGGTGCTGCGGGACGATAATACGGGTCGCGGCGTCAGCGATTCGGATAACATTTCTGAAGATGAGGATGGCGACCCTGGCACAGATCTTCCGTCTTTGCATTGCAGTTTGGCCGAGGACGATAGAGGCGACGTCAGTTTCCGGCTGAATGTTCAATCGGGTACCTATGACTGGTCCGCAACGTCTGGTCATAGCGGGACATGGACGGGACCGCCGTATTTAACTTCGCTCTCGGACCTCAATCCAGGGGTTTATACAGTAACGGTGACGAAAGACGGCGAGCCCGATTTTGAGAGGAAAATCAGATTTTCAGTGATAAGCGTGACGATAAAGACGATCTCCCGGACAACGATTGAATATTGCCAGGAAACTGAGCTTGTGGCGAATGTGCAGCCCGCTGGTCGTACGTTGAAGTGGGCAATTGAGGATTTGACAGAGGGAGTTGACATTACGCCAGACGCAGGAGATCCCGTTAGCCAGGGTTTGAGACAATCAATAGGAGCTGCTCGTTTTACAAAATCTGGTAGCTTCAAGGCTCGCGTCTATGATGCGGAATTCCCAAGCGCTTCTGCTCAAACTACAATTGATGTGAAGGGGTTTGTCCGAACGGATTGCCAGAAAACAGATCCAACTAAGGCCACCTATGGCGTCTGGATGGGTATCGCTCACGGGAACGCTCATTCTGATCAGAAAACATTTGTTTTGAAATACGGTGCTGCTCGGAGCGATGAATGTGAGGGGCGATGGAAACATAATTATTTTCTAGAAAGCCAGAACAAGTCAAAAATGACTTTGAAAAACGATAGCCCTCCACTTATAGCTGGCGGCGTGGCGGTGGCTGTGGCATGGACTGTGGAAATTGATGGCAAAAAAGAATGGGAGGTTACGTTTGGAGGCGATTGTCGTGGGGGTTCAGGACCGGGAGGCAGTATTGCTATACCCGTAGGTGATGCTACCGTGACAATACCTTTATCATTCAACAAGACGGAAGTCACTGTAGGGCAGAGCTTTGCCAAGCTGTTTACAGTCCCGGTACAAAGGCCTTCGCCTGAAGGACAAAATCTCTCCCGGCCAGTAGAGGTTTTAATCCGTGGCAATGGGGTTATCAGGGCACCAAGACCTCTATTTTATGAAATAAATCCACATAATACGACAACTGAAACGCCAATAATAAAGTGGAAGAATTCAGAGGTGTTGAGCACTCATTTTGAACCTCTGCGATGTTCGGAAAGGTAGCACTACTTTTTTTCTGGCACGTGTTTCGAAATCGGAATACTTTACCATAACTAACTTAAAGAGGGAAGATTATGATGAGAAACTCCGTAATTTTTCAATTACTCGTTGCCATAGCATTGTTTTGTTGCGCAGCTTCTGCAGCAAAACAGAGCAATAGATCTGGTTTGGCCGAAGATATGGATAAAGTTGTAACAGAGTATTTGAAAAAGCAAAATTTAAAAAAGACTGATCAAGCGAAGGTACGGAAACGCTGGGAGAAAATAATACAAAAGGCATTATCAAAAGTCGATCTTAAGAACCTCGACTCGAAAAAACGCGCACTGATTTTGGAAAACTTCGCTGACTATTTACGGGTAGGCAAAATAGGACGCGTGCCGGTTGCATCCCAGGAAAGGCAAAAACGAATTATTAGCGAAGGAGTTCGGAAGATGGTTGCTGGGAGAAGAATAATTGCGGCCCAAAAACTGAAGAAAATTAATCAGCAAATGAACCGTTACCTAACTCGGTGTTCTGCATTAGTGCTTCAAAAACTCCGGCAGGCGGATAGTTTCGCAGTTACTCCCAATAGGTGGGAAGAAATTAAGACTGCGTATCATCAAGCTGTCATGTCAAATACAATATTCAGCTATTCGATGACGGAAGCTGACAGAAACGAATGTGAAAAATTGACGACGGAGAATGAAGAATTGCGTTCACAATACGCCAAATTATTCATATATACCCAGTTGATGGAAGCCGTATGCAATCGTGTTAAACGAAACGCTTCGTATTTGGACAATCTGTTTATTCGTCCTCTCTATGTTGATCAACTCAATCAAAAGCAGATAGAGGCCCTTGTTGATGGCCTCTTCGATATAGATAAAAAGATTGAATGCCAGCTGGAAACACTTTTGTCAGAAGGTACGTTTTACCTGCCTGGTTCTGGAGGGCGGCTGGTCGGTTATTGGTCAGCCGGATTGCTTTCCGAGAAAGAGCTGGCAGAAAAAAGCAGCTTCGATCCGGAAAAAGCTGGTGAGTGGATTAAAATCAAAAACAAAAAGTAGGCGATATGAAGCCTATCCATTGGGTGAGGCAATGATTATTACCGGCACGACAGTTTTGAAAAATGATGACTCGCAAAGCTACCGGCCGGAAAGATTGGCTGCGATATTTAAAAATGGAAGAATACAAAACGGCGAATACCGAATCAGTATAGCCGATCGGACAACGATCGTCAGAGTTTCTTTGCAAGATGAAGAAAACAAATGAAGAAAGATGAACAAAGGTCGTTCCGCAAACTCGTGCCATGTAATTGATGTGTGAGAGGGAAGAGAAAATGACGATGCGTTTTTGCAAATATGTCTGGATCACTATTGTTGTGTTTTCGGTCTTTCTCACCGCGACTCGCGGCGCGGCCGCACGAGGCCGCCCGGCCGTCCGGATCGCCGGAGGGCACAGGTGGGGGTTTCCGATTTTAAGTAAGATGCTCGATGCCTTTTGCCGGCAGGAAGGTCTGTCCCGCCAGAGGTTTGCGCTGCGGAAATGGAGCGACAGCAAACCGGTCGAGAGATTCACCCGCGAAGACGCCGATATCCTCCTGCACTACGCGCTGACCGATGTTGAATGCGGGACGGAGGACGGGGGCGAGCCGATTACCTGCGAGCGGTTCATCGTCGCTCAGGCACGCGCCGCGGTGATTGTCGACAAAAATAACCCGCTCTCCCGGATGAGTACCGAGGAAGTGCGAAATACACTCCGCACCGCCACAATCGCTGAGAAAAAAGAAGGTCTCCGGCGGATGGACTGCTACGGGGAACCAAAATGGCGCTCCATCAGCAGCCATATCATCCGCCGAAACTGCATGCTGGTCGGCGGCGACTACTCGGGCACTTTCTACGTCTACCGCGACGATATGAAGGTCCAGCGAAGCCGCGGGGCGATTGTCGGCAAGATCGCCCGCGAGCCCAATGCTATCGGAACTGTCCTGTGGGAAGGCCGGCGCCTGCCCGGTGTTAAACCCCTGGCTATCGCGAAGACCGAAGAGGGGAAGGCGATTGCTCCCGGCCTGGAGCCGATTATCCAAAAAGATTATCCCTTGAGCGAATACATCGCGTTGTATCTCTGGCCCGGGGCGTCGCCGCCCGCCAGGGAGTTCTGCGAGTTCGCCGTCGGCAAAAAAGCCTCGGAGATCGCCGCCAAAGAAGGGCTGGTCACCCCATACCAGGAGCATCTCTACAGACAGAAACGGCGTCTTCGGGACGTAAGACGCGGCCGGGGGAAACGACTGCCGGTCCTGACCCTGGGACTCGACCGGGCGGTGGTGCGGGATCTGACCACCGAATACGTGCGGGCCAGGGAGGCCGTCCAGCTCCGGAGCCGGCCCTACAGCCGGGAGCGGCTGGCCGCGGGAGCTTTCCTGAAGGACTCATCGGACGGCGTCGATCCGTCCCCCAGCCTCCTGCTGACCGATCACAAACTGAGTGCGGAGAGGCTCAAAGAGCACCAGGAAGGTTGGGAAAAATTACAACCCACCGAACATCTTCTGGCCGGCCGGGCCGTCGCCATAATCGTGAACCGGGCCAATAAAATAGATGCGCTGAGCGTGGATCAGATCAAAACCATCTTCAGCGGCAAGAGGCGCGATTGGAGCGAGCTCGGCCGGACGGGCCTCTCATCCCCCCGAGGCGCGGAAGGGGTCCCCATACGGACCGCCGGCCTGCCGGGGCGGAACCGGGCGGCGGAGCTTTTCTACCAGCAGTGCGTGTCGCGGCGGGAGCTGCGCTGCCGGCAACTCAAGCGCGACAGCGCGCGGGCGATTGCGGCGGTGAGCATGAACGCCCGTGCGATCGGATTTGTGGACCTTAAAAAAGTCCCGAAGGAAGGGCGGACTGTGAAAGTGCTCGATATCCGGGTCGGTGAGGGAAAGAAAAGGAAGGCCCTCGGTCCAACGCCCCGGAACATACAAACGGGCGCCTACCCACTTTCCCAACGATTTTACCTGTACGTGCATCCGGAGGCGAGGGAGACGGAGAAATCTTTCGCGCGTTTCCTGTCCACCAGCGGAAAGTCCTGCCAGAACCCCTACGACGATACTGTGAAAGCCGTGATGGAGGTTTACGAGAGCCACGATCTTGTCCCGGCGGCCGATACGGCCATCAGACGCCTGGAGCGGGAGCGATGGGAGAGTCTGGACTGATAGTGGAACGATGGCGCCGCTGAGCGGGCTTGTGTACGTTGTTCAAGGAGTGCCAGAAATCAAAGATCTCCCCGATCCTGTGCCCGGGGAATAGTCGATTCGCCACATTGGGCCGCGTTCTGAACTCCAGCCCCGCAAGAGCGGCGCTGAAGTCCAGCCCGCTCGCCGGGAAACGGAGACTCGAGTTCAGCAGAGCCCGCCATCGGCGGGCGAAACTGGACTTGAGGCGGACAATTGCCGGAAAATGCAAATGCGCCTGTAACCTCCGGGGAATTGAGCCGCGTTCTGAACCCCGGCCTCCGGCTGAAGTTCAGTCTGCTTCTGACAAGGTGTTTTGGGGGACAAATTTATGGTGGGCCTTCAGCCCACTATGATTCCCTCTGCACCGTCAACCCAGGGCTCCGAGGGTCTTCAGCCCTCTGCACCCCGGGCTATTATATGTTGCCCTTTCAGAGCTCAGGAACGGCAGGGCGCGATTTTGGATGCGGGAAAATCCAGATGGGTCAGAATCATCGAATAGCAGGAATCCGAGATAAATGGTCAAAGATACAGAGACATCAATGAACTGGTGGGAACGGTATATGCCGTGGGGGCTGAGTGTGGCCTTGCACGTCGGACTGGCCCTGCTGCTGGCAACGGCTCTGTTCCGGCCAGCCCCACGCAAATCCCGTGACGATACGGTGGCAAAATACTCCAGCCGTTCAGCTCCGCCCATTCCGCCCAAGATCAAACCGAGACCGATGCGCACAAAGATAATCAGCAAGAATACTTCGGCGAAGGGCGAATCGGCGCCGGATAGCGCGGGGATGAAGCCGCGTTGGGCCGACGGAGCGGAAACCGCCCCCGAATCCTCGCGCGACGAGAAAGATGAGATATGGCAAAAGTTGGAGGAGGCAAGGGCATTCCCTTCCGACCTGCCGGTTCAAGATAGCGCCCCGGTGCCCCGCAGCGCGACTTTTTTCGGGGCAAAATCCCGCGCGGATGATGTTGTTTACCTGATCGATTTTTCCTCATCGCTCAAAGGTTCTTTCGGGAAAATCCAGGAGGAGATGCTCCGCTCGATCGGGCGACTCGGTGAGGAGCAGAGGTTTTACATCATTTTATTTGCCGGTGGTCGCCCGCTGGCAGGTCCGGGACGCGGGTTGGCGCGGGTCACGCGTCAGACGAAGACCGCGGCCGCGAAGTTTCTCTCGCGGGTTGAGCCGTCGGGCCGCACCGAACCGATAGCGGCCATTGCGCGTGCGTTCGGCGTCCTGCGCCGGGGCGGAGGAAGGTCCAAATTGATCTGTTTGCTGACCGACGGGGCGTTTCCAGATAATGCTCGGGTCATGCGGACGATCAAAAAACTCAACAGTCGTGAGACCGTTCGGATCAACACTTACCTTTACGGTAACCGCAGTGCGGCGGCCGGGATACTTCACCGTATCGCTCGGGAGACCGGAGGGAAATTTGTGAGGGTGGAGCGTGATCGACGGTGAGGAAACTGCGTGAAGTGAAGTGTGTTTTGCCAGAAGTTCAAAGAAAGGACGTAGAACATGTATTATCTTGATCTTCTATTCGTGAAGGGGGGCCCCATAGGCATCCTGATCTGGATACTGAGCGTTATCTCCATGGGAATTATGGTGCGATCGTTCTTGCGTCTCAGACGCAAGAATCTGTTCCCGGAGGACGTCTACCGCCGGGTGAAATCCCTTTTTTCGCGCAAAGAGTATTCGCGGGCGATCAAAAAGGTGGCCGATAACGGGGATTTCTTCAGTCATCTTGTTCGCAACACGTTCCGCCGCGCGGGAGGTGGCCGTCGCGATATGGAGAAAAAACTGATGGATACCGCCGAACACAGGGTATCGGGGCTGATGCGCTCGATCGAATGGCTGAACGTCATCGGCAACGTCGCGCCGATGCTGGGACTTCTGGGGACGGTCTGGGGTATGATCGGAGCGTTTTTTCAAATTGTCGATTCCGGGTCGCCGGATCCCCGACTGCTGGCCGGTGATATCGGCGTGGCGCTGGTGACCACCATGCTCGGTCTGGTGGTCGCGATTCCGTCCCTTTGTGTCTATGCCGCCCTGCGCAACCGTATCGAGGATATTACGAACGACGCGATTCTGTCGGTTGATGAGTTGATTGCCGAGACCCAGAAATCCGAGCGAGGTGCTGCGTGATGCATCCAAATTCCGTCTCTTCTTTTGGGCGAGCAATACTGCGAGCAGGAAAAATTAATGTATAAAAAAGATACCAGAAGAAATCTGAACCTGCCGCTGACGCCCTTGATTGACTGCACGTTTCTGTTGATCATCTTTTTTCTTCTGGCGACCCAACTCGCCGGAAGGGAACTCCCCGATTTGCTGCTGCCTGCCCCCCAGGAAAATGTATCCTCGCAGCTGCCCGAGGACCAGAAACGACTCAACCACGTCACGGTGAACGTGCTTAATCAATACGGAAACCGGATGGAGGGGCGGGATCCGGCTCTTTCAAGTCTGGCTGACCGGTATCAGATCGGCGTTGATAGAGTGGAGGTCGGCCGCCCCGATGCAATTGCCACGCTTGTCGGCCTGCTGGAAAGTCGCAGAGCGCAGGCGGACAGCCGGGGTGTTTCGGATTTCTGGGTGGAGATCCGGGCCGACAGGGACATTCGTTACGGGGATGTCCAGCCCGTTATGCAGGCCGCGTCGAATGCGGGGATCGAGATAATGAGCCTGACGACCAGGGGCGAAAAAAACTCCAGCGGCCAGAACCCGGGAGACCGCAAGAATGACGACTGAAGAAAGCGTAGAGGAACGCGCCCCCAACCTGCGAGATTCTTTGCCCCCCCTGCGGGAACGCTGGCGCGCCTCGCTGCCGCTCACCCCGCTCATCGATGTCACTTTTCTGCTTCTGCTGTATTTCTTGCTGACGAGCACCTTCCAGAAACCCGAGAAACAGCTCATGACGCCCGTCCCGTCCTCGGGCGGAAAGCAGAGCATACTGCTGCCGATCCATATCTCCCTGACCCCCGCCGGCGAGTTCAACAGAGATGTGCGGTACCGGATAGACGACGGACAACTGACCGCCGATGTGAGCGAAGTGAAAGGCGCCCTCGTCGGCCGCGCCCGGAGAATAGACGATCCCGACGTGCCTGTCATTATCCACGCGGATCGGGACGTCCGGTGGGCTTACGTGATTGAAGTGTTCAACGCCGCCTCCGTGGCGGGATTCGAAGCGGTAACCTTTGCGCCTCCGGAGGCGAACGAATGAATGGAGGGCTCGGGCGAAAATTTGTGGTGCTGGTGGCCGTGCTCCTGCCCGTTTTTCTTTACGGTCCGGTGAGTCGGGCCGAAGAGCAAAATTTCCCGGGTGAAGCAGCCATAGAGAAACTCCTCGCTGAAAGCGATGAGGCCGAAGGTAAACGGCGCGAGAAACTATTGCTGGAAGCTGTCGAACGTGCGCGCAAAAGCGCCGCATCCATAAAAGAAAAAGTGCACTCGCCTCGCCCGGGACAGGCCGCGCGGGAAGAGGCGATTGTGGACTGGTTCAGCGTGCGCCTCAGGATGGCAGATATACTTGGTATGCGACGGGGACGCCCTGTGATCGCCCGCATGAAACTATCGCTTTCAACCTCTGAGCAGCGACAAAAACTCTGCCTGTGGCTGTCGGAGTCCCTCAAGGAACTGGAAGAAATCCAGACCGATTTGAAGCGTCGCCAGAAATGGGCCGAAGATGATTCGGCGCGTGAAGTTAACCTTGCCCCGAGACTGGAGCGTCTCGGCTGGCAATTGCGCTGGCAAAGGGCGTTTGCCCGCTACTGGAAGGCGCGGGCAACTGCGGAAGGATCGGAGCGGATACGCCTTCTGGAAAAGACGATCGCCGACGTTGAAAAGATGGTTTCAGCTTTTTCGGCTGGTTCTCCCCGGCAACGACTGCAACTGCTGAAAGGCTCCTGCCTGCGAGAAAAAGGAAAGCACAAAAAGGCTGTCCGACTGCTGTCGCAGCTGGCGGGACAGGCTTCCAGTGCTGATTTGCGGGAAAAGGTGTTTTTCGAGCTGGCTCGTGCCAGAATTGATTTTGCGGGGTCCGATTCGGCCTGGGCCGACGCTGACTCTCCCGGCACGCCGGCGGCGTTCCGCCAGGCAGTCGAGGCCGTGGCCAAATATCAGGCTCTGTCCCCGAAACCGGATCCGAAAACTCTGATCGACGTGCGGGCTATGATGCTCCACGAACGTTTCTACAGCCGGGAAATTAAGCGTGAAGACGCGGATGCCGAACGGGTGCGGAACAGGCTGGACGAGGCGCTCCGAGATTTCCTCAGCCGGCACAGGTCTCCCTCGTCGCGGGCGCTGGTGGCGAAGCTGTTTCTCAGGCGTTGGTCGCAGAAGCAGATAAATAACGCTCCCCCTTCGGTTCTTGTTCTCCTGGCGGCCCACCGACTTTCTCGGGGAGATTCCGGCGGAACTTCCAGGCCTGATAGCAAGCAGCGGCACGATTTGCGCCGAGATCTGCAAAAAGCCATCGACCTGGCAGAACGGGCGAAGAAACAGGACAGAGACGGACGTAATCCGATTGTCCCGGAGGCGCTCTGGATAATCGGGCGTGCGAAAGCGATACAGACGAAGCGCCTTCAAGCGACTGAAGCTTACGAAGAACTCTCCAGGAACTATCCTTCACACTCCCGGGCGAAAGCAGCCGCATTGGAACGCGCCAGAATACGCGATCGAATGCTGGAATCGGCGCTGGCGGGAGGCAATACATCCGTCCGGAAATATCGGAAGGCTTTTGTGGATGCGCTGTCGGTGCTGGCTACCAATTGGGACGAAGACGATGATGCCGACCGGTGGCAGCTTGCGATCGGGGCCCAGTGCGCGGTGCTTGCCCGCGAGGCCGACTCGGACCAGCAGTTCAAGAGGTGGGCCCGGCGCGCGGTGGAGAGTTACGGACAGATCAAGTCGCAAAAATACACCGGTTTGATGGCGGACTTCCTGGCACTGGAGCAGGAGTACAAACTTGCCCGCCGAACCCCGCCATCAGACAGAGAGCAGGCGGCCGAACTGGCGCGGCGATTGCAGGCCCTGAGCGCGAGATTGAAGAACAGAACAGAGTCAGATAGCGATCTGACAGAGCCGAAAAAGAAGCAACTTGCTGACCGGGCCTGCCGCTGCAAGCTCTACGCACTGTTGCTACGCCATTCGGTACTCGGTGACGAAGAAGCACTGGATAAACTGTCGACATTGCGCGAGCGTTGGTCAGAATGCGATGCGGGGGGGGCGGCCGACTGCTATCTGTTCGAGGATGCGCTTCGAAACCAGCGTCTTAAAGAGGCCGCTGAATCCCTGCGTCATTTCCGGCAGTCGTACGGGATGGACAAAACCAAAGAACTGGCCGACAGATTTCTCGGGGAGGTCCGCTCCGTCCTGGAATCCGGGCGCGACAGTTCCCGTAATCGGAAGTTGCTGAAGATCTACTACCGGTGGGCCGGCTGGCTTTATAATGCCAGCAGACGCAGTTCGCCGCTCTCTTACCGGGCCGGAAAATTTTATGCCGACGCGCTGACGAGACGGGGGAATCCAGCGGATTTGAGACAGGCTATTAAATTATATGGTCGTCTCGAAGGCACAGATCGAGAACCTGGCGACTCAGAAGAGTCGGGTTCCGTCGATGTGAAATTGGTCATTGGGAAAGCCCGATGTTTGAAAAAGCTGGGACGGCTGGAGGATGCCATTGAGACCTTGAATCCGCTCTGTTCGGGTCTATCTCGCGAGAGCGCTTTGTTCTGGACAGCGCAGGTCGAACGGGCGGAATGCGTTGTGGAATCCGGCAATGCAAAGGCGTTGCGGAAATTACTGACGCTGATCCGGCAGTTGAAAGAATTTGATCCCGATATGGGGAGTCCGGACGTGCTCGCGCGTTTTGCTCAACTCCGGGCGTCGGCTGAGAAGAAATTGAAAACGGCCCCGTGACGAAAATAACGAACGTATTGAAAAAGCTGACAGGTACCTGAACGATTATTTTCTGGTTTCCAGAGGCCGGGTTGCAGTTTGGACCGGGATGGGCAATAATGGAATTGTCGGGTCGGGGTGAAACCGTTGCCCTTTGCGGGGGGAGATGCGGAGCTTCCCCTCAATTCTCAAAAAAGAGTTTCGAAAGCTATGAACCGACTAAAACCACTCAATATTCTCGATAATAAAGGCTTCTGGCCCGAAAAGACGGCCGTCATCGACGCCATAACCGAGCTTTTTGCCCTCGGAGGCAACTCTGAAGAGTTCCCCGTGCGCGATTACGGTCAATACCGCAGCCCCCAATGGCGGGATGAAAACGATAAACTCGTCCCCTGGCAAAGCGTCGATTGGTACATTTACGATGCACTGAACGAAGAGCGTATGCAGGTTGATTCCGGACGGCTCCTCCACGATCTATCGACCGAACCCTGGCGCGATGCCCGTCTTCTGGGTGATCACTATGATCTGTTCGTCATGGAAGAAGATATGTATGATTCAGGAAATGAGGAACGCGGAGAAGCAAGTCCTGGTTATATGGTCGGAGCCGCCAAGCCTTTCTCTGCTGCTGTGATCAGTGTCCATAGGCTGGAACACATCTGGGGAATGCCTTACAGCTGCCTGAAAACCGAAGTAATGCGGCAGGTTTGTTTCATGTTCGGTGTCCCTTCCAAGTGGCGTGACGATGTGGAGAAGGGTGCCGATGGGCAGCATTTCTGTTTGAATGAGAAATGTATTCTGCAACGAGTTAGCGTTGCACCGACCGATTGGGAAAAAATCACTGAAATCCGTCTTGAAGAGGGCGCTCTCTGCGATTTTTGCCTGAGCGACCTGCGGCAGTTTTTTGCTACGGCCGAGCAGGAAGTTGCCGAAATATAAACCGGGGACAGGGAAAATCCACCGGAACAGCAAAGAAGGGGTTTGACGCTTGAGCCGCAAAAAGCAGGTCCGTCAACGTGTCGAAAAACTCCGCCAACAGATTAACCGCCACAACTACCTCTACTATGTCAGGGCGGATCCGGAAATATCCGACCGCGAATACGATGCTTTAATGACAGAATTGGAACGGTTGGAAGACAAATTTCCGGAACTCATTACGCCTGAGAGCCCAACCCAGAGGGTCGGCGGAGAACCCATTCAAGAATTCCAGAGTGCCGAACATATCCAGCCTATGCTCAGCATGGATAACACCTACGATGAGAGTGAGATGCGTGATTTCCATGATCGTGTTTTGAGGGGACTTGAGGGTGCGAACCCCACTTACGTGCTTGAACCGAAAATCGATGGTGTGGCAATAAACCTGGTTTACGAAAATGGCAGGCTGTTCCGGGCCATAACACGTGGGAACGGGGAAGTCGGCGATGATGTTACTCATAACGCACGAACAGTGAGAGATTTGCCGCTGCGGTTTTATAACTCCGGCCAGGAGAGAGGATACGATCCGGGCGGGAGTCTGCTTGAAATTCGCGGCGAAATTTACATGCCTTTTGAATCTTTTGAAAAAGTTAACGCAAGACGGGAAAAAGAAGGTGAGAATCTGTTTGCGAATCCCCGTAACGCCACCGCGGGAACCATGAAAGTTCTCGATCCGAATATCGCAGCAAAGCGGGGGCTTCACCTGTTTACCTACGAGATCGGGTATTTCGAGGGTATCGATGTGCCCGATTCGCACTGGGAGACGCTTGGTTTTCTGAAATCTCTTGGTTGCCCTACAAATCCCTATTCTGAGAGATGTGAGAATATCGAGGAGGTAATCGATCGGTGCAATGATTGGGAGGATAAAAATCAAGATCTTCCATATCCGGCTGACGGATTGGTTGTAAAGGTCGACAGCCGTGAGCAACGGGAAAAACTTGGCGCGACAAGCAAAGCACCACGGTTTATGATTGCCTACAAATTTGGTGCTGATCAGGCGATGAGTACCGTGAAAGATATCCGCATTCAGGTGGGGAAAACAGGTCAACTAACCCCCGTTGCTGTGCTCGAACCGGTGCAACTGTCGGGAACCACGGTGAGCCGGGCAAGTCTTCATAACTTCGACGAATTGGAGCGCAAGGATGTGCGCGTTGGCGATAGAGTGCTGGTTGAAAAGGCCGGCGAAATTATTCCCCAGGTCTTGGGCGTCAACAAAGACGCCAGAAAGGGAGGCGAAAGAAAAGTTGAACGGCCGGAGAAGTGCCCCGTCTGCGGCGAGCCTGCCGAGCAGGATCCTGACGGCGTCTATCTTCGCTGTGCGAACGCACAGTGCCCCGCCCAGAGGAAAGAACGCATCCGCCATTTTGGCTCGCGAGGTGCAATGGATATCGAAGGGCTCGGTGAGGCGCTTGTCGAACAACTGGTCGAAGAAGGGCTGGTCGAAGATTACTCGGGACTCTATTTTTTGGAAGAGGAAGATCTGACTGGGCTCGAAAGGATGGCTGGCAGATCTGCACAGAATCTCCTCCATTCCATCGAAGAGAGCAAAGAACGCGGGTTATCCCGCTTTCTTTTTGGAATTGGTATTCCTCATGTCGGTTCGCATCTGGCAGATGTTCTGGCGCAGAACTACGGTTCTCTGGATGAGTTAATGGAGGCTGATGCAGAGGAGCTGGAACAGATCAACGAAATCGGTTCCACAGTAGCTACTGCCATTGAAACATTTTTTACCCGGGATTCCACGCGCCGCATCAATGAAAAGTTCAGGAAGGCTGGCGTGAATATGGAATCCTCCCGGACCGAAAGTCAGGAGAACCCGAATATCGCGGGGAAGACCTTTGTTGTGACCGGCACACTGGAGAATTATACGCGTAGTGAGATTCGGAATCTCATTGAATCATTGGGCGGGCGAGCCACATCGAGCGTGAGCGGCAATACGGATTATCTGGTCGTCGGGGAAAACCCGGGGAGCAAAGTCAATCAGGCAGAGCAGCATGGTGCGATAATCCTCAACGAGAAAGAATTCGAGGAATTATTGCGAGGTTGAGCTGGGAGCTACACCGATTTCTCAATGCACTTCGAGGGCTACCAGACAGACATCATCTGAACGTTTGTGCGATCCCCGATATTCATCGGTGTGGGTAACAACTTTCTGGATTAAATCTCTTGGAATCAGGCGGGCATTGCGCGCAATGAACTGCCGCATACGTTCCAGGCCAAAAATTTCGCCCTCGTCGTTGATGGCTTCGTAAACCCCATCTGTAAATCCAAGCACAATATCGCCGGGAGAAAGTTTAATACCCACCGAAGGGAACTGAGGTTCTTGGAAAAAGCCCAGGGCTGGACCGATATCTCCAAAATCAAGTAAGGGCCGGCAGCTCATGTCGTATTTGCTTATCAAGAAAGGGCTTACGTGTCCAGCGCAGGCCACGTCGATTGTGCACTCTTCCCCGTCAACGATCAACAGAAAGCCGGTGGCGTAGATGTGCGGCGAGAGATCACCGAGAATGCTTCGAAAGCGGGAATTAAGGTCCTCAAGAATCTCTGTAACGTCTTTATCTTCGAGATATACGTGTTCGAAGACGGCTTTGAGAATGCTGGTGACCAGAGCTGCCCGGATGCCATGCCCACTGACATCGCTCAGGAAAATTACCGCCCGTCCGTCTTCCATTTTTGTGATTTGAAATATATCACCCCCGATGACGTCGGCCGGGGTGTAGAGGTGGTAGAAGGAGATGTTTTTCAGTGGAGGGTAATGTTGGGGTAGGAGTGCTTCCTGAAGCCTGTGGGCCATCTCCATGCCTTGTTCCAGCTCTTGATTACGACTGGCCAATTGCTGGTTCAGATCTTCCAGAAGTTCATTGCGGTGTCTGAGATCGTCATTAAGTTCTTTCAGGCGCAGCAGAGTACGGGCCCGCACAAGGAGTTCGGATTTTTTGATGGGCCGGACAACAAAATCGTCGGCCCCGATTTCCAGGGCCGCTTCGCCCCGGTGCGCGGAATCGTGATCTGTGATACCTATAATAGGTACGCCAGCGGTCGAACTGCAGCCATGAAGATCCCGGCACAAATCGGCCCTGACCTCGTCCGGCTTTGTCGCATCGAGCACGACGAGATCGAATTCTCCGGAGGTGATCAGATTGCAGGCTTCCGGGCAGGCTTCAGCTTCTTCTACTTCGTACCCTTCGGATTCGAAATGCTCGTGCAGCCGTTTGAGATCTTCAGGGTTATTGTCGACAAGCAGAATACGGGTGGACATTATTCCTGGTTTAAGCTCGTACCTTTAGGAATGATCGGGAGAACGTGTTATCTTACCTCTTAATGTATGTTACTGGAATTCGGGGGGCGACAGCAAATGTGGGCAAATACAGGTTGAGAGAGGCTCTGGATAGTATGTATGTTTCAGGCCTGGTTTTAAAATGCATTTTGGGAGACAGGAGATACGTACCACGTCCGAATTAGTTATGCTCGTTGCTTTCGGAAAGGACACAGCTTTTTTTAACCTCTGAATCGGCCGGTTGCACGTTAAAGGCCGTATGTTAGAATAACTATACGCCACCCTAAAAAAAAGGAACAGAGTTGTGACAGTGATACCAGATGACAGGACTTATACCCGAAATCACGTTTGGGTGAAAATCGACGCTGTTGTGGTTCGAATGGGCATTACGGCCCCTTTGCTGGACAAACTCGGTCCTCTTGTTGCGCTTGAGATACCGGCTCCCGATGACGAAATGATGCTCGAAGTCATTATCGGGACTGTGGAAGGCGAAAACGGGATACACGAGATATCACCGCCCGCTGATGCCCATATTCTTGAGGTTAACAAGGGACTTGAATGGGATCTGGGAACCCTCGAAAATGATCCATACGGAGAAGGATGGCTTATGAAAATAAAAGTGCATGAGCCGGACCACCTCCGCAACCTGCTGGTGCCAGAAGCTTATCAGGAATACTGCGAAGAAACTCTGGGAGAAAAATACGATCTTGAATAGCAAAAGTTTTAAAGTCGGTGTTGTTGGCGCAGGAATGGTAGGTGAGGAACTTGTTCGCGTGCTCGAACAACGCGCTTTCCCTGCCGAAGAACTGCGTATAATGGCGCGTTCGGAACGAACCCAGGAGCTTGCCGGCAACAAGCGGCATGTGATAGCCGCTTCTGAAGAGGTATTCGACGGTTTGGACGTGGCCCTTTTCGCAGGAACGGAGGGAGAATCCGGGGCTTCACAGCTTTTCGGTTGGAAAGCTGTAAAAAAAGGCGTGTTTGTCGTGGATAACGGAAGTGATTTTCGAATGGATCCCCGTGTCCCCCTGGTGATCCCTGAGGTTAACCCCAAAGCGATGGAGGGAAATCAGGGATTCATCGCCAACCCGAATTGCAGCACCATTCAGATGGTCGTGGCCCTGGCTCCTCTGCATGAGGTTGGGGTTATTCGTCGCATTGTGATCAGCACTTACCAGGCTGTCAGTGGTACCGGACGTGCCGGTGTGAGGGCCCTGAGGGAACAGCGAACGTGTGCCGCCGAAGGCATTGACGCTGAGTTGGGACCTTATCCGCATCAAATTTATGATAATTGCCTGCCAGAAATCGGAAGTATGAAGGAAGAATATCCGGGTTATTACAGTGAAGAAGTCAAAATGATTAAAGAAACCCGGAAGATTTTGGGCGAACCTGAAATGCCCATCACCGCGACGTGCGTGCGGGTTCCGGTGTCGATGAGTCACAGCGAAACAATCAATGTCGAATTCGAGAATAAAATGTCTTCCGAACAAGCGCGTGAAATTCTCGCGAAGGCCCCTGGGGTAGAGGTCGTCGACGATCCGGCATCTCATTCGTATCCCCTCGCGCGGGAAGCATCGGGGAAAGACCCGGTGTATGTCGGTCGAATCCGTCGTGATCCCTCCCGGGAAAACACGCTTGACATGTGGTGTGTTTCCGACAATATCCGTAAAGGCGCAGCGCTCAATACCGTTCAAATTGCCGAAAAAGCCATTGAGATGGGCATAGTTGAGTAAACCGGCACCTTTGTTGCTACCTTATGGTGGTAATATTTTTTGTGAAAGCTGCCGGCAATCTGTGTTTGTATGACATATCGCCAGCTTCGGCTGGCTGTGAAATGCGGTGTACAGTTCCGACATGTGGAACGGATCACCGCTTTCATTTTTCGTTTTGCCGGCGGTCCTTGGAATTGCCTGACCGTCTCAAGCCTGAATGACCGAATCCCGATAGGAGCAAAATATGGGTGCGTCAAAAAACAGACCTAATATCGTGCTGATCATCACCGATCATTTTCGTCCCGATGCCGTCGGTCGGAGCACTCCCCGACTCCTTCAGCTCGCTGATCGCGGGGCCATTTTTGAGCACGCATATACCACGTCTCCCCTTTGTCAACCTGCGCGGGCATCGATCATTACCGGTTTTTACCCCTCCCAGCATGGCATATGCGGTAACATGGCCGAGCCTCTGGACGGGCGACAGAGAGCTGATACCTTTATGTCCCATCTTCAAAACGCCGGGTATCATACGGCGCTGGTAGGACGACACCATTACATCGACGGCTACGGCCTGGACATGGATTTTACGCGACATCATGACGAAGTCATGAAATTCGGATTCGATTACGTCCATCAGGTTTTGAACCCTTATGAGCATAAGTACAACGAATGCCAGTTTACAAAACACCTCCGCGAAGAAGGGCTCTACAAGGAATATATCAAGGCTCTCGATCATATGGGCGAGGGCTATCCATTCCCCGAAGAATACTACGAGGATGCTTACATCGGAGGGAAAGCGCGGGAATTTGTTGAAAATTACAGCGAAGAGTCTCCGTTCTATTTGAATATTGGTTTCAGCGGCCCACACCCACCGTTCTGGCATCCCGGCCAACAGCACCAACCCTCCGACGTGCCGGCCCCGATCGATGGCCCGGATTCGGAAGGTCTGCGCAAACGCCGCGCGGATTATATGGATAAGTGCGCTTTGTTGGACAAATATGTCGGCGAAATTATGGACACTCTTGAAGAACAGGGCATTCTGGAAAATACTGTCATAATTTTCACCTCCGATCACGGCGACAATCTCGGCGATCACGGGATATGGGACAAAAGGTATTTCTACGAGCAGAGCGCCGGTATTCCCCTGATTATGACCGGTCCGGGAGTTATTCGTGGCGCCAGGGGACTACGAGGGAAAGACTCCAAACAACTGGTCTCCCACCTCGACATCTACCCGACGATCCTTTCGCTGGCGGGGACCCTGGATTCTGCACAACAGCAGAGACCCGGACGCGATCTGCTGGCCATTCTCAGGGATGAACGCGGAGCGAGTCGGGAGGCAGTTTTCAGCGAAATCAGCACGGCGGTGATGATCCGGACCGCCAATTGGAAGATGGTTTTCGATCCCGAACAGGGGGGTGTTCAAAACCTGTACAATTTGCGCACCGATTCCCGAGAAGAGAAGAATCTTGCGGGGGATCCAGCTTACGATTCCGTTATCGCCGATCTAACAAAACGGATGCTTTCAAACCGCATTTTGCTCCATCAATATACCCACGACAAAGAAGAGCACCGTCTTCAGCATGTGCGTGTGCCGAGGCCCGAATGATGCGGCCGAAACTGGCCTGTTTTCGGTGCCCGCCGGCGCCCTCTACTCTCACCTACGTTTCTTCCAGAGGAGCCTGGTTGCCGAATGTAGGATCGGGTCCGTTGTTCGGAGCTGCCCACAGACATGCGTTATAGAGAACGTTCAGCACATTTTCATCGTAATAAATAGGGTAGGTTTCGTGCCCCGGACGGAAATAGAAGATTTTGCCCCGGCCGCGGTGGTAACAACACCCGCTGCGGAAGATCTCGCCGCCCTCGAACCAGCTGATGAAAACCAGTTCGTCCGGCGGCGGCACGTCGAACGGTTCGCCGTACATTTCGGTCTGTTGCAGTTCGAAGAATTCATCCAGTCCCCGGGCGATGGGATGGGCCGGATCCGTCACCCAGACCCGTTCTTTTTCCCCATCTTCCCGCCAGCGGATCCGGCAACTTGTTCCCATGAGACGCCGGAAGATCCGCGCCTGGATCGCGGAATGAAGCACGATCAACCCCATTCCCCCGAGCACCGCTTCATGCAACCGGTCGACGATTTTGTCTTCGACTTCGTCGTTGGCGATATGGCTCCACCAGACGATCACATCGGTTTCTGCGAGCCGTTTTTTTGTCAACCCCTGTTCAGATTCGTCCAGATTAGCACACGCGATTTTGCCGATTTCGGGTCTTGACTGAAGGGAATCAGCGATCGCGCCGTGGATACCTTTCGGGTAGAGTTTGGCAATTTCTTCGCTGGACTGTTCGTGACGGTATTCGTTCCAGACCAGGACGTTGATGTTGTCTGTCATGTGGTTCTCCTGAAAGTTATTATGCTTCATCCGATCCAGCCTGCGTTTGAGGACTTGATAAGAGGTATGTTCCATGTGCTGCTTAAGGCGGATTGCATGTTTCTTGTCGGGTGTTATTCAATGGCAAACCGCTGGAGAAGTCAAGACCAACCATAAAGGAATTTGCGCTGTGCCTCCCTGCGAGTTCTGGCAGCCGGGCATTCCCCGAAAATCGTAAGTATTCAGTAAACCACGTTGACCTTTCTTCGGTACGCCGGGCCCCTATCTTGACATATGTCATTTCTTGTATGATGCCGTTTTTACATTTCTGTTT
>JBKHIT010000134.1:0-4625 GCA_046538485.1 Candidatus Brocadiia bacterium | reverse complement strand
AAAGCATTGCTTACGCCAGATAACGGCAGGATATCCGTAAAGTTCAGGCTAGCCTAACCAAAGGATTATTGCCCACAAAGACAAAAAGATTCAAAGAGTCGGTATATCCCTCCGCATCCCTCTGCAAAAACCGCCCCAGCTCCCCGCTCATCATCCGGTGGCGGAAGTAGTAGAGGCCGCTTTCCTGATCGTACCTTCTGCCCTGAAACAGGTAGCGGTTCCCCACCTTCGATCGCGGCACGGGCATGCCGTTCTTGTTTAAAACGCTCGGTTCCCCGTAGGCGGTGTAGGCGTAACGTTCGATGAGTTTGCCCTTTTTATCAGTTAACGCTTTGACATTGTAGATGGTGTCCTGATGATAATAGGCCCTCTTCCCGCCGGTCTCTATTGTAACATACTCATCGATATAGAGCCCATGGGTGTATTCGGCCAGAATATTGCCGTCGCCATCCCGCTCTTCAAGCACCTTCCAGCCGTCATAGATGAAAGTGATCGTGCTGGGCGGGCTGTTTGCGGGCCCGGGCAATTTCTTCGTGCGTCTTCGGCTTGAAGCGTCATACGTATATTCCGCGACGGTCGTGCCGCCGGCCTTATCCCGGATCTCGGTGAGGAGGTTGCGGTAGTTGTAGATGTAGATTTGATTGTCGTCATCGGTCAGATTGCCGGCCGGATTGTAAGTTAATGTCCGCTCTGAATCGTTCTTTTTGATTCCCGTCGGCTCGTTGACCTCGTTATGCTTGCGTTTCTCGGTGGTCGAGTCGTAGGCGGTCTCCAGCCAGTTCCCCAGAAGGTCCAGGTCCCAGCTCTGCTCCTCCCGCAGCCGTCCGCCGGACCGGCCCCGACGTTTCCAATCGGTCAGGCGGTAGATCTTATCGTAGGCGTATTTTTTGCTCAGCTCCGGCAGGACCTTATCCTCCGCCGTCAGTTTGTTGCCCTCGTTGTCGTAGGTATGCTCAAAAGAAGTAACCCGAGCGTGGAAACTCGTCGCTTCCTTTTTTGTGGTCCAGTCGCGCGCGTTGTGCTCGTAGGTGGTGCGGGCACCGTTGCCGAGACGTTTCTCCTCCACAAGACCCCGTGCGCTGTATTGCCATCCGGCCAGGAAAGTGCCGTTGTCCTTGATCTCCTCAAGACGGTTCAGCCGGTCGTAGCGGTAGCTGAGCGTCTTGCCGCCCGGATACTGAAGGTCCGTGCGGTTGCCGGCCGGATCGTATTGTGACTGCACGGCGCGGCCGTTCTGGATCTCCGCCAGAAGGCGCGAGGCCCTGTCGTATCTGTACTCGGTGACGGCATCATCATCCGGATCGGCGGGGTCGTTGTTGGCAAAATCAGCCCTCAGCCGGCCCAATTTCTTATGCTTCTCCAGGTTAAACTGGTACAATTACTTATCCCCCACACCAGACACACGCAGTGCCGGGAGAGCCTTCTTAATGCTTTCAGCGCCTTCTTTGGTTACTCGGGTACGCCAGACCCCCAAATATTCCAATTGGTTTAGGGGTTCTATATGCGTCAAATCATCATCTCCCACTTCAGTCCCCTGTAACTCAAGTGACCGTAAACCACTCAGAGATTTTAGATAAACAAGTCCTGGCCCGGTTATTTTGTTCTCTGAAAGATACAATCTGCGGAGACTCTTTAGCTTTTTCAACGGTTTCATGTCAGAATCTTGAATACCGGTGTTCCGCAAATTGAGAACTTCTAAATTCCGACATTCCTTCAGCTGACCTAAAGAATCTCCAGTGACTTCAATCCCAGGGACACTCAGCCACCGCAGTTTTTTTAGCTTCTGCAGTTGGGCGATCCCTTCCTCTGTAACTTGCGTTCGGCCAATATCGAGTTTTTGTAGGTTCTCAAGAGTAACTATACAGGCTATCGACCTGTTTGTAATATTGGTGCCATTAAGGGCCAATGTCCGCAGTTTACTAAGCTTTCCTAATGCGGCCACACCTCTGTCAGTCACGGGAGTCTCGCTGAGCACAAGGCGTTCTAACGAACGAATATCCTTCAGACTGTTTAAATATTCGTCCCGCACATTTGTTTTCCACAAGTCAAGCGTGCGTAAATTTTTCAGGCCACTTAAGTGTCCTAATCCTTTCCCCTCTATATCATTGAATCTGAGCCGTAATAAACGCAGTCCTTTGAGCCGCCCTATATGAACAAGATATTTGTCCCTGAAGCTCGTATTTGTCAGGTTTAGAGAAACCAGCGATTCGGAACTTGAGATATGCCTTAAGCCGCGGCCGGTCACTTCGGTACCCGCAAGGTCGAGGCGTCGCAGTTTATCTGGCGATTCTAATTTGCTCAAACCTGCATCTGTAATTTTTGTCTGACTGAGATCCAGGCGTTCGAGTTTTTCAAGCGTCCCCAGCGAAGACACACCTTCATCAGTGATAGATGTCGAGTTGAGAACAAGTATACGGAGATTTTGCAGGCCACTTAAACAGTTCATACCTTCATCATCAATTTTTGTGCCTGCTAAACGAAGCTCTTGCAACTGCTTCATTCCCTCGAGATGACGCAAACTATTATTATTTACTTTCGTCCCGCTCAGATCCAGCTTGCAGATCTTTTCAATTCCCGCCAAAAAAGCAAGACCTTTGCCTCTAATTTTTGTGTTTCGGAGGCTGATATCTCTCAAATTACTCAGTTTCGCCAGATGAATTAACCCACCGTCGCTTATTCCGGTGTTACGTAAGTTCAGAACGCGGAGCGTATCGCTTTTCCCCACCTGCACCAACTCATCATCACCAACAGAACCAAAAGCAAAGGAGAGAACCCTGAGATTTTGCAGCTGCCGGAGAAAGCGAAGTCTTTCCCCTCCCTTATAGCCGGGGAGGTACAAACCACGGAGGTGTTGCAGTTTTTGGATGTGTTTCAAATGTATTTCAGTGCAACCATAGGGCATGGCCAACGCTGGCACCTCCTCTTTAGCCAACAGCGCTGCAAGGGCCTGCCACTGCACATATTCCGGTCGCTTCTGTGGTCGAATACGCCAAAGGAAGCACTGAGGAATACGCAATGGTTCATCTGACGGTGTTTCGCCAATCTCGTTCCAAACACGACGCCCGTTTTCCCACACCAACGCATCTAACCGCAATCGAAGCTTGGATTGGAACATCGCCGGGCGATATCGTTGCATTCCCCAGACGCAATCAATTCTTTCTCTGTGGCGCTGATCCGCCTTAACCAGGGCTTTTCCGGACAAAAAAGTCAGTATCCCCACTGTGATCAGCAGATATGTATATGGTTGTTTGGGATTCGTTTCCTTGATCATTATGATTTCCCTCCACAAAATCTAGCGTACATTATCGCAAAGATTCCTCATTGGTACCAGCAGATTTATCGAGCATACAAAGGATAACACCGATCAGGAGGTGGGCCTAAACATCCTTGCTCCGGACGATCCACATAACACCACCGCGGCCCCCAACAATCCTTGCACGCCTCATCTTCACCTTGCCCCGTGCTCTTAACCGCCAATCGGCATTCAGCAACGTGTGAGTTATGTTTATTGTACGCGCGAACACACGTCAATATACGAATGCGCCTTTTCAGTGCGTCCCGCATCCTCCACTCCGGGACTTCTTGTTCGTCTTCTTTTGGAGGTAGGGCATCGCTCGCAGATGGCAACCTGAATATGTTATCGCCATGCAGCCTAATATCAAACGGCTCATCCGCTGAAGAATCGCTTAGCGGCGGCAAGGCGCTCTGATCCAGTTCTTCATAGATATCATAGGGGTTTGGCATAGGACTCTTATTGTCCAAAAACTTGGCCACAGCCACTGGATTATCCGATATCTCGCCCAGTTCCTCTAAGTCTTTTTGAGTTAAATCATAGTCCAGTAGCGGATTGCCAGTTCCCCAATAAGTGTATCCAAAGTGAAGGGCCTCACTTTGGCTTAAACCCAAGCTGCTCGAACCGTTCTTTTCTCCCTTCCCCTGCTCCGCAGCCGTATGCGAAGTAGTATCTGGTTCGCGGCCACGATGTTTCCGACATTTATATCGAGGGGGCCGACGAATCGGTACTGCAACTCCATTAATCGTAATAGTTGTTTCCCCTGTATCCCGTTGCGTCTGAAGTCCTAACGGATCTTTCCTCACTATCGGAGCGCCCAGAAAACCCAAATGCAAGTTCGTGGAACCTACGTACCCCACCGGATCCCTCTGCAGAAACCTCCCCAGCTTCCCGCTCATCATCCGGTGGCGGAAATAATAGAGGGCACTTTCCTCATCCAAACGCCGACCCTGGAAAAGGTAGCGATTGCCGACTTTCGACCGCGGCACCGGCATGCCGTTCTTGTTCAAGACACTCGGTTCGCCGTAAGCGGTGTAGGCATATCTCTCGATGACTCTGCCTTTCTCGTCGGTCAGGGCTTTCACGTTGTAAATGGTGTCCTGATGGTAATAGGCCCTCTTCCCGCCGGTCTCTATTGTAACATACTCGTCGATATACAGCCCCTGCGTGTATTCGGAGAGGATATTGCCGTCGCCATCCCGCTCCTCAAGCACCTTCCAACCGTCGTAGATGAAAGTAATCGTGCTCGGCGCGCTGTTTCCCGGCCCCGGGATCTGTTTCGTGCGTCTTCGGCTTGAGGCATCGTAGGTGTACTTCGCCACGGTATCGCCGC
>JBKHIT010000071.1:0-21374 GCA_046538485.1 Candidatus Brocadiia bacterium | reverse complement strand
CCTCGGATTGAATGGGATGCTCGACGGCATACGGGATACCATGGTCGCCCGTCTTCCAGGTGATTCCCCACTCGTCGATGTATGTCCTATCATTGATCCACTCCTTGACCTGTCCGTCTTCGAAGACAGTGATTCCGTCGAGGTTTTCTTTTTCGACGAAATCAGCCTGGAGGCGGAACCCGCCCTGACTGCCTCTTTCGTACCGCGCTTTTTCCGCGCCTTCGAAGAGTTCAGGGTACAGCCCTTCTATAACCGGCCGGTTAACGATCAGTTCCCAGATAGGGACGCGGTCGGGCTGTTTGTTTCGTAGCGCGGCCATCATTCTTTCATAGCCATTCATGTTCAATCCTTTTCTTTCTCGGCTGATGAAGCGGAGGTGGGTCAGGTATTATATCGCAAACGAAGTTTAACACTGCTCCGATCAGCACGTCAAAAGGATACGAAAGGAATTTGCGCTGTCGGTCTTTCGCTGCCCGGGAGCCGGACATTCCCCGAAAATCCCGGCTGACTCTGCCGTTGAACCGGGCGCATATTCCTTAATTTTCCTTCGGAACAGAATGCTGGATTCCCTCGCAACTGAACCGTTGACAGACAAGCGGACTGGACTTCAGCGCCGCTCTGCGGGGCTGGAGTTCAGAACGCGATCGATTTCCTTGGGAATTCCCGGCGCCCCGCGCTCAGCCGCCCCTTTCAGGGGCTCGGTCGTTTGTCCGTCGTATGGCGGGGCCAGCAAGCTGGCGCGCTATCCTCTGACCTTCGACCTCTGTCCTCTGTTGTTGCTGTTAATCTGTCGCTGACCTCTGACTTCTGACATCTGTGCTCTATTGCCCGTCTCAAGTCCAGTTTCGCCCGCCGGTGACGGGCTCGGCTGAACTCGAGTCTCCGTTTCCCGCAAGCGGACTGAAGTCCAGTCCACCGTTTTATCCGATCCACCTGGCTCCGAAGGAAATCTGAGCAATTTGCGTTCTCCAGTAAACGGCAAACCGGAGGGAATTCGAGGAAAGGCAACCATACCAAACTACGAAGCGATCCAGAGCGCCAATTCCACAACATGCCAGCGGCTTTACACTGCTGCTCTCCGACGCTAAGCTGAACGGCTTGTTGGCAAAAGGTCCGGCGCAGATGTGTGGTCGGGCTGACTCAAGAAACACTGACGGGAGCCGATGATGAATTTTGTGTATTTCAATCCGGATGAGATGCGGGCCGATGTGCTCGGATGTTATGGGCACGAGCTGGCGCAAACCCCAAATTACGATCGTCTGGCCGAGCAGGGAACCCGATTCGATCAATGTCATGTTCAGCACACGGTTTGTTCGCCCTCACGATGTAGTTTCCTAACCGGTTGGTACCCCCACACCCGCGGTCACAGGACGCTGTGGCATCTTCTCCAGCCCGATGAACCGAATACGTTCCGTTATTTGAAAGATGAGGGGTATGACGTCCACTGGGTCGGGAAAAATGACGCGCTGGCGCCGGAGAGCGTAGGGCCGTCGGTCACCAAAATCCATGGCGTTCCTTGGGCGGGCAAGTCAGAAGATATCTACGATTTTGGCGAGCCGGGCTATTACAGTTTTCTTCGTGGGCCGGTGGAGGGGCGGCACCGGGATGAAATTATTGTGGATGAGGCTGTGGATTTTATCAAAAATCGTGAAGCGGGAGCCCCGCCTTTTATGCTTTTTATTGCCAGCAGCATGCCCCATCCCTCTTACACGGTCGCTGAACCGTTCTACAGCATGTATGATCCGGACGATTTGCCGTCTCTCCGGCCCGCTGAGATGCCCGGTAAGCCGTCTTTCGTTCAAGAGATACGAAAATACCGCGACCTGGACAGGCTCGATGAAAGCACTTTCCGAAAAATCCAGGCCGTCTACCTCGGGATGGTCTCGTTTGTGGACCACCTGCTGGGACGTATTCTTGAGGCCCTGAACGAATCGGGGCTCGCCGATGAAACCACAGTGGTTGCGTTTTCGGATCACGGCGACTGGGCCGGGGATTACGGACTGGTCGAAAAATGGCCGAGTGGTCTCGATGACTGTCTGACGCGGATTCCGATGATCATCCGTGCGCCGGATATGCCTGGGGGCTGCGAAGTGAATGAGCCGATTGAATCTTTTGACATTGTTCCCACCACTCTCGAACTGGCCGGAATTGAGGAACAACACACCCATCACGCCCGGTCACTGGTCCCGCAGCTCGAAGGCGCCCCGGGCGACCCCGACCGTGCGGTTTTCGCTGAAGGGGGGTACGATGTCCACGAACCGCAGTGCTTCGAAGGGGACCAAAACGATGGGATCATCGAGAACGAGGAAGGCATTTACTATCCCAAGGCTCTCCAGCAGCAGGAAAAACCCGAAACCGTCTGCCGGTCCACAATGCTGCGGACATCCGACTACAAACTTATCCGCCGGACCAATGGCGAACATGAACTTTATGATCTAAATGAAGATCCGTGCGAGACAAAAAATGTGTACGGGCAGGAGGAGTATCAGGGCGTGGTCAATCGGCTGGAAGAGCAGATGTTGGATTGGTACATCCACACGTCAGATGTCGTGCCGTTTGACCAGAATCCTCGCGGCTTTTCATCGGAAGTGGTGGACTGAACGAGGGGGGTAAGCGAGGAACTCGGCGGGCAACTTCGGCCCCGCTGACAAACCACAGCGGCGGCGTTAGCAAAGGTATTGAAGGCTGCACGGGCCAGTCAACCCGTGCAGCCAGATCAGAGGGGATAAACACTAAGCTATTTGATAGCTTTCGTGATGGTTGGTCGGGTTTTTGCCGAAGCAAGTTCATCGATGACTTCGTCTTCAAGCTCGACCGCGATTTGCGCCGCGGCCAGACGTGCGACGGGAACGCGGAACGGAGAGCAAGAGACGTAATCCATGCCGACCCGGTAGCAGAACTTCACCGATTCCGGATCGCCGCCGTGTTCGCCGCAAATCCCAATCTTGAGTTCGGGTTTTGTCTGGCGACCTCGCTCGATACCGAGCGATACCAGCTGTCCGACTCCGTCTTGATCAAGCGATTGGAAAGGATCTTTCGGCAGAATTTCGCGGTCAACGTATTCCGGCACGAAAGTCCCAACATCGTCTCGACTGAACCCGAACGTCATCTGCGTGAGGTCGTTGGTGCCGAAACTGAAGAATTCTGCGTGTTCGGCGACATCGTTTGCTGTTAGCGCAGCACGCGGTATCTCGATCATTGTGCCGATGCGATATTCCAGGTTGCTTTCTTTCTCTTCGAGAACGTTCTGGCAGACCTTCTCAGCTTCTTCACGGGTGACCCGGAGTTCTTCGGCGCTTCCGGCAAGGGGGATCATGATTTCCGGATGGACCTCGACGCCGTTTTTCGCGCATTCGACGGCTGCTTCCATGATCGCTCGAACCTGCATATTATAGATATCCGGATAGGTGATACCCAGCCGGCAGCCGCGGTGACCCAGCATTGGGTTGAGTTCGCTGAGAGAACTGACACGTTCGGCGATTTCATCGGCCGAGCGGTCCATCTGTTTTGCCAGTTCTTCCTGAACCTTGGGATCATGCGGCAGAAATTCATGCAGCGGCGGATCGAGCAGCCGGATGGTGACCGGTTTGCCGTCCATGGCCTCGAAGATTCCGGCGAAATCGCTTCGCTGTTCAGGCAGAAGCGTCTCAAGCGCGTTGTCAAGCAGCCCTCGGGGACCGGAAAGATCGTCTTCGACTTTCGCGATTCGTTCTTTGATGTGTTCGGATTCTTCTTTTCCGGCCTGGCTGAGGGCGGCTTCCAGGTCGTCGATCTCTTTTTCGAGCCGACGGACATCCGGAGCGCTCAGCATCATCTGGCGCACATAGCTGATACGTCCTTCTTCGAAGAACATATGTTCGGTGCGGCAGAGCCCGATCCCTTCGGCTCCGTATTCGATCGCTTGTCGGGCATCTTTGGGGGTATCGGCATTGGTCCAGACGCCCATTTTCCGGTATTCGTCCGCCCAGCCGATCAGGGTGCCGAACGATCCGGCCAGTTCGGGTTCCACCTGTTTAAGAGCCCCGTCAAAGACCTGTCCGCTCGTGCCATCGAGCGAAATCACATCGCCTTCACTATATTTCTTGTCAGCGATGGTGACCGTTTTGTTTTCTTCGTCAGGTGTGACGGCTCCGCAGCCCGCGACGCAGCATTTTCCCATACCTCGGGCCACCACGGCGGCGTGGCTGGTCATGCCACCCCGGGCCGTCAGGATACCGACCGCTGCGTCCATCCCGCCGATGTCTTCGGGACTGGTTTCTTCTCGGACGAGTATGATTCCCTCGGGTTCTTCGTCTTCGGCGGCTTTTTCTTTTTCGGCTTGCGCCATTTCCTCGGCATCATCCGCGGTCAGGGCAATTTTACCAACGGCCGCGCCGGGGGAGGCAGGCAATCCGATGGCGAGCTCACGGTCGTTGTCCTCGGCTTGCTTTTTGTCGTCCTGGTCAAACTGTTTATGGAGAAGCTGTTCGATCTGTTGTGCATCGACCCGGCAGACGGCCGTTTTCTGGTCGATCAGACTTTCCTCGGTCATATCAACAGCCATCTTCACTGCCGCGGCAGCCGTTCGTTTGCCTGTTCGGGTCTGCAGCATGAAGAGTTCGCCCTGCTGCACCGTGAACTCGAAATCCTGCATGTTTTTGTAGTGGCTTTCGAGCTTGTCTTTGATTTCGAGCAGCTGTTCGTAGATATCATTGTAAATTTTGTTGGCTTCTTCCGGAGATATCTCCGCTTCTGGGAATTCCGTGAGGTCTTCTTCGGGAAGTGAGTTGATATCCTGGGGTGTCCGGATGCCGGCCACGACGTCTTCACCCTGGGCATTGATCAGGTATTCGCCGTAGAGTTTGTTCTCGCCCGTGGCAGGGTTGCGTGTGAATCCCACGCCGGTGAGACTTGTGTGCCCCATGTTCCCGAAAACCATCGTCTGGACGTTTACGGCCGTACCGAGAAGCCCTGTAATTTCGTTGATTTCGCGGTAACGGACGGCCTGGGGGTTATTCCAGGATCCAAACACGGCATCGATCGCGCGTTTGAGCTGAGCCTGTGGTTCTTCCGGAAACTCTTCGCCGGTATCTTTTTTGTAGACTTCTTTGAAATCTTCGACGATTTGTTTCAGGTCATCGGCTTCGAGCTGGCTGTCGTATTTAACGCCGGCCCTTTCCCGTGCTTTGTGAAGGTATTCATCAAAATCTTGATGGGGAATTTTCATCGCGACGTTGCCGAACATCTGGATAAAACGTCGATAACAATCCCAGGCGAACCGTTCATCGCCGCTTTGTTTGACCAGCCCCTGCACGGATTGGTCATTCAGACCCAGGTTCAGGATCGTATCCATCATGCCCGGCATGCTCTGGGCCGCGCCGCTCCGGACGCTGACCAGCAGGGGATTTTCGGTGTCGCCCAGATCCCGTCCCGTTACTTCCTGCAATCGCTTGAGATGTTCAGAGACTTCTTCTTCCAGACCTTCGGGCCAATCGTTTTCGAGTTCCTGAAATTCCTGGCAGGTTTCAGTGGTGAGGGAAAATCCCGGAGGGACCGGCAGGCCGGCATTGGCCATCTCGGCCAGATTGGCACCTTTACCGCCGAGAAGCCACTTAAGTTCCGTGCGTCCTTCGGCATCGCCTTTTTCAAAGAAATAAACACGCTTTTTCTCTTCGGCCATCTCTCTACTCCTTCTTCTTAGCCCTGAGAAGCATTCATGAAAGTTCACTTTTTCGCAGAAATGCCATTTCCTGCTGGCAGAAATTGTTTCCGATTAAAACGTCAATTGGGGAGTGAGTGCGACGGGGTGGTTTGTTGCGCGCTGCCGAGGGCGGCGTGCGCGTGCTCCGTGCGTCATGACCCCAAGCGGAAAATAAACCCTATCACAGGCGGTCCGGACATTCAAGTGTGCGCGACGGTGAGGGATTTGCGCTGTGGGTCATGCGGGTGTTGATAGCCGTACATTTGCCGAAAATCGTGCTGCCTGTTCCCATTGGACCGAGCGCAAATTCCTCACGGTCAGGTAGGAACCGCTGGACCACGGGACAGCGCCCGTTTCTATATTCATTGAATGGTGGATTTCTGCGTTTCTGGCGGTGCTGAAAGCAGCCAGAGGCCGTATTACAGGCGGGTTTGTGAAATCTTTCAACGTCTTCGGTTTCGATGCCCTCCTGGAATTGAAAAGACTAATCCACAAAAGCGTAACGCATGACGCACCAGAACGCCCAAATGGCATCCCTGATACCAATTTTCTTCCCTTCGGCGTAGGTGCGGCCATAGTAAGAGACGGGAACTTCGAATATGCGCCAGTCGCGGCGGGCAATTTTCTGGGTGATCTCCGGTTCTATGCCGAAACCTTTTTGTCGAAAACTAAGCCCTGATAGAATTTCACGTCGGAAGACTTTGTACCCCGTTTCCATATCCGAGAGGTTCAAATTGCTCCAGAGATTGGACCAGAAAGTGAGCGTTTTGTTGGCGAGAAAGTGCCAGAAGTACAGGACTCTGTGAGGGCCCCCGAGGAACCGCGATCCGTAGACGATATCGGCCCGGTCCGAAAGTATCGGTTCCAGCAGGGCGCTGTAGTTTTCGGGATCATATTCAAGATCCGCATCCTGCACCAGCACGATCTCGCCGGCTGCTTCCCGGAATCCTGTCTGCAAAGCGGCTCCTTTGCCCATATTCTTTTCATGCCGAACCACGCGGATCCGGTCGTCACCGATATCTTCAGCCTCCTCACCGGTGCCGTCGGTGGAACCGTCATCGACAACAATGATCTCTTTCTCAGTCTGTTCTTCAAGGACCCGATCGAGAATATCTCGAATCGTGGCGATTTCGTTGTAGGCGGGGATAACGACCGAGAGCAGGGGGACGTCTTCTGTCGAGCTTGTTTTCTGGTTACTGTCCGGAGGGGAATTCGTCATAGATTTACCTTTTTTGAATCAGAATGTGTTTGGACTTCGATGTCATGCATACTGGTCCAGTGGGATCCCTTCAGGATAACCTTCTTTCTGCCAATAGTCCCGTATGGTCTCCGGCCAGAAATGCTCGAACAAACCCATATGATCGGGAGTTTCCAGTGACAGGATAGATTTCATGCGCTCCCGAGACGTCATAATTGTTGTCCCTGTTTGTTGTTGGCCGGAGGCTTTTAGGCGCTACAGAGAACGTGCGATCAAAGAGTATAAACGCGCGAGTCCAAACAGGCAATGCGCAACCCTGTGATCACCCGCGATTGACTTTTGGGCATTTCGGGCATATATTGCTGCAAATCCATAATGAGTGCAGAATTAGTTTTGCTGCGTAACCTCACCCGAATTCTCTGTTTCTGTTTAAAAGAGCGTCAAAATGGAAATCGTGCCGTCCCAAAGAGTTCAATCCATTGGCAGTTACGCGTTTGCCGAAGTCGATGAGAAAGTCAAACAGCTGGAGAAAGAAGGAATTGAGCCCATTGATTTCGGTGTTGGCGATCCAACGATTCCCCCGCCTCCGATTGTGCGAGATGCGGTGAAGGAAGGGGTTGAAACCCATAAAACAGCCGGTTACCCGAGCTACATCGGGATGGATTGCTACCGCGAGACAATTGCTCGCTGGACGGAAGATCGTTTTGGAGTTTCGCTCGATCCCGAAAAAGAAATTACGAGCTCGATCGGAGCGAAGGAAGGCGTGTTCAATTTTGCTGAAGGGTTTGTTGATCCCGGCGACACCGTGATCGTTCCCACGCCCGGCTATCCTCCCTACACCCGGGGCACGATTTTCGCCGAAGGCGAAGTCTTTTACGTTCCGGTGCTACCCGAGAACAATTATCTTATTGATCTCGATGACATTCCGGGCCAGGTGGCCGATGCGGCAAGGATCATATGGGTGAATTATCCTAACAGCCCGACCGGCGCGGTCGCTCCCCGCGAGTATCTCGAGAAAATCGTCGAATTCGGGCAGAACCACAACATTATCGTCGCCAGCGATGAGGCCTACAGCGAGATTTACTATACGGAAGAACCGCCCATAAGCATGCTGGAGGTGGGACGCGAAGGAGTTGTGGTCTTCCAGAGCCTCTCGAAACGTAGCGCCATGACCGGCTATCGCGTGGGTTGGGTAGCGGGGGATAGGCGAATTGTGGAAATCTTTAAGAAAGTCAAAACCAATATCGACAGCGGGACTGCCAATTTCGTGCAGGAGGCAGCCATCGCGGCGCTCAATGATGAAGAACACGTCTGCGAGAGCCGTGAGCTGTATCGGCAAAAACGCGACCTTCTCGCCGATGCTCTTGTCGACAGCGGACTGCCGGATTGCCGCCCGGAGGCCACGATTTATCTCTGGCAGAGTGTTCCGGAAGGCCATACATCCGTGGATTTTGCAACATCTTTGCTTGACCCCGACATCGCGGTTGTTACAACGCCGGGTGCCTGGATTAGCAATGAAACCAGAGATGGACTGAACCCGGGCGAAGGGTTTGTTCGATTCGCGCTCGTCCCGAGCCTCAAAAACGTCGAGAAAGCGGCAGAGCGAATACGAGATGCCAGCTGGTGAAACGGCCGGTTGACCCGGGTCGCGCCGATAGTTTATGATCAGGTAAGCGCCTGAGGTGGCAGCGTCGCCTTTAAACCCGTTCAAGTGCCAAATTCAATACTTAAACGTTCTGGAAAAACTATGGGAAAAACGGTCTTCAGTGGAATTCAACCAACCGGGGTCGTCCATATCGGCAATTACCTCGGTGCTATCCGTAACTGGGCTCAAATGCTTAATGATTACAACTGTATCTTCTGTGTGGTCGACCTCCATGCGATGACGGTCGATTACGCCCCCGATGAGATGCAGGAGAAGATCCGTGAGACCGTGATGGTCAACATGGCCGCCGGACTCGACCCGGCACGCTGCACGCTGTTTGTCCAGAGCCATGTGCCGGAGCACACCGAATTGACGTGGGTTTTGAGCACATGCGCTGCCTACGGCGAACTCAGCCGGATGACCCAGTTCAAAGAGAAAAGCGAACAGCATCGTGAAAATGTTAACGCGGGGCTCTTCACGTATCCCATCCTGATGGCCGCCGATATTCTTCTTTACAAAGCTACTGTTGTGCCAGTTGGAGAAGACCAGACCCAGCATCTGGAATTTGCCAGAGAAGTTTGTCGCGCATTTAACCGACGGTACGGCGAGACGTTCCCCGAACCCCAACCCAAATTCAGCCGGGTGACGCGGTTGATGGGGCTTGAGGGCAAAAACAAAATGAGCAAGAGCCTCAACAACTATATTCCGGTCCTTGCCGAACCCGACGAAATCCGGGAGATGCTCCGCACAGCGGCCACCGACCCCGCCCGAATCAGGCGTGACGATCCGGGCAATCCGGAAGTCTGTAACATCCACACCATGCATCTCGGATTCTCATCCGACGAAGACGTAGCCTGGTGCGAAAAAGGTTGCCGTACGGCTGGAATCGGATGCGTGGAATGCAAAAAGCGGCTCGCCGAGAACATGATCCAGGAGCTTGAACCAGTTCGCCAGAAATATCGCGAATATCAGAATGATCCGGATTTTGTCGATGACGTGATCGCTACGGGCGCAAGTAAATGCAAGGAACAGGCTGAGCAAACAATGGCAGAGGTCCGGCAGAAAACGGGCATTCGATGAACGCGGCCGGGCGCGAAGCTGCTGTACCGACAACGCAAAGTGCCCGATTTCCCTGCTGTAATTTTACTCCTCGATGCGCAGCTTTCCTACTCTGTACTTCCCCCTGATCTTCCCTGTCCCGTTGTTTCGTCCTGCTCTTTGTCGGCATTTTCTCCATAGCGACGGACAGCTTCTTTCATCTCCGGGGAAAACATAATCTCGCGCAACTCTTCGTCCCGCAGCAGCTGCCGAATTCGCGGATCTCTGGCCACTTCCGCCAGTTCCCGGGTGCGGATGGCTTCCATCAATTCGTCGTCGGCCAGGATTTCCTGAATCAAGTCCCGTTCGAGGAGCTGACGGAACATATCTTCCTGTTTCAATTCCTCCACTGAGTTGGGATCAGAGCTGACTTCGTTGAGGAGCCGAACGTAATCGATGAGAAGCAACCTGTCTGCCGGGTTATAAGCCGAGACCAAATTTGCCAGACGTGATTTTCTTGCGACACGAACCTGCCATGAGTCTGATGCCGGATAGGCTTTTTCGAGAGCGTCGGCAACGCATAGCAAAAAAATCGCAAGACCGCAACCCAGTCCGAAACCGCCCAGAAGACCAAGAAACCGGTTCCAGAAGACAGGTATCCCCTGAGAGCCCCGGCCGATACGTTGGTCGGCAATTCTCGCCGTCACCGCAAGGGAGAAAAAAGCCAGTAATCCACCAGCGGCGCGGCCGATGGCATACGCAACTCCCGGATTGAGGGGGCGTATCAGCATAACCAGTTCCGCAAAAGGCGGAGCGAGGACGGCTCCCGCGAAATACGACACTATGAGCGCACCAACCGTCAAAGATTCCCGCAGAATTCCCCTGAGGTAGCCAATTCCGGCGAATCCAAGAATGATAATGATTACGAAAAAATCAAGCACGAGGTTTCCCGATCAAAAAATGTGGCTGCAAAAAGTTTTTCTCACCAGAAACAATTTGGGCTGCTGGCATGAAATCCAGCTTCGTAGTATAACCCTAAACGAAAACTGAAAAAACTCCTGTGGTGAACAGCCAGCCGAATTGAACAGAGAAATCAGGTTGTTAACATGTAGTCCCGACGCCGGTAGAAATAAGTCCGTGCTACCGTTCTGGGGATTGAAAATGATACCAGAGCGAAGACCGGCTAGCCGGGGCGAAATTGATTAGATCGCGCGGGCCGACGGTTCGGAGATGCCGTTGCTCACGGCACTTTCACAATGGGTACGCCTTCTGTGGGATGTATACGATTTACAAGATACCAGAAGGATGTAATGTCTCGAAGGAGGATAAAAGTGACTGAGACCTGGAGAGAGCCAGCTCGTGACGTTCCGATCATCGGTAATTACGACATTGTTGTATGCGGCGGTGGACCCGCAGGATGTGCGGCGGCCATTTCCTCGGCACGAAACGGAGCTGAAACATTGCTTGTCGAAAAAGAGAGCTACCTCGGCGGTGCAACCGTCGCACAGCTTGTCTGCGTCGTGCTCAGCACAAACGGCGTCGATTTTCAGGGAATCTGGCACGAATACGCCCGGCGTCTGAGAAGACGTAATGGCATGCGTGACCTCATCCGGAAAGGCTGTGGGCAGATCCGGAGCTGTGTCGATCCTGAAATTGTCAAGTTTGTCTGGGATGATCTCTGCAGCGAAGCCGGTGTCAATCTGCTTCATCACGCCTGGGCCTGCGACGCCATTATCGAAGACGAGGTAGCCTCAGGCGTTGTGCTCGAGACAAAAGCCGGGCGACGTGTCGTTCGCGCTGAGCGACTCGTCGACGCCACCGGCGATGCTGTCGTTGCTGCTGCAGCCGGCGTGCCCTGGGAGCAGGGCGACGGATTGCATCCGTGGGCCATGGCGCTCACGAAAGTTTTTCGGATGGGGAATGTCGAAAAACCCGAAAACTGGCCGGACGAGGATGCTTTAGAAGAGCTCGAATCAGAACTCGATGCCGCGATCAAACGCGGGGAATACGATGCCCCGGTCGTTACCGAAAAGAACCGTCTGCTGAATTATCTCCGGGGGTGGATGTGGGAACTTCCCGAGCAGCGTCGCGAAATCCTCTCGGTTATAAGCCGCGTCCTCAAAGTCGATCCTCTCGATCCTTTTGATCTGACCCGCGCCGAACGGGAAGGGCGGGAGCAGGCCCGCCAGGCGGCTGATTTTCTGCGGCGGCATGCGCCAGGTTTTGAGGACTCTTACCTTCTCGATACCTCGAACCATATCGGACTGCGTTCCTCGCGGCGGATTGTGGGCGAAGCGATTGTGACGAAAGACGACGCGTGGGATTTCCGCAAGTGCTCCGATTCTATCGCGCGCAGTTCGTGGAACATCGACGTCTGGCCGGCCGATAGTTACAGCCGACCGGCCGTGCCGCACCACGAATCCGCTTACCAGGAACGCACGCGTAAGATGGTTGAAGACGGTGAATATTTTGACATTCCATTCGGAGCGTTGCTGCCCAAAAATCTCGACAATTTGCTTGTGGCGGGGCGCTGCATCTCCGCAGGGCATGAAGCGGAGGCCAGTCTGCGGATTCAGCAGACCTGCATGGCGACGGGACAGGCTGCCGGGACGGCAACGGCTTTGAGCCTTGCGGAAAACGTTTCTCCGAAGGAACTGGATGTGCAAGCCCTTCAGGACCAGCTTGAAATCGACCGCGATGTGGAACCGGCTTTCGAGTTGCTTGCGGAATTGCCTCTGGCGTCGCGGTAAAATGAATCTGCGATAAACGTCACTGCATTTTGGGGAAACAGCAAGCTTGTTTTGGGTCGGACTTGAGAGATGGCGAGCTTCCGCTGTAAACTTGCAACGGTCACCGGAACTTCAGGAGAGCGAGATATGATCGGGAACATCCTTGTGACGGAGCCCGAATTCGAGAAGGGACGGAATGTTTTCGAGAACACAACATCGCTTACCTGCTGGCCGTGTTCACCGGAAGAGACAAAACTCGCCGCCAGGGTCCGCGAAGAAGGGAGCCGTGCTGTTGTTGTTGGAATCCAGCGGTATGCGGGAGATCTTTACGATGCCCTCGGCGAAAGCGGCCGCGAGGACGGGGCCATTATTGCCCGTTTCGGGGTCGGGCACGATGGTATCGATAAAAAGCTCGCCCGGAAAAACGGGATTGTGGTAACCAATACCCCCGGTGTGCTCAATAAAAGCGTGGCCGAACATGTAATTGCGCTGATGTTGAGTCTCGCCAGATATATCCCGGGACTGCACGGAAAAATGATTCAGCACAAATGGAAACCGCAGACAGGGACGGAACTCGGGGGAAAAAATCTGCTTGTAGTAGGATTCGGATCGATCGGAAAACTCGTCGCTTCCGCAGCGGCTTCCGGTCTCGGTATGAAGGTGACGGCGGCTGACCTCATCAATCCTCAGGATCTGGAACAACGCGAAGGAATGCCGATTGAGTCCATCAAAGAGAAACACCAGATCGCCCGATATGTGACCGATGTAGATGGCGTCCTGGTGGACGCGGATGTTGTCACACTTCACGTTCCGGGAAACGAAAAGACAGAAGGATTTTTCGGGGCGAACAGAATGAGTCGAATGAAGCGGGAAGCTTTTTTGATCAACACTTCCCGCGGGTCGGTGGTGAACGAAACAGAACTCTACGATATGTTGGCGGAAAGTCGCATCGCGGGAGCTGCCCTCGATGTCTTCCAGGAGGAACCGTATCGCCCCGAAGAGCCTGAGCGGGACCTGCGTTCGCTTCCCAACGTCGTTCTCACTCCTCACGTGGGCTCGAATACGCGGGAGTCGAATGAACGCATGGCCCGGGCGGCTTTTGAAAATGTAAAAAACTTTTTGCTCGGTGAGCGCGACAACCTCACGGAAGTCGGAAACACAAATAATGTTTTGTTCTGAGGAACCGGATGTTTCACAGCCGAAAACGAATCGCCGTTCTCCTGATAGGCTTCGTGATCAGCGGTTTGGCTCTCTTTTACTTTTTCAGCAGACTTCAGGGCCATTGGGGGGAAGTATTGCTGGCATTCATGGGAGCGGATTATCGGTGGCTCATTCCAGGAGTCGGATTTCTGGGTTTGCTGTATGCGTTTCGCGTGCTGAGGTGGCGGGTGTTTTTGAATCGTGTGGGCCTTATCCGCTACAGCAGCATCGCATCTGCCACCTGTATCGGGTTTATGGCGAATTGCATTCTCCCCGCGCGAGTGGGCGAACTGATACGTCCGTACGTCCTTTATCGGAAAGAAAACCTGAGTTTTGGACATGCTCTGGCAAGTTCGGCTGGTCTGGAACGTGTCTTCGATCTGATGACGCTCGGGATTCTCACTTTGATCACGTGGGGGATGCTCTCGGCCCGTATCGCGAACCCGGAGGCCACGCAGACCGGGACTGAAAGAACGGCGGAAACCACCGCGGAGATGAGAGGGTCCGGAGCGGCGGATGAAACAGAATCTGAGGGCCCGGACGGGGACGACTTGCTGTACAGGATCTGGCAGGGCGGGATGATTTTTGCGGTGCTGGCGGGTATTGGTGTTGCCATTCTTTCCGGTGTTGCGCTTTTCCCCGACCGTTTTTACAGGCTGGGTGCCTTTTTTTTGCGCTTTTTCCCTGCTTCGTGGCAGGAACACCTGGAGGAATTCCTCAGATCGCTCACCGAAGCCATGGGATTTCTCCGCAACCTCCGGGGTGTCAGTCTGGCATTTATCTATTCGATGGGGGTCTGGTTTTCCCTGGCGGCCAGCACATATGCAATTGGCCGAGCCCTTGATCTTGATCTGGGACTGGCGGGTTCATGTCTGGCGGTGATTGCGGTGGCTGCGGCGGTTGCGGTGCCACAGGGCCCCGCTTTTGTGGGGCCGTTTCAGGCGGCTGCCTGGGCGGTGGCCCGTGCCATGACCGGGACCGGAGGTCCAACCACAAAACCTTTCACTATAACCAGCGTTCTGCTGGTGTTGTTCGGAGGAATCGCACTTGTCGGGCGGGCCGGCGGTGTGGGAACAGCGGGGGCATTTGCCCTGCTGATGTGGATCGTCAACGTTGTGCCAATCACAATTGTGGGCCTTGGTTTTCTCTGGTATGAGGGGCTCAGCTTGAAGCGATTGACGGCAGAAAGCCAGAAGTTGGAAGAAGAGGAAGCGTTGTAGACAGGCGAAACGAGAGCTTTTCGGGGCGGTGGAACGGCGGGACGCAAGCATTTTGCCGAGGGGTATCTTCGTGCTGCGCTTGCTTGACGACTCGTCGGTCCGCATGTAATATCGTGATCGCGCAAAAACTTAGTATTTGGAGCCGTTCTATGCCATTAGTCAGGCACTAAGGCTTTCCTGGAAAGGACGTCCGTATGGTTTCTGGCCGTGATGTAATGTCGGAACGGGGGACTCGAATCGATGAGATTGTGTCGATGTTGCGAGATCGGATTGTGTCGGGACAATTTCCGCCCGGTGCGAGGTTCCCCAAGCGTACCGAGCTGATCGAGGAATTTGAGGCCAGCAATGGGACGATTCAAGCGGCTGTGGACCGTTTGATTGAGGAGGGATTTCTGGAGGCAACCAGAGGACAGGGCACATTTGTGAGTGAGAGTGTTCCGCACCTCAAACGTCACGGGCTCGTGATGCCGATGCAGCCCCATTCGGAGCGAGATATTTACTCGCAGTTTTACACGGCTTTGCGCGAAGCAGCCAAATCCGTGGCTGCCGAACAGCAACTTCAGATCGTTTGCTATGATTCGATTGATTTCGGCCGAGAGGGTGAGACCCGCCAGAATCTGATGGAAGATGTTGAATCGCGGCGGGTGGCGGGACTGGTATTTGTTGATTGTCCGGATGTGGAGAACTTTTTCCGGAATGAATCCCTTCCACGGGTTGCAGTGGCGGCTTCTTCACCAAGACCCGCGGTGCCGTCCGTTTATGTTGATGCCCAGAATTTTATGGAGAAAGCGCTCAAGTACCTCGTTGAAAACGGACGGAGTGCTGTCGCTGTGCTTCATGCACGAAGCGGCCAGGGTGGTCGCCGACGTTTCGAGCATCTTGCCCATGAGCTCGATCTGGAAGTGCGCCCATACTGGAAATACAGAGTGGACCCTCGCGATGGGGACGCACTTGCGACATACGTTCATCTTCTGATGAGTGGCAAAGAGGACCGTCCGGACGGTCTCGTGATTGCCGACGATAATTTGGTGACGATGGCAACGATGGGAGTTGGGGCGTCGGGGGTGAAAGTTCCTGATGAACTCCAAGTGGTGGCAGCCACAAATTTCCCGGCAGCTCCTGAGGCGCAGGTGCCTGTCCAACGACTTGGTTTTGACGCCGAGGAACTTCTGCGGCTTTGTCTGAACCGCATCAGCGCCATCCGGGAAGGCGAACCGATGGAGCAATCGAGATTTCTCCCTGCTACCTTTGAGCAGGAATTGCGCGGGGCTAACGCGATCAACAGCGCGTAGCAATCAGGCGATACTGACTTCATGTCCGGTGCGGGCAGATTCGTAAATGGCATCAAGTATTTTCATCACGATCACACCGTGTTCAGCGCAGGGGCCCGGAGGAATGTCTTCAAGGATCGAGCGCACAAAATGTTCCTGGGGAGATTCGTCGGGGTCGCGCTGCTCCAGGCGCTGGGAGATTGCTTCTCCATCTTTTTCGTGGCAGTAGGTGAGGGTCCCACTGCGTTCGAAGGCGGAACCTTCCGTTCCGTAGAGCGCCATTGTGATTTCGGTCGATTCCGGCTGATAGCCGTCCCAGCTTGCGGTCAAGTAGAGAGTCGCGCCGTTTTCAAACCGAATCATTCCGGTCGAGAAATCTTCGCAGTCAAAATCGGCGTCCGCGAGTTTTCGTTGAGCAAGATGGTCGTAGACACCGCCGAGCACGGATACGGGGCGGGGGTAATCCATCAACCACAGGGCAAGGTCAAGCCGGTGGACGCCCAGGTCGATCATCGGGCCGCCGCCGCTTTTGTCTTTTTGTCCGAACCAACCTCCCGGTTTGGGATAACCGTTCTGACGAGTATATGTTGTTGTGGCGTGGTAGATTGTGCCGAGCGAGCCCGAACTCAGAAGCGGTTTCAGAGTCGCGGCCGTGTTCATGAACCGCATGTTAAAATGCAACATCAGTTTAAGACCTGCCTCTTCAGCGGTTTCTTTCATTTCCATGGCCTCTGCAGAATTCATGGCCATGGGTTTCTCACACAGGACATGTTTTCCGGCTTTGAGCGCTTCGATGGTGATGGGAGCATGCAGGTAATTGGGCAGTGCGATGCTAACCGCATCGAGTTCCGGGAGATTCAGCATTTCGGTGGTGTCTGTGAATTTTTGAATTTCATCACAGTTTCCAACGACCTCTTCCAGCCTATTTTCATCGATGTCGCAGACCGCTACCGTTCTCGCATTCGGAGCGTTTTCATAGCCTCGCAGATGTGCCTGACCCATGCCCAATCCGATGACCCCAGTTCTGACTTGATCCATTGAAAGACTCCAGACTTTGAAACGTTGTATTAAACGGTGACTTATGTAAAGCGTTTAATATGCCCTCATATGCCCTCAGATGTCAAACGGGCGACACTGTTTACTGGATCGATGTCTTGTTCAGTATGGCCCTTTTTGGTAAGGTAAAAATTTCGTCCTTATGAACATATTTTCCAGAGTTGCCGGAGCTCGAATAAAAGTTCGATGGGAAAAAGACGTGATTTTGCGCATTTCTCGTGTTTTAAAAAAGCGCAATGAGGATACATTATGGTAGAGGGTCCATTTTCTGTGAAAGTTGAGCCCGATTGGGAAGCGTTTCGATCGTGCATCATGATGGAAGGGACACCGGAACGTGTTCATTATATTGAGCTGTTTCTCGATGGTGAGGTCAAGGACGAAATCTGTGAGCGTTACGGCGTCACCGATCATCTGGATCCCGGTGAGGAGTTTTATAACCTGAAGAGGGAAGTGGCGATCCAGCGTTTTCTCGGTTACGACTATGTCCGCCAGGGCGTTGGAAATCTGAATATGCCTCTCAACCGGAGCAATATCGAGGACACCGCTGACCTGAAGCGAGAAGGGGGGCGAGCGTACATGGAGGAACACGCGGGCCCGATTACCAGCTGGGAAGATTACGAAAATTATCCCTGGCCGGACCCGCACGAAACGACAACCACGGCTCTTGAGTGGTACGAAGAAAACCTGCCGGAAGACATGTGCATAATCGGGAGCGGGGGTTTCGGCCATTTCGCCGAGTATCTGACCTGGCTGATGGGGTATGAAAGCCTCTGTTATTCCCTTTACGACCAAAGAGACCTTGTAAGAGCCATCAGTGATCGTCTTCTGGACATGTACCGGATTATACTGGGGAAGATCCTCCAGTTCGATCGCGTGAAAATCGTCTGGGGCAGCGACGATATGGGGTACAAAACGGGGACCCTTATCAGTCCGGACGATACGCGGGAGTTTATGCTGCCCGGGCATAAAATTATGGCCCAGATGTCCCACGAAGCCGGAAGACCGTACATTCTTCACTCCTGTGGCAATTTGGAAGCGATAATCGATGACCTGATTGAAGACGTCCAAATTGACGGTAAACACTCTTTCGAAGATGTTTTCGAGACGGTTATCGAAGCGGAGGAAAAGTACGGGGATCGCATCGCATTACTTGGAGGAATAGATGTCGATTTGCTGTGTCGGGCGTCCGAAGAAGAGGTTCGAGGAAAAGTCTGTGAGACCCTCGAGGCATGCATGCCGGGTGGGGGGTTCTGTCTTGGCACGGGAAACAGCGTTGCGAATTACATTCCGCTCGATAATTACCTGGCAATGTTGGACGAAGGCCGCAAATGGTCTCCCTGAAGCCGGTATTTATCTGTGTATCAGAGGGGGAGCGCAGCCGCAGAACGGAGAGGATTTTACCCCGCATATTTCATGAATTCCGAAGTGATATTACTATAAAGCATGTCTGGAATTGGCCTTACTACGGAGTTTGCCATGATGATTTGTACACACCCTGTGCTGAGCGCTTTTTCAAACAAACGGCAGGAATTCACCCTGTCGGGCTTGAAATATGCGGGTTAAGTGTTACGGGTTGAATTTGGCGTGAGCAAAAGAGAGTTGGCGCCGAGAGTTGTCCTGTTCGGGGTGTGGAATCGATTGGAAAGCGTATGGCTGTGTTGTAAACTATGTTTTCTCGGGGGCGAATAGAGGGTGATCTGCCCTGCCACGTTTTTTGGGAGATCCGTCGTGAGCAAAGTTAAGATTGCTATGATTGGTTGCGGAGGAATTGCGGGAGCCCACTGCCGCGGGCTGGATGCTCTGTGGAATGCGGGCTACCGGGACTTTGAGATCGTCGCCACCTGCGATGTGGTTCCGGAGAAGGCGGAAGAAAAGGCGGATGAACTTGAGAAAGTCCAGAGGTCACGGCCTGAGACGTTCGAAGATTTTGAGGTATTGCTGGACAAGGGGCCGGAATGCGATGGAGTTGATATCTGCACTCTTCATAGCGAACATCACACCATAGCAGTTCCCTGTCTTGAGGCTGGGAAACATGTCACGATCGAAAAACCACTTGGAATCACGCTTCGGGCGGCAAAAAAGATAATCGATGCTGCGAAGAAAGCTGATCGCATCGTCCAGACCGCGGAGAATTATCGCTTGAAAGCCAGCAACCGCGCCATCAGGTGGGCGATTGACAGCGGGATGATCGGCGATCCTTGGATGATCTTCTGGCTGCAGGTGCGGGAGCGGCTCTGGTATTGGGGGTGGCGAGAGCATAAAATGCAGGCTGGCGCAGGATGGGCACTGGACGGAGGAGTCCATTATTGCGATTTGTTCCGTTACTTCATCGGTCCGGTCACGACAGTGAGTGCCAACGTGCGCTCATTTTTCCCCGTGCGCTACCAGGACCGTGAAAATCTGACCGGCCCAATAGATGTTGATGTGGAAGATTGCTCCGAAACCTTGCTGGAATTCGAAAACGGCGCGCTGGGAACCTGGATCAGCACGAATGTCGCCAGAGGCGAAGCATTCAATAAAAATGCTATTTATGGCTCCGAAGGTAGCCTGCATTTTGATAGCGGTCTGACATCCGGCGATAGAGAACTCTCGATTGAAGAACTTATCGAAGCCCACCAAAATAGCCTTACTGAAGAGGAGCGGGAAGAGCTTTTCCCCCACGGGGTGGAGGATACCATAGGGATCGAGCTTCACCAGTTTTTTGAGGCCGTTCAGGGTCGCGGGAAAGTCGAGACGGACGCTCTGGAGGGATACCACGCGGAAGCTATAGCCCTGGCCTTATTCGAATCCGACCGGACCGGTCGACGAGTGAGTATTGAAGAGGTTGAAGACCTGGCCATCGAAGATTACCAGGGGGAAATTAACGAGGAACTGGGTATTGACTGAGGGGGACGCCCCACCCACATGTGATGTTAGTGTCGGGTTTCAAGTTCCAGATTCATCTCATCAATTCTTGGAGGTAGTTCAGTCGTGCCCGATGTTCGCAAATTGGCCCTCCGGAAAATAACACTGGCCCTGGCTATGATCGTCAGCTCAGGGATTGTGCTGTGGCTGGCAGGGATCGGGAGCCGGTCGGAAGTGGAGCCCCATGGGATTACCCCAAAACCAGAGCCGGTTAATGTGCTTCTTAACGCTGCAGACCCGGTCGACATGTCGCGCGGTATGAGAAAGCAGCGCTCGGGCAATACCTCGGCGCTTTTTGTCCCGGAAGGGATCCTGAAAGTTGTCACCCTGCGACCGTTTGCAGAATACAGTTTCGAGCTCGATTCGAACCTGGAAATGAACGTCTGGGTACGAGCAAAGTGGAACGACGGCTGCGGCAATAGCATTACGGTGAGAGTCGATGATCGTGATTTTGTCGTCGGTAATGATGGTACATACCGCAGCTGGCATTGGGTCCCCGGTCCCACACTGACACTCGAATCGGGCAGTCATGTCCTCAGACTTGTAGCCCGTGAGGATGGTCTTGGGGTCGATGAAATTCTGCTGACGAACGAACGGCAGAAAATACCCTCCGGAAAACTGGGGAAAAGTATCCCGATAGCTGACGGGGGAGAAGGGAAAGAAAAACCGATGGATGATGTCCCGCCCCGTCGGTTTGCCGCGGCCGTGGCCGGACCCTATCGAAGTGGCTACGAATCGATGTTGACGCGTCTTGGGATTCCGCACGAACGAATTCCAGTGGCGGAATTGCACAACAGTGATTTCCTCTCTCGCTACGATTTGCTTTGCGTGACGCTTTCGTGCCACGGCCGTTATCCCTGCCGGTTGGGTGAAGATTCACTCGAGAGATATGTCGCCGAAGGGGGTATTTTAATCGCCGAGTTTGTTGACGGTGGGGGGAGATTGCGGCTCTCCGCCGAGGACGGTGAGCTTTGGGTGCCAAAGGGGGGCAAAGGGACGATGGATCATGCGGTTTTGCACAAAGATTCCTCCGAGTTATTCGATGTCCAGCAGAAAACAAAGCTCAAACTAGCACGAGATATCGCCTGTGAAATTATTCATTTCGAGCCCAAACACCCGGACACTAAGATCTACGGGCGCGTTTCGGGTCTGAAGCGGTATTTCAAGTACATTCCCGGGCGAAGACGGCCCAAAGTCTGGCGACGTAAAAACAAAGGCGGCGGTGCCATCTTCCGTCGGCCTTTTGGAAAGGGCGTGTGTTATAGACTGGCAGTGCCGCTCAGTTTCCATTCCATGTGGCGGGGAACTCTTACTGACAAACTCCTGCGGGAAACCATTTTGCATGCTGTTAGCGACAGGGCCTATCCAATTTACGCAAAGTTGCCGCTCGATTGGCGAGCGGAACCCGGGGAAATTCTTTTCGGCGACGATTT
>JBKHIT010000133.1:0-4634 GCA_046538485.1 Candidatus Brocadiia bacterium | reverse complement strand
CAGTCTCATCAATTCCGCTCACCTCCACCTCCACATCCATATCAAAACTCTGCTCGTCGTGCCGATAGCGGCAGCGGAGGTTGTAATCGCCGGCGTTCTCGAAGGCGTTAGTGAAAGTATCGCCCGTCTCGCCGAGCGCGAGGCAGAGTTTTTTCGTCGCCTCTGAGAACGTCGGCGCATCGCCCGGATCGCTCTCCCGCTCCCGCACCCACCGGTCCACATACCACTGGCGGGAATCGGGCTGAAGCTCGCCCTCCGCTCCGCCGTCTATCACCAACCTGAACTCATACTCAACGCCCGGGTAGAAGGTCATAGCGGATAGAATTTGCCAATTTTCTTCCCCCTTGACGGTGGCTTCGATGCGGTCCTGGATCACTTTTACAGCCTTTGAGCCGCTCCAACTGATATCACCGGGTATTTTGTCCACAGAAATGAGCTTCGCACCGTGCCCTTCGGCCCCGGTTCGCACGTAGATTTGATCAGGATCGTATACCAGACCCACTGTATGATCCCCAACCGAAAAGTCCGAAGGGTCAAGTTGAGCTGAATCTACTTCCTCACCATCGATTTCCCATGCTCCCAGCGGAGGATTTACATTATAAGGATCAAATGAAAGATCGTAGAGGTTAAAAACCCAGCCTCTTAAATCTGTGGGCGAATTCCCTTTCCTACACCACTGCTGATCGACTGGATAGTAGATCCCACCACTAGAAACACCGGAACCAAAGTGGAGCGGAAGAGGGTCAGGTGGATTCTCAACAGCCGGCGGCCAGAAACCATATACTGAACCGCCACTTTCGAAAGTTACTTCCCCAAAACTCGCTACGAAAGGGTACACTCTGCCGCAATGATAATGCCAAATTTCATTTTCGGTATCGTAGGATTCGTATGGGTAATGGTTATCGCACAAAGCCACAGCATATGCGTTCCAAAATGAATCCATGTACACTGCAGTATAGGCATGAATGGTAAAGGAATCTGATTCCCAGGAGGAACTGGCAACGTTCTTTTTGGTGAAGAAGCCCAGCGGAACACACGGTGAGGACTTGCCTGATAAAGTAACACTCAGGGTATCACCAATATGCAAAGAATCTGTAGGACTGTAACTGGCATCAAGACTTGGCCCGCCTGGGCCACCCCCCTCCGGAATAAACGAACTGAAATCCAGTGAAAAATCCACCGATTCTTCACCAGATAATCCGTGGTCATTATAAGCGCTTACTTGCGCTTGATATGCGCCGTCGGAAGAAAAATAGTGTTTCTCACCCGCCGGATTGGCAAGGCTACAAGCTTTACCGCTGTTCCAAGAAGATTTACCGACTACCTTATTGTCATTAACCGGGATATATATGGTTGAGCTCTCACCGTCAATTGTCTGGCTGGCGTCATAACTTATCTTGCGGCATCCAGCTACTTCCCCGGCAGGCGGCGCATCAGTGCCGGAGATCGTTACATCCGGGCCGCTCCAGTCGTTATCGATCGTCACCTCCATCGTGGTCACGTAAATCTCGTGCTCTCCGAAACGCACCACCAGATCCACATCGTAGGTGCCGTTGGGAAACTTCGGGCTGCCGTCCTCAAGCTGGCGGGTGTTCCACAGCAGGTAGTTCGTCAGCGAGAGCGTGTAGTCGCCCGGGTTCGGAAGGGTGGTCTTTATCTGAATGGACTCCACCTCGGGCCAGTCCCGGATGTAGAAATACAGCGGCCGGGTGCCGGATATCGTGTCGCCGTCCTGGATCAAACCTTCTTCATCGCCCGGAGGAAGCAGCATGATCTTGAGGAAATACCCCGCCGTCGTCGTGGCCTCGCCGCCATCGGCCGCCTCGGCTTTAACTTCGATCAGGTTATTGCCCCGCGCCAGCTCCACCCCCTCGCAGCTCCACGGATAGCTGCCGTCGGGGTTCGGAGGCCCCTCGACTGTGGCCTCGCGCGTGGCGCCCGTCCCATCAGTAACCCTCACCTCGGCCAGGCGCGAGACCGTGCCTCCGAGGGTGACCGGACTCTCTTCAAGACTGGAGCCCGGAGGCGGGCTGATGACAGTGACCTGAAGGGGCTCAAGCTCTTCGGTGCGCTCCACGACCGCGATAGTGGGCTCGCTCGCGTTACCGGCAGCGTCGTAGGCGACAATCTCCACCTGATGCTCGCCCACCGTCAGGTCGCTGATAAGCACCCGCCAGGTGCCGAATGTCACCGGCCCTGCGGTGGCCGTATCGCACTGGACCTGGATATCCACGGTATCGGAGGAATTCTCGCCGCTTATCTCGATCGCCTCCTCGGTGGTCACAAATCGGTCCTCTCCGGGCGGCAGGTTGACCGTGGGGGGCTCGGGCGGGGTGTAATCGGTGAAAAAACTCCACTGCCGACTCGTCGTGTTACCGGCCAGGTCGGCCGCTGTGGCCCGGAGGGGAATCTCGCCCTCGGGAAGGTCGGCCGCAGGGATGTAACTCACTTCTCCTCCTTCGTAGGAGATGCTTCCGGTGACGTCCTGGCCGTTGAGAAGAAACTGCAGGCTGCCCGCATCGATGCCCGACAGGCCGTCCGCAGGCCGAAACCCGCTCTTCTGGCGGGGATCGTTGCACAGATACCCGTCTGTGGGAGAGAGATGGTTCACGATGGGCGCGGTTTTGTCGATTCGCACGGTGAGAGACTGTTTCTGCTCAATGTTGCCGGCCCTGTCCTCGCTCCAGAACGCCACCTGATAGGTGCCTTCCTCGGTGATGGTCAGCTCATCTGTGTCCTCCTGCGCTTCTCCGTCCAGCTCCACGTGACGCTCATCGAGTCCGGAGAGGTTATCATCGGTATCGAAGCTCACGGTGACGTCGGTGTTGTTCCAGCCGTGGGCGTTGGGCTGGGCCGAACGGGTGGCCGTGGTGACCGGAGGGGTCTTATCGATCATCACCTGAATCTGGCTGGCCGTCTCGACATTGCCCACCCCGTCCACGCTCCAGTACTTCACGGCATGAGAGCCTTCTTCAGAAATCTGAACTTTTGTGCCTTCCTGCTTCTCCCCGTCGCCTATTTTGTAGTAGGTGTGGGCCACGCCGGTGAGGTTATCGACGGCAGTGAGGGTGATATCGGCGTCCTGGTTGGTCCACTGGCCGTCTTTCTCGTAATTGTCGGCGGTGACCGGTGGGCTGTAGTCGGTCACGAAATGGCTTCTGGCGTCCCGGGGGTTGCCGGCAAAATCCCGGATGGAGAGTTTCAGGCGGTGATGGCCTTCAGGGAGGTCTTTATCATACTGATAGGTGAGCTTCCCGTCTGAGACGTCGTAGCTGTGGTCCAGCCTGCTGCCGTCCAGGACAAGCTCGATGGATGTGGGGTCGACGCCGGAGAGGTTATCGCTCAGAACCGCGCTTATCTCGGGTCGGGGGTCTTTTGTCTGCAGGCCATCGGCGGGTTTGAGCTGGCTGATAAGGGGTTTGGTGTTATCGAGGGTAATACTGCCCGCAGCGGGCGATATGCGGCCGAGCAGATGTTCCACGGTCTTGGCCGGGGTCTGCATGCGCCAGAAATACTTCGCCCTCACCTCATACGTGTAGCGCCCGTCCGGCAGAGCGGCTCCCGAATCGTCTCGCCCGTCCCAATGCACCTGTATCTGCACGTCGATCCGGCCCGGTTTGCCTTTTTTGTCCGGGGGCTGAGGCACCTGCACTTCGGTGGTGAGGGTGCGCGCGGGAGTTCCGTCGGGGGCCGATACGACAATCTGCTGGGAGATCAGAGGCTCGTGAACCTGCTGGGCTCCGCCGCGCTGGGGGGCCTCGGGGTGTTCTTTGGCCGAATACTGGCTTGTTATCGTGCTGCTGCCCGCCACCTCGGTGCTGAGCGGGTCGGGCTGGTCGGTGAGATTCTCAAGCACCAGGTCATTGTCGACCAGATGCTTGTCTCTGCCCGGGGACGATTTTTTCGGTTTGGAGGGTTTTTTCGGTTTGCCCGCCGCGAAAACGCTCGCTGAAAGACAAATGGCAACAACAATCGCAGCCAGCAGCCGCAAACGACTTCCCGCACATGTGCGCATACTAATGCCTCCTCACACCTCTCAAGTCGGGCGACTCCCCATCTGCCCACAGCTTCGGGGCGTCTCGCTGCACAAGACACCCTGCGCCCGCCGAATCGGAATTCATTGTCAAAGTCTGTGCTGTCCTGCAAAGATCTTGATGCGAAACCCCGCCCGGCGGTTTCGATGTTTTTAAGTTGCCCGGGAAGCTGCCACATACTGCCGTGTCGGCCGTCTCCCGATTGGCACTTCTGATTATATGGATCCAAATCAGAAAGTCAAGAGTTACTTTGGAAGGATTATCCGTTGCACATATAAGGTGGCGGGTGGTCCGAATCCTGCCCGGCCCGCATTAGATCTCAAGCGGCTGTTACGGCTCTATGCACTGCTGGCAGGTGATCCAGCTGCTGAAACCGCATTTCCCGGAGGGATTGCTGTATGTCCCAGACCAACCCCCGGGCATCGTGCACACCCCGGTCTCCGGCGGATCCTCCGCTGTCAGACATCGAATTTGGTCCCAGCCCAAAGTCTCTACGTGGCTATCCGCGAACAACCAATTCTTGTCGCCGTGCACAACCCCAAAGTGGGTGCGTGAGCCGTCATGGCTCGTTACTCAGTCTACGTTTGTCAAATGGTGAGA
>JBKHIT010000017.1:0-81885 GCA_046538485.1 Candidatus Brocadiia bacterium | reverse complement strand
TTAATTTTCCTTCGGAACAGAATGCTGGATTCAGCCATCCCGGATCCCGTTCCCTCTCCTGGGGACGCTGGAGTCCTTCGCAACTGAACTGTTGACGGGCAAGCGGACTGGACTTCAGCGCCGCTGTGCGGGGCTGGAGTTCAGAACGCGATCGACTTCCCTTGAGATTCCAGGCGCATTTACATTTTCCGGCAATTGTCCGCCTCAAGTCCAGTTTCGCCCGCCGCTGGCGGGCTCAGCTGAACTCGAGTCTCCATTCTCTGCCAGCGGACTGGGGTTCATAACGCGGCTCATCAGCCCACAGACCTCCCGGCAAACAGCGATGTTTACGGCACACTTTCATTTTGGGGGTTCCGGGGTAAAAATCGGCGTGCTGTTGTCCAACACAGTCCTCAGTGCTGAGGGCGCTCCCGCAGGGTGAATCCTTTCTGTTCGGGCCAAAGTACAGGGTGTACCAATAGAAAGCTCCCTAAATGCCACTTAAGTTGTTGCCATAAATGTCGTTAGAATAATTTTCTCGTTGGATTCATGAAATATCCGGGTTAGGGCAGGGCGTGAGGAAACAAAATGCCCGCTGCACGGGATCTCCCGTGCGCGCGGGCGAAAACTTTGACGTTACGATGTGCTTATACGGCCTGCACGTTGTCTGCTTTGAGTCCTTTATCGCTCGGCACGACTTCAAAACTCACGCGCTGACCCTCTTCAAGGGTTTTAAACCCATCCATATTAATCGCGCTATAATGCACAAAGACGTCTTCATCGCTGTTGTCGGTTTCGATGAAGCCGTACCCTTTCTTATCATCAAACCACTTTACTGTGCCTTCGGGTGCCACTTCCTGCTTCTCCTACCGCAAAATCAAGGCTGACACTGCCCCGTCGAATTTCGGCGCGGGCACTGGAACTACGCAGAAATTGAATCTTTACAGCAAAATTAAATATATAGGCCGTTTTCCCCCATGTCAAGGCCAAAAATCGGCGTCAGAGGGAGTTTCTGTTTCTCTCTTAATTCGCGATTTCGTCTCAGCAGCAGCGCGCAGTCTTTCGCGAATTTCATCCAGACGCGTTTCGTCAGTAATCTTGCTCCCCGTTTCTGAGTCGTTGACGTAAAAAACGTCTGATGCTACGTCGAGCCGCGTGGATATGAGGGCGAATTCTATGTTAACCCCCAGTTCCCCCAGTTCTCGAGCCAGCGAATAAAGCAAGCCCAGCCGGTCCCAGGCGACCAGATCGAGAATCGTGAACCGGCCGCTGCTCTCGGTATCGAAATTCACATTCGTCACGCCCCGTCTTGCCGGTGCCGCCGATTCTTTCTCCCTCTTCTGCAATTTGTCGGCCACGAGCCCGTCGAGATCAATCTCATTAGTTACCGATCCGACGAGCGTCGCACGGACTTCGTCCCAGAACCTTTCGTTGGGGTTGATGGGCTTACGTTCGGGTCGATGAACAATGAACCGGTCGAGCACTGTCCCGTCGGTAAGAGAGAAAGCGTGTGCACTCAGGATGTTGAGTTCATGTGCGGTGAGGACTCCGGCCATCTGGGAGAAGCGTGCGGGGACGTCCGCGGTGCAAAGCCAGACCTGTGCGGAGTCGCCTTCGCACGAAACATTCATCGATGCTGGTAGGTCCGTCAGCTCGTCGATGAGGTCGAGGTGGTTGAGGGCTTCTTCGGCCGAGACTTCGACGGCGTATCGTTCGGGTGCGGCATCCGCCAGACGAGCCGCGGCGGCCCGGCGTTCCTCTCCGCCCTGTTCTTCGGCGAGTTCGAAAAGTCGTTCCCGGAAAGATTCCGGGGTTGCCCGGGGGCGAAATTCGGGCGAAATAATTGCGAGAAGTTTCTGATAGACCTCGTAAAGCAATGCGTCCCGCCACGCGAACCAGCCCAGTTTGCCCGCGGCCTTCGAATCGGCATAGCTCATCAAATAGAGCATTTTAAGTGACTGATCGTCGGTGATCTGTTCCGCCGCCAATTCAAACGCCGTTTCGTCATCAAAATCATGTCGTTCGGCAAGCCGGGTCAATAAATGGCGATTTTGGACCAAAAATGCTATCGTCTTCCTGTCGGCCCTGGAAAGTCCGATCCTATCCCCGATGCGTTCAACCGCCTCCCCGGGTTCGTTCAGCTGGTGGAGTAGAATTGCCAGACGCAACAGGCACGGTCGGCCAATCTGGCTCAGCAGTTCTCGCTGGTTTAAATCGCTCTCCTGGCGGGTATGCGCCAGTTCGTCGATGATCCGAAGCGCCTCCAGCATGTGTTCGTCGAGGGTATATTCGGAGCTGAGCTCGTAATCGACCCGCCGCATGATCGGCTGAAGCTCGGGAATGTATTTCTGCAAAAGACCGCAGTCCCGCATCCGGCTCAGGCTCCGTCCGACTCCGACACTTCCGCCGAGCAGGTCCATGAAAATGGTGCCGATCTCGGGATCCTTGCGGAAAGCATCATCGACGAATTGCAGATGCGCGTCGACTTCATCGAGGAGTGTCTGGCTGATCGGCAGATGGCGGCGCTGACTCAGCAGGAAAGCCTGCATCATGCGCTGGGGTTCCTCTCCGCTGAACGGCGGTGAGGCGGCGTTATAGAGTTTCCCTTCCACTTCGGAGAACTGATTTTCGATCTCACGGCGCGGAACCCTCCCGGGTTTCTCCCAGGCCACCGCATGGAGGTGCTCAAAGCGTTCCTGCACCGTTCTCAACAACCAGGCCACCCGTCCGGTGTGCTGGAACAGGTCGCTCATAAAATCCGCCACGGATTCTTCCGGGGACTCGCGACCCCCGTACCCCAGCCCATCGGCGACGCCCATCTGAGTTTTCATCCGTAACGTGTCGGATTCGGGTCCCGCCGTGAAATGCAACTCGTTCCGGGCGGCAACAAGAAAACCAAGTGCATCGTCGAGGTGAGTGTTCTCCACCGGCAGGAGTGGGCCGTTTCCCGAGCCGCCGTAGGAGGCGAGGAATCGCTCCAGTTCCGGAACCTTCTGGAGCACAGTGGCGAGTTTCTGGAGCATGCCCACATCGCGCAGGCAGCCAGCGCTCTCTTTCAGATTCAGTTCGGTCCGATACGGAGAACTGGTGTAGGGATCTCGTCGAGCCAGCGATTCTTCCAGCACCTGTTCCCCGAAAGTCCCCCAGGCCGGGATCATAAATTTCTGTTCAATATCCGATCGGAAACGGTTGTACACCGTTCTTGATCCGGCCAGAAGACGGGTCTCAAGCAACGCGGACGCCTGGATGGCGTCATCGTGCATCAGCCTGATGATTTCCGGGGATGTGTGGAGGGAGAGTCCACTTGCCGGTATGGCTTCGCTAAGAATACCGCTTGCCTCCAGGGAGAGGGCATGGGCGGCATCACGGTCCCGGCCTCCGTGAAGCAAAAGTACCCGGACCGAACTTCCCGCACTGAGCATTCCGCGTCCGTAGCCTCCGGTTGCAATCCAGCACAGCTGCAGCCCCCCGGTATCGAAGGACGTGATCAGCGCACGCAGAGCGTGATCGGCGGCGCGACTTAAAAACCGTGAACAGCGTTTGCCGCGCCGGGTTTCTGTGAATTCGTCGCGCGCGAAATCCCGGGCATCCTTCAGAAACTGAGAAATTGCTTCCGCGGTGACATCACCACCGGTTTTTTCTTCAAGGAGGTCGCCGAGGACCTCGTTGTCGGCTATTCGCGCCATTTTCTACTCCAATACTGGGAGAAGATCGGCAATACTATTGACGACAAGATCAACTTGCGGCGGCAACGGATCGAGCCGGTCCGCCTCGGTGACGCCTGTGAGGACCAGCACGGCTTGCAGTCCGGCATCCCGCGCCATTTTTATGTCGGTTCCCAGTCGATCCCCGAACATCGCGCATTCCTCCGGTGCCAGATCGAGCAACCCCATGACCTCTTCCAGCATAATACGGGACGGTTTGCCGACGATCGGGCTGACCTCGCGTTCGGTGCAGGCTTCAATGGCCGCGATCATGCAGGCGGCATCCGGGAGACGATACCCCGGCATCGGACACGTGCGGTCCGGGTTTGTTGCGACTAATTCAGCTCCGGTCATCGCTGCTTCGTAGGCAATGCGCAGCTTGTCATAGTGAAAATCACGGTCCCACGACACCGCGACGACCTCGATTTTCTCCGGATCGTCACTGATTTTCAAGCCGTGTTCTTCAAGATCGCGGATGACGGGTTGTTCGGCGACGGGGTATACGGCCGCTCCGGGATAGTTTTTGCTCAGATATCGGGCCAGAACGAGGGACGAATTTATGACATCATCCTCGTCACAGGGGATCCCCAGCTTGTTGAGTTTTTCCACGTATTCCTCGCGTGAGGCGATGGGTTTATTCGTCAGAAAGGCCGTTTTCCGTCCCATATCTCTGATGTTTGCGATTACTTTGTCGGCCTGAGGGATAAGACTGTCTCCCAGGTACACCGTGCCGTCGAGGTCGAATACAAACCCGCGCCGGTTCGCGACCAGCTCTTTCAGCTGTTTCGACGTTGCTTGTGGAGGAGAGATATTTTCAAGCATTCTTGCCAGTCCACTTTCCGCTTTGTGTTCATTTCAGGCCCGTGGTTGTGATTCTATACATGGGGAGGCGAGACGGTATAATACGGCCGGTTGAGTCTGGTTTCAAATCAGTTTGGGTCAGGCTCTGTCTGGTGTTGGTCCGCCTCAAGTCCAGTTTCGCGGCGTTTTTTTGGGTACAGGAGGGCATACCATGCGCACACGTTGGCTGTCGAGAGGGTTGGTAGCATTGATGTGTTTCTGCACAGTGGGGGCGCTCTCTCCTGGCATATGCGAAAAGTTATTGGTGGCGGAAGCCCAAGCGCAGCCCGAGAAAGAGAAGGAATCGGCTCTGCCCGAGACTTACGGTCCTCGCACGTTCAACTCCGATCTGGAGTTTTACGTGCGGGCGGAAGTTACCGAAGAGGGGGAATCGAAAGAGGTGTATATCGGCATAACCCCGTCCGAGAAACCCCTCCAGATCCCTGAATGCCGATACTGGTGGGTAAAGCCCCGGAAACACGCCGACGATCTGGACTGGGAAGTGTTGGCGGGGGAACTGAGACGAAAAAAAATCCCGGGGTTCGATTTGCCTACGGGTACCACAAACTTCGACATGCCACATTTGAAACGGATGAAACATTTGCGATGGCTTGACTTAAAGGGCAACGCAGTCGGCGATTTGGGGCTGAAACATGTGAGGGGACTGAAAAATCTGCAGTGGCTTCGCCTCTGCCCTTACCATATGACCGAAGATGGCCTGAAGCATCTGGCAGAGCTGCGAAAGCTGCGGGAGCTTCACCTTCGGGCCATCAGGGTGTCCGATGAGGCTCTCAGGCACCTGAAGAACCTCCGAAAACTGCGGGAGCTTGGGCTCGAATATACGAAAGTCACCGGCACGGGCCTTAAGTACCTGAAAGGCGCCACAGATCTGCGCCGGCTTAACCTCTATCGGGCGAAAGTTACTGACAAAGGAATGCAATACATAGGCGAGCTACAGAGCCTGAGGAACCTTAACCTTGAAGGCACAAAAATTACCGGCGAGGGTCTGAGGCACCTGGAGGGGTTGACAGAGCTGCGGGTACTTCGCCTCGACTGGACCAAGGTCACCGGTACAGGCCTGAAGCATCTGGCACAGCTGCAAAAGCTGCGGGAGCTTCACCTTGAAAGCGCGAAAGTTACAGACAAGGGCCTGGAACATTTTCCGGTACTGGAAAACCTGCAGCTCCTTAACCTCGAATCTACGAAAGTCACGGGTGAGAGCCTGAAGCATCTGAGCGAACTAAAGAATCTACGACAATTTCTTGTCGGATGCTCAAACTTCACGGATAAGGGGCTGCAGCAACTTACTGGGCTGGATAACCTGCGGAAGCTTGATCTCGATTATACGAAAATCACCGACGAGGGTCTGAAGCATCTGAAAGGGATGAACAGCCTACAAAAGCTTTCTGTGGCGAAAACGCGAGTCACTGACAAGGGCCTGCAACACTTAAATGGATTGGTAAACCTACATAAGCTCTATTTACGGGGAAATATCACTAACAAGGGTCTGGAACATCTGAAGGGTTTGAAGAACCTGGAGGAGCTTGGCCTCGACCGGACAAATATTACTGATAAAGGTCTGAGGCATCTGGTGGAGTTCCAACATCTGAGGGCACTTTTCCTGGGGGAAACGAAAATCACCGGTGAGGGTCTTGAGCATCTGCGGGGGCTGGAGAACCTGCGAGAGCTTAACCTCTGGGATACGAGGATTACCGAGGAAGGGCTGAAACATCTGAGGGGACTGAAGAACCTGCGGGTGCTTTATCTCGGATCCAATAATAACATAACAGACGACGGCCTTGAGCATCTCGAGGGGCTGAAAAACCTGCGGGAGCTTTGGCTCTACAACACAAAAGTTACAGACAAGGGCCTTGAGCATCTGAAAGGACTGAAGAACCTGCGGGAGATCGATCTCAGTCAAACCGAAGTTACGGAAGAGGGCGTGCGCAAGCTCAAAAAAGCAATACCTGGCTTGAAGGACCTGTAACAAGACAAAAAGCCCCCCGGCCACGCGGTTCTGCTGCGCCAACCCATTTGCCCATCGAAACCCAAAGGCAGACCTTCTCCGAGGAAGCACCTGGAGCGTTGAAAATAAAGGGCTTTCTTGCCACCCGAAAAACCATAGAAGCGCGTTAGCGGGTTCTATAGAACAAAACAGGATATCCCACCCCTAAGCTATTTCGCCTTGCGTCAAAACTCCTTGCACTCGGAGAGTTTGTACAGACGATCAAACGGGGCGGGTAAATTGGTGGTGCCAAGAACCTCTTCGACGACGCTTCTTTTGTATGCTTTGCGAGTGTAAGTGATCCGCCCCGACGCGCTCCATATGTACGGGCTTATCCCAGGATACCTGAGATACTCCCGTTCCAGTTTCCAGGTTCCATCTTTCTGTTTTTCCATCGGGAACGCCGCCGTAATAAACCGTTTTTCGCCGAAATATTTAAAATTTACCCCGTTGCAAAACACAAAAAGAATTTTCTTGCCTTTCACCACCCTCTCCAGTGTTGCCAGAACCTGTATATCCCCCTTCCCGCCACACCTTGCCAGACCGTGCTTCTTCCATTGTTTAAACAGGGCATTGCGAAACCCGTATTTCCAGCCGGTCTTTTTGGAACTTTCTGGTTTATCTTCCACGCTGAAAGTTAAAGGAGGGCTGTACAACGTCGCATTGTATATCTTCAACATTTCTTTAAAACTGTCGGGAATCCGTTTGCCCTGCTTCTCCATTTCCTTTTTAAATTTTTTCCACTTTTGCCATTTCTCAAACTCCTCCTTGCCCAACGCCTCGCGCATATACTTCATTCCCTTCTTGGTATCCTTCTCTGACAATTCACGCAACGTCTCATGAGCATTCTTATCGAGCCGTTTGCTATGCCGCTTTTCCCACACCTCCTGCGAAAGCGCTTTCTGAAGATAAGTTTCTGTCTCTTCATCCAGCTTCTCGACGTGGATCTTCCATGCTTTTGCATGTTTACGTAAATACAAAACCCCGGTAAAATTAGAACCCTTCCGATTATCCGCGCCTTCGGACCACCAGAGAGTTAAGATCACACACGCTTCCTTCTTGCCCCTCCGAGCAACGGCCATAAAATCCACCAGTTCCTCGTCCGACATTCTTGAACCCCAGAGCTCGAATAACTCATCGCATTGCTGGTTCGATATGTTGTGAAACAGTGAACAGAAAGTCTTTTTTTCACCTTTTTCGGCAGTCTTCATAAGCTTCCAGACGGCCCGGCTGGGCGTGCCCTCGGGCGGGCGTTTCGGATAACGTTCCGAATACCTATATATGACGATCTTCTCTTTCCATTCCCCCCGGGCGGGAGAGCCCGCCAGGAAAATTGCAAGAGCAAACGCGCTCATCAACCACAGCAACTTATCATCCCGCCTCATAATATAGTCTCCTCACGTATTTCATGTTTGGCATTACCCTACCCTCGCCGAACTTTACCATACAGCTTAATCAGGGACTCTCGCAAGGATTGTAGGCCCTTCTGCGTTTGGAAATTACGTGGCGTGTCCGAGTCCCGGGGCTTGCCCGAACAACGGGCGCACCCCGGGTTATGTCTGCGATCGCCCCTGTCGGGGGCTCAACTCAACATGGGAATGTCCATGAAGCGGGCTGTGCGCAGTCGCGCCAACGTTTGGCGCGCAAGCTCCGGGGTAGAACGGCTTGTTGGCCATGTTTTTCCGCAGAACGGCAGGGCGCGCTCGGCGATTCTCTGGACGGGAAAGGAGAATGTCGAAAAGAGACGACAGGGGAGACCGCTTTATTGAGCATCTTATATTGTGGAAGCTTCTCATTTTGCTGTATCTCCTCTCGACTCTCTACTTTCTTCTGCTCTATCGATTTCATCTTCGCAAAATGAAATCGGTTGCCCTACATTTACATGGCACCGCGGATACGTGAAGATTCCAAAGACCGAGAACAGTGGCGAGTTTCCGAAAAAGGCCGAGAGCTGTAGGTCCGGATCGCCGAGCCGGACCTGCCGTTTGTTGTTCGGCTCTATCGCCGTTTGCTGGGCCACCTGTTGGTTTATGGACCGCGTTCTGAACTCCAGCCTTCGGCTGAAGTCCAGTCCGCTCGCGGGGATTGAGACTCGAGTTCAGCTGAGCCCGCTGGCGGGCGAAGGGGGACTTGAGGCGGGCAATGTTTGGAAAATGCCGGTGCGCACCGAAATCCGACCAAATTGCACCGGGTTCTGAACTCCAGCCCCGCAGGAGCGGTTCTGAAGCCCAGTCCGCTCCATCTGTCAGGCAAAAGGGGCGAGATACGGGGGCAACGACACGATATTTTGCCAGAAACCGGTTGGTATCAAGGTTCCCCTGGGCCGCACACGTCCCCGAAAGCCTACAAGACTCTTTTCAGCGCCTGACCCGTGTAAGAGTCTTCGCAGTCGCGGATCTCTTCCGGGGCCCCGGCAGCAACCACGGTTCCTCCGCCCCGGCCGCCTTCGGGGCCCAGATCGATGACGTAGTCGGCGTTCTTGATGACCTCCAGGTTGTGCTCGATGACGATGATGGTATTGCCCATGTCGGCCAGGCTGTGAAGGGTGTTGAGCAGTTTTCCGACATCCTCGAAATGAAGCCCGGTTGTGGGTTCATCGAGGGCGTAGAGAGTGTTGCCGGTGGCCACTTTCCCCAACTCCCGAGCGAGTTTGATGCGTTGCGCTTCCCCGCCGCTCAATGTTGTGCTGGGTTGCCCGAGTTTAAGATACCCGATTCCCACGTCCCGCATTGTGCGCAGACGACGTTCGATGGGGGGGTAGTTGACGAAAAAATCGAATGCTTCTTCCACCGTCATCTCCAGCACGTCCGCGATGTTGCGTCCACGCACCGTTATCTGAAGTGTTTCCTCGTTGTAGCGCCGCCCGTGGCATGACTCGCATTCCACGCGCATGTCGGGCAGAAGGTTCATCTCGACTTTCTTCTGTCCCATCCCGTTGCAGACTTCGCATCGTCCGCCGGATGTGTTGAAGGAGAACCGCCCTCGATCGTACCCGCGCACCTGGGACTGTTTCGTTCCGGCGAAAACTTTGCGGATGTGATCGAAGACTTTTGTGTAAGTGGCGGGGCAGGAACGGGGGGTCCGACCGACGGGTTTCTGGTCGATTTCCAGGACTTTATCGATGTGCTCGATGCCTTCGATGGTTTTGTGGCGCCCGGGGACGTCGGGACTGTTGTTGATCTCGCGGGCGAGGGAACGCACGAGTATCTCATTCACAAGTGTGCTTTTTCCGCTTCCGCTGACCCCCGTGACGCAGATGAAACGTCCGAGGGGGAAGGCAACATCGATCTGTTTCAGGTTGTGTTCAGACGCCTTCCGGACGAGGAGTTTGCCCCTGTCTTCGGGAGCGCGGCGTCTTTCCGGGACCGGGATGCTCTTCTCGCCTTTCAGGTACCGCGCTGTCAGGCTTGATTCGCACTCGAGCATGTCGGCGAAGGGGCCGTTAAAAACGATATCTCCTCCCTGACTCCCGGCTCCAGGGCCGAGATCAAGGACCCAGTCCGCCCGCCGTATGGTTTCTTCGTCGTGTTCGACCACCAGGACGGTATTTCCGGCCTGACACAGGCTTTCGAGGGCTCCGAGAAGGCGTTCGTGGTCGCGCGGATGGAGGCCGATAGACGGTTCATCGAGGATATAGCACACGCCTGTCAGGCCGCTGCCAATCTGCGTTGCGAGCCGGGTCCGTTGCGATTCGCCGGTGCTCAGGGAGTTTGTCAGCCGCTCGAGCGTCAGATAATGGAGCCCCACATCGAGCAGGAAACCGAGTCGTTCCCGTATCTCTTTCAAGATGGGTTCTGCGATGCGGGTTTTTGTTCCGGGAAAGGAGACCGAATCGAAAAATTGAACCGTCTCGCTGATAGCCAGGCGGGTGACGTCATGGATGTTTTTCCCGTCGATTGTCACCGCGAGGGCGGCCGGTCGAAGTCTCGCCCCTTCGCACGCAGGACACGGCACGGGGCTTATGTACCGGGCGAGTTTTCGGCGGGTGCGGGAAGAATCGGTGGAGTTCCGGAGCCGCCGCAAGGCGGGGATGACGGCCTGTTTTTCGGCCGCCTCCTCCGGCAGTTCTTCTCCCTCGATGAGGGCCCGGCGATCTTTCTCCGGCAGTTTCTCGAACGCTGTGACCGTGTTCACGTTCAGTTCAGCGACCAGGTCCATGACCTCTTTTTTCAGGCTTTTACCCGCGCGACCGCCCCATTTGTCCAGGGGTTCGATGGCGCCGTCGTCGATGCTGAGCGACGGGTTTGGGACGATGAGATCGGGGTCGAAATGGTCCACGGTGCCGCGTCCTTTGCATTCCTCGCATCGTCCGTAGGGGCTGTTGAAGGAGAACATCTTGGGATTCGGTTCTTCAATGCCCAGATCGCACTCTGTGCAGGCGAATTTGCGGTTGAAAAGGAATTCGTCTCCATCTTCTTTGAGAGCAACACAGACGCCTTCGCCGAGGTTGAGGGCTGTCTGGACGCTGTCACTGAGTCGCGCCGAGGCACCGGTCTGTGATTTGCCGCTGATGACAACGCGGTCGACGACGACATCGATATCGTGGGTTTTGTAACGTTGCAGGCGATCGACTTCGTCAAGATCGCGGATGTTGCCGTCAATGCGGGCGCGGACGTATCCTTCGCTGCGTATTCGTTCAAACAGCTCCCGGTAATGTCCTTTTCGCCCGTGGACGACCGGTGCGAGGAGGGTGAGGCGTGTGCCGTCGGGTAGGTTGCTGAGGAAACCAACGATTTGTTCGAGGGTTTGATGCTCAATTTCGGCGCCGCAGCGGGGACAATGGGGTGTGCCGACCCGGGCGAACAGAAGGCGCAGGAAATCGTAGATTTCTGTCGTTGTGGCAACGGTTGAATTCGGGCCGCCGCCTTCGGGTTGTTGTTCGATTGCGACCGTAGGAGGCAGACCGGTGATGCGATCGCAATCGGGGCGCGGCATCTGTTCGAGAAACTGGCGAGCGTAGCTGGAAAGACTCTCGATGTAGCGTCGCTGACCTTCGGCGTAGAGAGAATCAAACGCGAGGGACGATTTGCCGCTGCCGCTGACGCCGGTGATGACGACAAATTGATCGCGGGGCAACCGCACGTCGATATCTTTAAGATTGTGCGTTCGCGCCCCATGAACCCGAATCCAGAGATCGTCCGGGGGTTCTGCGGAGGCCGGGGGTTTAGAGGTTGTGTTTTCGAGATCAACGCTCATGGGTTTGTTCTGCTAATTGGTTTTTTTGAGTTGTGCGACGCCAGAACGCGTATTGTGAGAGACTGAAATGCAAATCGCAAATCTCTTGGATGCAGAGATCCAGAAGCCCCCGAATGGGGGCACTCAGAGTGTGGCCCCGGGTGACGTCTGCCACGCCCGTTCCGCGGGCTCACGGCAGGACAGAAGGCTAAACGAAGTACCGAGGTCAGTGGTAGCTCTCGGCGAGTTGGCTGTCAGTAGTGCAAAAGGACGGCCGGCGCGGGGGCGTATCCTGCTCACGCGAGGCAGGCGGTGGGTTTTCCTGCGATCATTAGCAAGCAGAGTGAGGCTCAGAGCGAGGGCTTATCAGATTCTCAAAGATTGCCGGCATCTATCAATGTGTCTCTGATTCGACGCTTTTTTCCCGTCGGCGAATGAGAAATTTTATCGGAATATCGCCGTACGGCAGATGGTCCCGCAGTTGGCCGGCCAGGTATCTCTCGTAGGGCCCGGTAATCCTGGCGGCGTCGTTGACAAACAGAACGATTGTAGGGGGGTGGGTCTCGACCTGTGTGGCATAGAAAATTTTGCCATGACCACTTCGTTTTGACGGTGGGGATTTACGCCCGGTGACTTCTTCCATGATATCGTTCAGTTCGCTGGTCTGGACCCGGAATCCCGCTTCCTCGTGGAGATGCTGGACGATGCGCAGCATGGGGACCACATTTTCGCCGGTGAGTGCGCTGATCAGGACGAGTGGCGCAAATCGAATTCCCGCCAAACTCTGCCAGACGTATTCGACGAACGCTTCGTCCTCGGTATCTTCAGGGATTAAATCCGCTTTGTTGAGTGCCACGACAACCGGCTTATGCTGCGAGGTGATCTCATCGGCCAGTTGTTTGTCGACGCGTCCGATCTCGACGGTTGAATCGATCACGAGAACGACGACATCGGCCCGGCCTATGGCGCGTTTGGTTCGGACCTGGCTGTAATAATCGACCGACTCGGATATCTGTTTCCGCTTGCGGATTCCGGCCGTATCAATGGCAACAAACTCGGTGATGCCGCTTTCGTCTTCCAGCTGAAATTTCACATCGACACTGTCGCGCGTTGTGCCGGGCATCTCACTGACAACGACGCGGGGTTCGTTGGCCAGGAAGTTGATCATGGTACTTTTCCCGGCGTTGCGCCGGCCGGTAAAAGCAATCTTCAGTGCTTCTGAACTCTCGTGTTGTTTCTCCGACGGAGGAAGTTTCTGGAGGATCTCTTGTTCCAGTTCCGACATCCCTTTACGCTGTGTGGCGGCCACTCTCAGGGGCTCTCCGAAACCGAGTTCATAGAACTCCAGGATTTTCGGCTCAGCGTTCTGCACGTCGGTTTTGTTGGCTACGAGCAGAACGCTCTGTCCGGCTTGCCGCAATCGACGCCCAATTTGTTTGTCCATCGGGTGGATACCGTGCTTGGCGTCAACCAGGAAAATAATCAGGTCCGCGCGTGTGATAGCGATTTCAATCTGAAGTTCGACATCTGCCGCGATTTCCTCGGCACTTTCCATGCCGACTCCGCCGGTATCGACGATCTCAACGCGCCGGCCATCGATATTCACCTCGCGAGCCACACGATCCCGTGTGATGCCGGGCTTCGAATCGACGATAGCCACACGTGTTCCGCAGAGGGCATTGAACAGCGATGATTTGCCCACATTGGCACGTCCGACGATTGCAACTGATGGGATCATAGTGTTGGCAGAATTGAGAGAAACTCGCGCAAGCCGCCCTTATTGCTCCGATTCTTCGTCCTCTTTCTCCTCCGAAGTCCCCGGCAGGTGGCGCCCGGGGAGTTTTTCGCTCAGTTTTTCGAGTTCGGCATTGTTGCTGGCTTTGAGGTGTGCGACGTATGCTGAGGATATTTGTTCGGCTTGCTCAGCGTTTGCGGCGAGTTTTTCCAGTTCTTCCTCGGTGAGTTGTTCGTCCAGTACTACTTTTGCCCGCAGGAACAAAGGCGTATTGCCCTTTTCCATCGCCCGCGAGGCAATCTTTCTCACATCTCCCTCGGCTTCCGTCCGGGCAAAAAACTCCAGAGCATCGTCGTAATGCTCGGCTTCCATGAACTGCCGCCCCATTTCGCGCAGGTCTTCATCGGTTGATTTTTCACCGAACAAGACTTTGCGTTTTTTGCGGAAACCAGGTAGCTCGTCTGATTTTTCCATTGGTTGACCTCATTTGAAACGAATCCCTCATACGGATTATAAAAGCAGTTTGAACGGGGCGTCAAGACGCCCGTTCCGCTTGAGCGCGTGTCCGGTCGCCGAAAAAGAGTCCCGGGAAGCCCTGCTGTACGAGTCCAGAACGTGCCACTGAACCCCTCCTGTGTGAGAAGAAGATGATGAAAACAGATGCTGCTGCAAACGAGCGACCTGCTGGCAAACGGCCCCGTGTTGTGGTGGGCAACCGAAGTTTCCCTCTGGAAAAGACGGTCGATGTTGCAATTGCCGGCGGGAGCATACGGGCAGTAGCTGCGGCTCTCGAAGCAGCTGAGAACGGCGCATCGGTCTTCCTGGCCGCTCCGCGGCTCTTTCTTGGCGAGGAAATCTGCGGAACGCTTCGTCTCTGGAGCCAGAACTCTGAAATCAGCACCGGGCCGCTGGTGGAAAGAATGTTCGGAGAGTCGAGCCTGACGACTCCTCTTGCGGTCAAAAAAGTGCTGGCCGAAGCACTGGTCTCGGCCGGCGTGGATTTTGTGCTCGGGTGTCTGCCGTGCCGGATTTGTTTGACGGAGGAGCGGACCGTCGGGGGGATGATTCTGGCGGACCGCGCCGGACGCCAGGCTGTCGCGGCGAAGGCCGTGATTGATGCTACGCGACACGCTGCACTTGCCCGCAGCGCCGGCGTCGAACTGATACCCCGCGGAACCGATAAACTCAGCGCCCGGAAGGTGGTGCTGGGTGGGAGTGAACAATCGGACGTCGCCCCGGACCATGATTTCCCATCGGAGCTGGAGATCAATGGTGAGCACGTCCAGTATCACCGGTACGACCTGGCGTTCACGCGGCCGGAAGGTTCGGAAGATTCCTGGCAGGAACTTGATCAGCTCGCCCGCGATATGACGTATCGCCCGGGACAGCTGAGATCGGGTGAGTCGCTGCTGTATGTCCCGCCGTTTCGGATTAACGGTCGTGTGCGCGGTGGCGGTGATTACGACTTTGAATCGGACGATCTTGGGCCGTTCTGCCCCCCGCACCCCGAAGGTTTTTACGTGCTGGGTCCCTGTGCCGATTTGCCGGAACCAAACGCTGCAAGGCTCTTTGAACCGACCGTGGCCGAGATACTGGGCCGACGTGTGGGGCGGGGATCGGCCACCCATACCCGGGCAAGCGAAAGGGGGGCGTTGCACGCCGGCGGTCCGGGAAAGGAAGAAAGTGAAGCTCCCGGGGATTTGTCCGAATCATTGAACGGTTTCCGGCCAGTTGGAGAGCCGGAGCGTGCCATACTCAGCCGGGCCAGTTCGCTCCCAATTCTGGATGAAGCAGAAGTGGTTGTAGTCGGGGGCGGGACAGCGGGAGCGGCTGCGGCCATCGGCGCTTTGCCGGCCGGGAGCGACGTGCTGGTGTTGGAATATCAGGAAGAACCTGGCGGCCTGGGTACCGTGGGGCTCATCGGGCGAGCGTACCACGGGCTCGATATCGGGCTGGCCGAAGAAGTACCTTTCCCCGGCCCGGAATGTAACGTCGAGGATAAGGCCGAGTGGCTTCGCCGTGAAATTCGGGATGGAGGCGGGCGAATCTGGACACGGGTGCTGGCGTTCGGTGCCTGGATGGATGCAAATCGTATTACCGGCGTGGCCGTGGCAACTCCGCGAGGCTGCGGCGTTGTGATGGCCGACTGCGTGATCGATGCGACAGGAAACGCCGACATTGCCGCCGCCGCAGGGGTCGAAACGATGTTCGGCGACGCGTCCGGTGACATTGCCATGCAGGGTGCCGGGCTGGCCCTCCGTCCCCCCGGCAGAGATTACGTCAATACCGACTATTTGCTCGTGGATGAATCCGATGTCGTGGATGTAACCCGGGCAATGGTCGGCCGTGTGATGGCGCTTGAGGTGGATACAGATTATGACCTGAGTCCGATGCTCCAGACCCGTGAGCGCCGCCGGTTCATGGGGGACCACGTGCTGTCATACCTCGATCAGATCGTCGGACGCACTTATCCGGATTCCATTGTGCTTTCCGAGAGCGACTACGATTCCCACGGGTATCCGTCGCTGGGTTTTTTTGCCCTGCTGCCTCATACCGAGGAAAGCCGATCCGCCAATCACCCTGCACCGGGAGGGAAGGCATACACTCCGTATCGATGTCTTTTGCCACGGGGAATCGACAATCTGATCGGTGTCGGTCTGGGGATCAGCATGTATCGGGATGCGTCGGCGTTGATGCGGATGCAGAAGGATTTGCTCAACCAGGGTTACGCGGCCGGACGGGCGGCGGCGATGGCGGTCCAAAACTGCCTCGCGCCGCGTGATATCGGTGTGGAAAAACTCCAGCAGCATCTGATCGGTAGGGGAGCGTTGCCGGAGACAGTCCTGACCGATGGGGATTCTTTCCCGTTGTCGGAGCAGGCGGTGAAAGACGCTGTCCATACCTACACGGATCCCGATTCAGAGTACGAAACCGCGTGCCGCGCTCTGGCCGTTATCTTCACGCACCGGGCGGCGGCCGTGCCGGTCCTGAAATCGCGGTTCGAGCGAACAGAAGGCGAGGCGAGGTTACGGTCCGCCCGGGCTCTCGGGATCTTCGGCTTTCCTGACGGTGTGCCGGATCTCATCGAGGCTCTTGAAGGGACAGACTGGGACGAAAAGATTTTGCAGGGGAGGATGGCGGAATATGCGCACCTGCCGACACCGGTTGATGCGTTGATTCTGGCGCTCGGCAGGAGCGGGGACGAGCGGGCGTTGATCCCCATTTTGGACCGGGTGAGGGGGCTTGATGCTGACACGACGCTGTCGCATCATCGAGCTGTCGCTCTGGCGCTGGAAGCCGTGAGGGATCCACGTGCGGCGCAACCGCTGGCAAAATTGCTTGACGAACCGGGGATGAGCGGACACGCCATGACCGGAATTGAGCCCCTGCAGAACCAGGATGTTTCTCGCCGCCGACGGGAAGGTGCGCTACGGGAAATCTGTCTGGCAAGAGTTTTGTTCCGGTGTGGAGATTGGGAGGGACAGGGGCGGGCGATCCTGGAAGAATACCGGCACGATTTGCGCGGTCTGCTGGCCCGGCATGCGGAGGCGGTGTTGGAGCCGGTCATCAGGCTTACCCGGGTGGGCGAGCAGACCGAGCACGCGTAGGCGTCGGTGAATTTCATTCCCTCATCGGCCAGCCGTTCCATGTTCGGGGTATGATAACGGCGGTTGAGAGGCGTTTCTTTTTTCCAGAAGGGCTCGCTGGTGTCCTGCCAGCCCTGGTCATCGGTCAGAAAAAGGACGATATCGGGTTTTTTGCTGTGGTTCATTTTTTCGGCCGCTTGTGCCAGAGAAAGGGGGAGGGCGGCGGTGCCAGCGGCGGTGGCGCATCCGAAAGCTCCTTTGAGGAAATGGCGTCGAGAAATGCTCATAATTTCACTTTTGTTTGCCGAGTTGTAAGGAAGATCATTGTGCATTTTTGTCAGGTAGCAGCAACTGCGAGCATCAAATTACCGGGCTTAATTTCGATTGGGGACGGCGTAGAGCAACGTGCCGGCGGGATGCGTATAGTAATCCAATTCATCTTTTGCAAACCACCGCACGGAAGCATCATAGCCTGCGCTGACGGAACCGCTCAACCCGGCTCCGCGGAAGAACCGACGAGACGGATTGTCTTCCTGCTCGAAGGTGTCGATGCGATTTTCGATGTATGGGCCGACCCGGGCGCCGAGGTGCCAGGATGTTGCGCTGAAATCGGCGAGCCACGATCCGACGAGGTGTTTTCCCGAGACATTGCCGTAGAGACGGTCCGGACCGAGAAAAACTTTTTCGTCGGCCGTTAGCTCGTCGTAATAGTGGCGGGCTCTGTAGCAGCGGATATTTCTCAGCAGTGTGCCGCCACCTGCCGATTGGCCAGTATTGCCGGGGTCGTTCCAGGCGGGCGCTCCCGTAACAGGATGGGCCGTCGCCGGCATGAAATCATACTCTCTGGTTACCGGTCGGTAGTCGATGTTTTCGTAACCGGTGTAGGAATCTCGCAAAAAAGCATTTGTCGGATGGGGGACGTAATCTGGCCCTGTACCACGTTCACCTCGAGGCAGTTTGCCGTTCCGGTCATTTGCATACAAGGTGAGTCCGACCACCATCTGGCGGGTGTTATTGATATCGGTGGCTTTTCGGGCCTGGAACCGGGCCTTTTCCAGAGCCGGCATGAGCATCGCTGCCAGGATACTGATGATGGCGATGACCACAAGCAGTTCTATGAGCGTGAAACCGCCGGGGAGGGCGCCGGGCCGCGCTGGTTTCTGGCCCCACTGGCGGCAGCCCCCGAGTTTGGACCCGTTTCTCCTTTTTTTCTCGTGCGAACATATTTTTTTGACTTTCATAATGTTCCCCCATCAATCTTTCAGTTTTGCACAGGTGCGACCTTTGCTCAGTTCCATGGTCATGACGTGTGATTTGAGTTGTCGATTCGGATTCTCGATTTTTTCCTGCAACATCTCGACCGCAATGGTTCCTTTGCGATATTCATTAACCGTTACCGCGGTGATCGGAGAGTGGCTCTCGGTTTTGCCGGTTGGATGAAATTCCATGACCGAAAGGTCCCGGGGCACCCGCAGTCCGAGTTCCAGTGCGGTGAGCAGGACGTCTTCGGCCAGCTCGTGCCAGGCGGCCAGCACAGCTGTGGCGCGGTTGTCGCCGGTCAGGTGACGGCGGATCGTTTCTCTCCGGCCGCTGCTTTTGTTTTTCGGCACCATTTTCCGGGGTTGCTCGCCGATTTTATCGAGTGCGAGCGTGTAGCCTTCGTAGCGGCCGTCTTTTTCTCCCGGGTTTTCGGGATTTGTTATTCCGGACCACTTCCGGCCGAGGTAGGCGATGCGACGATGCCCGAGTTCGATCAGGTAGTTGGTTGCCTTTTGTCCCCCACCGACATGGTCCTCCCGGATGCAGTCGTAGGGTAGGTCGTGGGTGAGCCAGATGGCGGGGATATCCGCTTTCCGCATGACGTTCGTCATCGGGTCGGGCAGATCCTTTTTGGCGGCGATCAGAAGCCCGTCGGTCATCTCTTCTTGCAGGACCCGGGGCAGGTGGGCGCCGCCGTTGGGGCGGTATCCCATATCCCGGGCGGCCTCCCTGATACGCTCTTCCCGCTCGCGGCTGATGTAATAATCGCGCGCTTTGCCCTGGAGCACCCGCGAGACAGTTGCCTTGTCGGTGCCGGTGGATTCTGCGATATCCTGCAGTGTGACGGCCATAATACTTGGCTCCCTGCGCTATCTACAGCCGGTTGCAGGAATGATTCAATCGATTGTAGTTCATGTCAAGGAAAATCTGGTTGAGTCAGGCATATGCGCTGTGAATCGTGTCGGTTTTTAGTGGCTGGGGAGTTTCTACTTCGATCAGGCTACCTGCCGTCCGTCCACCTGCCGGGCTTAAGGATTCAATCTACAAACTGAAAGACAAAGCGGCAGCAAGCCCCCGCAGTCCAAAGATGGCAATCCGCGCCATTCTGTTTATACATGTTCGGAATGTCGTCTGCACGGTATTTAGTAAGCTCTGCTGGCGAAACCGATGTTCGCCGAAATTGAAACCGCCCCGGGCTGCGCCCCTTTCCGTTAATCCAAAGAAACATTGCAACACATCGCCCCGCGTTCGGAATAGGGGCTACCAGGAGACGGGATATGAGGTTCGCGACAGCGAATCTGTTTTTGAAAGCCCATCCCCGGAAATCGAAAGCCGCCTCCTGTCCAGGTCGTCTGGGAGCCTTATATGCACGGACAATCCGGTCCCTGGATGTCCATTGCGAAAAAGGACTTGACAGAGCATAATAGGAGTGGTAAAATCCTATTAAATAAGATAACATTAATCCTATAAGGGGAAGTAACATGGCGATTATCCACAGAGATACAGATTATGCGCTGCGGGCCATGGTGCATCTGGCGCATAGTGCTGAGACGGAGCCGGTGTCCGTGCTGGCTGAGGATGAGAGCGTGCCGGAGGATTTTCTCCGCAAGATCATGCAGCGGCTCAAAACCGCCGGGCTGGTGGAATCGTCCCAGGGACCTTTCGGAGGATACGGGCTGGCCCGGTCCGCCGACCGGATAACACTCCACGATGTGGTGAAGGCGGTTCAGGGGCCGCTTACTGTGAATGCCTGTTTCGACGATCCCGAGATCTGCGAGAACGTGAAAGTCTGCGCCCTCCGCCGCCGTCTTGGCACTCTGCAAAAAGAGATTGAGAGCTGGTTCGATGGGATTAATCTGGCGGATATCGCGGCCGGAATGCAGGTTGAAACGGAGGAGAAATCGCGATGAGTCCCGAACACTGTCCCGGCCAGGACAGCCGCTTTCTCAAGCCCGAACAGATCGCTGTTGCGAACTGCGGCGAATGCGGGCAGAAGGTTGAGTTCTGGCCCGATGAGATCGCCCGAAGATGTCCCGCGTGCGGAAAACGTGTCGCAAACCCCAAAGCCGACCTCGGATGTCTCGAGTGGTGTGAATACGCCGAACAATGTCTCGGGCGGCTTAAAGAAAGTGGGCTCGATCCCGAGAACGCCCGCGATTTTGCCATCGGCAATGCCCCGGAAGACGCACCACCGGAAAGAGAGTAAAAATTTTTACGATAAACAGGAGCCTAAAAGTCCTATTTGGAAAGGGGAGCGCATGGTCGTTCGAACAATAGTAAAAATAGATGAAGAGAAATGTAACGGGTGCGGGGAATGTATCCCCAACTGCGAAGAAGGCGCCTTGCAGATCGTCGATGGGAAGGCTAAGCTGGTGGATGAGCGTTACTGCGATGGCCTGGGCGCTTGTCTGGGGGAGTGCCCGCAGGGGGCCATTACGTTGGAAGAGCGGGACGCCGCTGAATTTGACGAGGAAGCGGTGGAGCAGAAGCAGGCGGGAACGGCGGAAGAAGACAACCCGAGTGCAGATAAACCGTCCGGCTGCCCGGGAGCAGCTTTCATGGATATGGACTTCAGTGATTCTCCGGAGAGGTCCGCTGGCACCTCGTCGTCAGATAGCGCATTGCGGCAATGGCCTGTCCAATTGCATCTTGTTCCGGCCGGGGCGGCTTTTCTCGAAGGCGCCGAGCTTCTTCTGGCAGCTGACTGCGTTCCGTTTGCCCTGGCGAATTTTCACGGACAGCTTCTCCAGAAAAAACGTCTCCTGGTGGGGTGTCCCAAACTCGATGACGGGGCGTATTACGAAGAAAAACTCACCGAAATTCTGAAACGCAATGAGATTCAATCGCTGACTGTCGCGCACATGGAAGTGCCGTGCTGTCACGGTCTGCTCAGAATCGCCCGCAACGCGATCGAGAAAAGCGGTCGTGATATCCCGTTGGAAACAGTTGAAGTCTCCGTGAAAGGAAAAATCACGCAATAGCTGGAAAACGTCTCAGTGACAGTTCTCGTTCTGGAGTGAAAGCACTTTGTAAGGAGCATCCAATGATTACGCAGGTGAAGGATAAGGTTTTTTGGGTCGGTGTTGTCGATTGGGATCTGCGAAGCTTCCACGGGCACGAACTCTCCACGCACCGGGGAAGCACCTATAACGCGTACCTGATTCAGGATGAGAAGACGGTGCTGGTCGATACCGTTTGGGAGCCTCACACCGATCGGCTGATGGAGAATATTTCTGAGCTTGTTGCTCCCTCAGAGATCGATATTGTGGTCGCCAATCATGCCGAAATAGACCACAGCGGTGGTTTGCCGGAGGTGATGCGTGCGGCTCCGGATGCCCGGCTGGTATGTTCCAAACGTGCGCCTGATAACATCAAGGGCCATTTCCACGAGGAGTGGAACTTTGAGACGGTTGAGACGGGAGACAGCATCGATATCGGCGAGAATAAACTTGTCTTTATCGAGGCCCCGATGCTGCATTGGCCTGACAGCATGTTCACGTACCTGACCGGCAGCAACGTGTTGATGCCGAACGATGCTTTTGGCCAGCACTATGCCACCGCCTACCGGTTCAACGATGAAGTCGATCAAAAGGAGCTGTATGAGGAAGCGCTCAAATACTACGTCAATATCCTCAACCCGTTCGGAAACCTGGTCGAGCGCAAGATCCGGGAACTGGTTGAAATGGATGTGCCGGTCGACGTAATCGCTCCAAGCCACGGCGTCATCTGGCGAGACGAGCCCTTCCAGATCGTCGAGAAGTATCAGCAGTGGGCTCAGCAGGAGCCCGAAGAACGGGCGGTTCTCCTCTACGATACGATGTGGGGAGCTACCCGCCGGATGGCAGAGGGCATCGGCGACGGTTTTTCGGAAGAAGGGATCGATTACAAACTTATCGACCTGGCACTGGCTGACCGTAACGATGCCCTGGTTGAAGTGTTCCGTTCGGGCCTTGTTGCCATCGGGTCATCCACGATTAACAAAGGTGTGTTGCCGACGATTACTCCCATTCTCGAAGATTTACGCGGGCTCGGCTTCAAGAACAAGAAGGGCGCGGCTTTTGGTTCCTACGGATGGGGAGGAGGTTCGGTGAAACGTATCGAAGAGAGCCTGGAGGAAGCCCGGATCCCGCTCGCGAGCGAAGGACTGGCCTGCCAGTGGCAACCGGAAGAAGAAGACCTGGACGAGTGCCGCACGTTTGGACGGAAACTGGCAACGGAGACTTTCGGCTAACAGGTTTTATTTCACGATAGGAGAAAGGAAGATGGACAACGAAGGAGACGAACAATTGCTGGATCCGGCCCGGCCCCTCGATCTGGCCTCTATGGTTGAGTACCAGAGCGGCAGCACGGTCAGCCGCGAACTTGCCAAAACCAGCGGGGGCACGGTGACGCTTTTCGCGTTCGATTCCGGGCAGGGGCTGAGCGAACATACGGCCCCGTTCGATGCCCTTGTGTTGATTCTTGATGGGCAAGGGCAGCTGACAATCGGCGGCGAAACCGTGGAGCCGGATGAAGGCGAACTGGTGCTTATGCCGGCCGATGTGCCGCATTCTCTCCAGGCGGAACAACGGTTCAAGATGCTGCTTATCATGCTGCGAGGCGACTGACTTCAATTTACTATTTTTCTAATGGAGCAAAAAGAGACCATGTTTTGCTATCAATGTGAACAGACGGCGAAAGGCGAAGGTTGTACGATGCACGGCGTATGCGGTAAAGACCCCGATGTGGCAGCGCTGCAGGATCTCCTCATCCATGCGATCAAGGGCATATCGGCCTGTGCGCATAGGGCGCAAAGTGCCGGGAAGCGTGACCCGGAGGTGGACGCGTTTGTCCCCTGGGCCGTTTTTACGACTCTCACAAACGTAAATTTCGATGCTGAAGATTTCGCCGATTTTATTCATCGGGCAGCTGAAGTGCGGGACGTAGCTGCAGGAATGTGCAAAGACGCCGGAGTCGAACTTGATGACGACATCGCATGGATCGAAGACTGGAGGCCGGCCGATGATCTGAACGGTCTCATAGAGCAGGGCGAAGGGGTCAGTATCGAGAACCGGATCGATAAATACGGAGCTGACGTCGCCGGACTGCAGGAACTGATAGTCTACGGACTCAAAGGGGCCGGCGCTTATACCTATCATGCGAAGGTTCTCGGTGAGGAGGACGCTGACCTTTACGGCGGGTTCCACAAACTTTTAAGCTTTGTGGCTTCCGAACCTGATAATCTTAAAGATTTGCTCGCCAAATCGCTGGAGACCGGCGAACTCAACCTGCGGGCGATGGAACTGCTCGATGCCGCCAATACGGGGACATACGGACATCCGGAGCCGACCCCCGTGCGAGTTACGCCCGTGAAAGGGAAAGCTATAGTTGTGTCCGGCCATGACCTGAAAGATCTTGACGAAATTCTCAAGCAGACCGAGGGCTCTGGCATCAACGTCTACACACACGGTGAGATGTTGCCCTGTCACGGCTACCCTGAACTGAACAAGTACGATCATCTCGTCGGAAATTATGGAGGGGCCTGGCAACGTCAGCGGGAGGAATTCGACGAGTTTCCGGGCGCGATCCTGATGACCACCAACTGTCTGATGAAACCGAAGGATAGCTATAAAGACCGACTCTTTACATCGGGACCGACAGGATGGCCGGGGGTGAGGCATATCGACGACAGCGATTTTTCCCCGGTAGTAGAAGCCGCCCTCGCTCAGCCCGGTTTCACAGATGACGGGGAGGAGCACAATATCACGGTTGGATTCGGCCGAAACGCTGTCACGAACGTGGCTGACCAGGTCGTGGATGCTGTGAAAAATGGTGACATCCGACACTTTTTCTTGATCGGCGGTTGTGACGGAGCGAAACCGGGTCGGAATTACTACACCGAACTGGCCCAGTCCGTGCCGGATGACTGCGTCATTCTCACGCTGGCCTGCGGCAAATACCGTTTCAACAAGCTTGAATTCGGCGACATCGGCGGGATACCGCGTCTGCTCGATGTCGGCCAGTGCAACGACTCATATTCGGCGATTCAGATCGCTCTGGCTCTCTCGGATGCTTTTGATGTCGGCGTGAATGAGCTGCCTCTCTCGCTTGTGCTTTCCTGGTATGAGCAGAAAGCCGTGGCGATTCTGCTGACGCTGTTGCATCTGGGCATTGAGGATATGAGACTCGGACCGACACTCCCGGCGTTCGTGGAACCGGCAGTTCTGGATGTCCTCGTGGACAAATTCAACATCATGCCCATCTCCACACCCGAAGAAGATCTTCAGCAGATCCTCGGGGAATAGGCTCGGGTGTCAGTCTGAGTAGGCTGATTTTGGAACCCGGAGAATTGTGCCGGATTCCGGGCGGACGGTGTCGGTGTAGGAGTCTTCATTGTATTCACGCCCCACATCCGTCCCGAGACCCAGGTAAAAATCGCCGTCCGCTTCCTCAAAGGAGCGGGCAAAAGTTGGTTGTTCCAAAATGAAAAGCCTCTGCCATCTGAAACCTCTGCGGCTTTTTGCCACCAATAGCCGGAAAGTGCCCGCTCCAACTTTTTCACTGAAGAGGGCGTAGACGCCGTCGCGCCTGACCAAAATGTCCCATGGTTTGATCGCTTTCCCCCGGGGGCCAATGGACCGTGTATCCTTTGCCTCCTCTGACGGTAGCGATGTAGAAACCGAAGGGGTCCCACTGGTGGTCGTTCACCGCTTTCACCCCGAGATAGAGAGTCTTGTTTCGGAACAGAACAGGGCGGGCAACACGTGCGGAAACAACGTTTTTGTCGCTTGGGAAGATATAATCCGGTGCATTTGGGAAAAGTTTGTCGAAATTGATCTTTTTTCTAACCTTCCATCTCCCTGTACGGGGATTGAAGCCGGTGACACCGCTCCCCAATCGCTTTCTGCCCTTGACCTTAATGACCTGAGCCATGGTAAATAAAGTGTTGTTGACTTCGAAAAAAACGTAGCGTCGACCCGAACCAGCGTGGGGACATGTTTTCCACGTGGCGCCGTTGTCCCCGGACATGTATACGGCATTTTTTTTAGAACCAAGGGCTGCAAAAAGCACGTTGTGTTTTTTATACATATCGTAACAATGAATGCCACCGGGGATGGTCCGATATTTCTTCCAGCCATCTCTCTCGAGCCGGTAAAAATTTCCCAGTTTCCAGGAGTCCTTCGGGTCGTGGCCTGGAACGTAAAGTGTTCCATCAATCAACCGGAAAATATCGATTTGCTCCTCGGAGACCGTGAATACTTTCCGGAACGATTCGTCTTCTAAATCGTAGACAACTATGGGAATTGGACCCACGTTTTGGGCCGGACCTTTGTTGCTGCTGTTGCCATGACCAAAATAAATACGTTTGTTGAACAGACGCATGTCCCAGACATTTCGTCCGTATGCCGGTTTTTTGAACGGTTTCCCGACGGTCTCTACTTTTTCGGTGACATCTTTGCCCTGAGCGGCAGTTGCGAGGAATGCGCACACAAAGATGATAAGAAGAATTTGTCCTGAATCGATCCAAATCTTCTGATACCCTGTGATTGTATCTGATACCATGGAACCATTGCTTCGGTCCTCACATACCGTTTTCATCGTATTTTTCCTTTGTGAAAACCGGGGCGATCTTTTGGGCAAACAACCCCCCCCATTTTCGCGCCCGGAAGGATAAAAAATTCTGACTCTCTGTATACCCTGTAACGTTAGAATAATCGGTTTCTACACCATATGCAATGCCCGGCAAGGAATTTGCGCTGTAGGTCTTTTCGCTGCCCGACAGCCGAACATTCCCCAAAAATCCCGGTTGACTCTGCCCTCGGACGGGGCGCACATTCCTTAATTTTCCTTCGGAACAGAATGCTGGATTGAGCCACCCCGGATCCCGTTCCCCATCCTGGGAACGCCGGAGTCCCTCGCAACTGAACCGTTGACAGGTAAGATGCCTGCCGGTCAGCGACCTGGCTGCGAGGAGAGAAGTTTTTTTGTTGGCGAACTTTCCTCCATTTGTCCGCCTCAAGTCCAGTTTCGCCCGCCGCTGGCGGGCTCAGCTGAACTCGAGTCTCAATCGCCGCGAGCGGATTGGACTTCAGCCGCAGGCTGGAGTTCAGAACGCGCACTATCAGCCGACAGATCTCCCGGAACCCGCATTTCTCACGAACCTAAAGAAATAATTATTATAAACGGCATCCAAAAAGACTTTGCACTATATTTCGCATCTAATCTCAGTACACAGTCTGTAATTCGAAAAACAGCGGTTCGCCCTCCGGGAGCGACGCCAGCACTGCATCTGCTTTGTCAGCCTGCACTTGAAGTATGAAAATACTCCTGCGCCTGGCTTCCGCGCAGCTGCAGCACTGGCGCCGCTTGAGAAAAGCGGGGAAACCCACCGGGGCTCCACGTATCCGGGATGCCACGCAGATGCAAGGGGTTATCGCCGAGCGCGCCCTGCCGTTCATTGCCCTGAAAGGGCAGTATATAATAGCCCGGGGTGACGGGGGCCGCAGGCCGTCGGAGCCCTGGGGTACAGGTGTGCATTGAGAAAAAGTGGGCTGAAGGCCCACCACAAACCTGCTGCGTCTTGCGGCACGAGACATTTCCCGCAACCCCGGGATGTCGGCGGCACCGGACCGTGCGATGTCCCGCGCGCCAGCGGCGCCCCCCGTGGGGGATACAATTTCCGGGAATACCAGTTTCGCCATCAGAGCTCACTAAGTACACTGCAGCAACCTTAATGTAGTCCACCGCGACTCGCGGTGGATTGCGGTGTGTTAAAACGGGCCGGAGGTGCGTTTTACTCACCGCTGTGTCGTTCGGGAAAACGTTGGATACCGCACACTTTCATTTTGGGGGTTCCGGGGTAAAAATCGGCGTGCTGCGGTCCCACACAGTCCCCAGAGCCGCTGAGAGCACGTTCTTGGGGTAAATTTTTTCCCTATTCGCACTGCTGCACAACTAATCGTTACAATCAACGCAAATGACTTCGGCAGGCTACCCGTTTGTCGGCCAAAAACCCTCTTTGATAATGTCTAAAAGAGTGTTATTTGACAAATTAAACAATCGCTGCTAAAATCATAGTTGTATAATAGGAATAATAGGAGAGGAGGATGGAATGCAGTTTTCAACCAAAATGCGGTATGGGACGCGGGCGCTGGTTGAACTGGCGCGGGCCTACCCCGAGGACAATCTATCGGTGCGTGAGATTGCCGAGCGTCAGGATATATCCGCCAAATATCTCGAGCACATCATGGCTCAGCTCAAGACCGCCGGTATCGTTCGTTCTGTCCGCGGTATTCACGGCGGATACTGTCTGGCACAAACCCCCGGAGACTGCCATCTGAGCGAAGTGTTTGAGGCGGTGGAGGGTTCGGCGGCTCCCGTTGAATGCGTCGACGAACCGGAGGTGTGTCCGTTGAAAGAAAAGTGTACCACTCGCAAGACCTGGGCGGAGGTCAAAGAGGCGATCATGGAGGTTCTTGAAAGAACCACCCTGCAGGATCTGCTTGAGCGGGACGAAGAATACCACGAAAGTGACATGCAAAGTTATCAGATATAGGCAACAAAAACTGCTACGACGAGGAAAAACTTCTTCAGAAAAGGACGAGACAAAATGGGTCACATTTACGACGATATAACAGAAACAGTTGGCAATACCCCGTTGATCCGCCTGAACCGTTTGACAGCCGATGCTAAGGCCGGAGTCCTTGTTAAGGTCGAGTCCTTCAACCCGCTTTCGAGTGTTAAAGACCGTATCGGGGTGAGTATGATTCGGGAGGCCGAGAAAAACGGGGAGATTACCCCGGACACGGTTATCGTAGAGCCGACCAGCGGCAACACCGGTATCGCCCTGGCCTTTATCTGTGCAGCCAGGGGGTACACGCTGAAATTGACGATGCCGGATAGTATGAGTATGGAACGCCGCCAGCTTCTGCGCATTCTGGGCGCCGAACTGGTCCTCACACCGGGCGACGATGGGATGCCCGGGGCGGTGGAAAAAGCCGAGCAATTGGTCGATGAACTCCCCGATGCTTTTATGCCCCAACAGTTCAAAAATCCTGCTAATCCGAAAATCCACCGGGAGGCCACCGCGGAAGAAATCTGGAAAGATACCGACGGAAAGGTCGATGCGTTTGTGGCTGGAGTGGGTACCGGCGGGACGCTCTCCGGTGTGGGGGAGGTTCTGAAAGACCGGAATCCCGACGTCCAGATCGTCGCCGTCGAGCCCGAAACCTCCCCCGTCATATCGGGGGGCGACCCCGGGGCCCACAAAATCCAGGGTATCGGAGCTGGTTTCATTCCCGACGTGCTTCGCAAGGACCTTATCGACGAGGTCATGACAATGACCGATGACGATGCGGCACGGACGGCCCGCCTGCTCGCCGAGAAGGAAGGGATCCTGGGTGGCATTTCCAGCGGAGCGAATGTCTGCGCAGCGTTGCGACTTGCCGAACGGGAAGAATATGAAGGCAAACAGATCGTGACCGTTGTCTGCGACACCGGCGAACGTTATTTGACAACATGGCTTTTCGAGTGAGGCAACGAGGAGAGATCGATGTTCAAGAGGATCAGAGAGGACATTAAAACTGTCTTTGATCGCGATCCTGCGGCGCGCAGCATTCTTGAGGTACTCCTGTGCTACCCCGGACTCCATGCGATCTGGTTGCACCGAATTGGCCACTGGCTCTGGGAACACCATCTGAAACTTTTCGGTCGGATTCTGTCCCATGTGGGACGGTTCCTCACGGGAATCGAGATCCATCCCGGAGCCGAAATCGGGAGACGTTTCTTCATTGATCACGGTATGGGTGTGGTGATCGGGGAGACCGCCGAAATCGGCGACGATGTGCTGATGTATCAAGGTGTTGTGCTCGGCGGGACGTCTCTGCAGAAAAAGAAACGACACGCCACGATAGGCGATCATGTTGTAATGGGGGCCGGAGCAATACTGCTCGGGCCGATCGAGGTCGGTTCCGACGCCCGAATCGGAGCCGGCTCCGTCGTCATCAGGTCCGTCCCCGACGGAGCAACCGTGGTCGGAGTCCCCGGCAGGACGGTGGATGAAAAACCCAGCGCAGAGGATATGCTCCATCACGCCGACCTGCCCGACCCGCTCAGCGGAATTATCCACAGGCTCGCCGCAGAACAGAAGGAGTTGCGCGAACAGCTCGAATCGTTCGAACGTGCAACCGCAACGACCGGGACTCGAGAGGAGTTCTTCGATCGGGAACCGGTCGGGTCATTGGAGGAAGGAGCGGGTATCTGATTAAGTTACCAGGACTCGGGATCCGAAATTAGCGAATCTCTTTACTTACGATGCACCAGCTCGAAAGGAGTTTTGTCGAATGTCAGACAATCACATTTTCAGTCGAGCCGGCGAGAAAGACGTCACCCGCGCAATTATCGGGGCTTTCTCGTCTCAACTTGAAGAGTACGTCGAGACCGACTGCCTGATAATCGGAGCGGGCCCCTCGGGTCTGATGGCCGGCCGAACACTCGCTCAGGCGGGCGTTAAGACCCTGATTGTCGAGCGAAATAATTACCTCGGCGGTGGCTTCTGGCTCGGGGGTTACCTGATGAATAAGCTCACTGTCCGTACCCCGGCCGACCAGATTCTGGACGAACTGGGTGTGCCGCACGAGGAAAAGACGGAGGGATTGCACGTGGCGGACGGTCCCCACGCGTGCTCGAAACTGATCGGCGCCGCCTGTGATGCCGGCGTCAAAATCTCCAATATGACCGTTTTCGAGGACGTCGTTCTTCGGGAAGAAGGGCGAGTGGCCGGTGCGGTTATCAACTGGACCCCGGTTCAGTCTCTACCACGCCAGATAACCTGCGTCGACCCGGTCGCACTGGAATCCCGCGTGGTTATCGACGCCACCGGTCACGACGCCTGTGTCGCTACTAAACTCTCCGACAGAGGTGTCGTTGATATCGCCGGATACGGCGGAATGTGGGTCGATCAATCCGAAGATCTGGTGGTCGAGCATACCGGGGAACTTCACCCGGGACTCATCGTGACAGGGATGGCCGTCAGCACAGTCTATGGCCTTCCGCGAATGGGCCCGACGTTCGGCGCTATGCTGTTGTCAGGGCGCAGAGCGGCTGAAGTCGCCATGGATGTGTTGGAGAAAAGCTGATGGACCCTTCTTCCTACAGGGCCACACCGCCCAAATTCGTGCGGTTGTATGATGGCACGGGTTCGGATTCAATAGAAGTGGAAACGCTCGCGGAATTTCTTCGCCGGCGGGTCCCGAGCGTGGATGTTGAGGTCTTCGACGATTTTCTGTCGGAATGTTTGGCCCGTGCTGGCGAGGAGCTGCGCGAGCAAACGGCCCGGCGGATCGCGAAGGCCCGCGTTCGTGATCCTGAACGGGCCGCCGACGAGGATGATCCGATCCCCGGGGAGGTGGAATACGAGAAACGCTTTCTCACAGCCGGCGGGGAAAAACCCTCTGGATTGCTCTACGATGGCCACATGCTGCTGGAGGCTTTCGCGCAACTGCTCCACGCCGACGAGGTCCTCCCCACAATTTGTCACGTTGTGCTGACCAATCAGCTTTTCGGGACTCGCCCAAAAGTCGGACGGTACCACGCGCGGGTCTCGCTTTACGGCGTGCCATCTCTGATTTCTACAAGTGGTCTGGTACAGGCGCCGGCCCGGCCGCGCGAATACTACACCGCCACTTCAGTCGGTTCCGGCGGTTCCAATATCCCCGATGAGCTGCGCGAACGGTACTTGAGCGAAAATGATCCGCGGGCACATGAGGCGTTGAAAGGCTATCTGTTTCAGGCGTTGTTTTACCATGCGACCGGTGAACCTTTTTGCGATGACGAATCGTGCCGCCTGTTCAACGCGCACTGGCAAGAGGAGTTGCTCCGTGCGCAGGTCGGCGAGCAGGCGGGTCTTTGCCAGCGGCACCAGGAAATACTGGAGAGATGGGAATGACCGTTAGAGTTCAAGTTATGGGCATGCCAGCAGTCGATAACACCGAGAAAAGTCTTGAAGTCGAGGGCAAGACCCTCGCGGATGTGCGGGACGAGTTGCTGAGAAGCGAAGTTGATTCCCTGGAGAAAGATCAGCTGGCCATCGCTTTTGTGAACGGAGTTGCGGCGGGACAAAACTGGAAAACAGTGGCGGTCCCAAACGATGCTTCCGTGCTGTTTGTGGTACCTGTCAGCGGAGGATAAATAAGACTTCCCATAATTTGCTGACTGGCTCAGATTGAGATCCTCTCACAGGTTTGAATAACGCGGTTTTGTTCGGGAAAAGGAGACACAAATGAGCGACAAAATATACCTTGATCACGCGGCTACAACCCCGGTGCGTCCCAAAGTCGTCGACGCCATGGTCCCCTACTACACGGAGGTCTTTGGAAACGCCTCAAGCGTCCACAAGTTCGGACAGGACGCGCGCAAGGCGCTCGAGGATGCCCGGCGCCACGTCGCCTCGGCTATCGGGGCATCTCCCGAAGAAATATATTTTACCAGTGGCGGGACCGAGAGCGACAACCTTGCCCTCCAGGGGATTATGCGCGCCTCCGGGGAATCCGACCCGCACCTGATCACCTCTTCCATCGAGCACCATGCCGTGCTGAGCTGCGCGGAGCACCTGGAGAAGGAGGGATACCGCCTCACGGTCCTGCCGGTTGATTCGGACGGGATCGTTGAACTGGATGCTCTGAAAGACGCGCTGGATGAGGACACGGTGCTGGTGAGTGTCATGCTGGCCAATAATGAAGTGGGGACGATACAACCGCTGAAGCAGATATCTGAGCTGGCCAGGGACTCTAATGTGTTCGTTCATACCGACGCCGTGCAGGCCGTCGGGAAGATACCGGTGGCTGTTGATGAGCTCGGTGTGGATTTGCTATCAATTTCCGGCCACAAGATTTACGGCCCGAAAGGTGTCGGCGCGCTGTATGTCCGGAAAGGGACGCGGTTTTCCCCGCTCTTTTTTGGAGGCCACCACGAACGTAACAAACGGTCCGGCACAGAGAACGTTGCCTCAGCCGTCGGACTGGGCGAAGCGATTCGCCTGGTCGAGGAGGAGCGTGAAGAACAGTCCACTCGACTTGCCGGACTGCGAGATCGACTTGAAAAAAAACTGCTGGATACGATCGAAGATTCCTACCTGAACGGACATCCAGAACGCCGGCTGCCCAATATCTTGAACATCAGCTTCGAGTTTGTAGAAGGCGAGTCGATGTTGTTGACCCTCGACAGCCAGGGCATCGCCGTCTCCACCGGTTCGGCGTGCACTTCCGGCTCGCTCGATCCCTCCCACGTACTCACCGCTATGGGACTCGATCCCGCTGTTGCGCACGGTAGCCTCCGGTTTTCCCTGGGCCGCGACAACACAGAAGAGGAGATCGACAGGGTCATCGAAGCCCTTCCGCCGATCGTTCGGAGATTGCGAGACATGTCGCCTCTGTACAAAAAATCCGACCAGGAGTAAGATCATGCAGGAAACGATCCAAAAACAGATACAAAAACTCCGGACCGAGCGTGACGCCATCATTCTGGCTCACAACTACCAGCTGCCCGAGGTGCAGGACATCGCCGATTTTCGGGGGGATTCCCTCGGGTTGAGCCGGGAAGCCGCCGAGACCGAAGCGACCGTCATCGTCTTTTGCGGCGTGCGATTTATGGCCGAAACGGCCTCGATTCTCAGTCCGGATAAAACTGTTCTTGTCCCCGCGGAAAACGTTGGATGCCCGATGGTCGGGATGTGTCCCGTGGAGAAATTGCGTCAGATGAAACGTGAGAATCCCGACGCGGTTGTCGTTACATACGTCAACTCGAGTGCGGCGATGAAAGCGGAGAGCGATTACTGTTGCACCTCGGCCAATGCCGTCGATGTGGTCAACAGTATACCGCCCGGACGCCCCGTCATTTTCGTTCCCGATCAGCACCTGGGATCTTATGTCCAGGAGCAGACCGGCCGGGACTTGATCCTGCATCACGGCTACTGTCCAACGCACGCCCGAATTCTGGTTGAAGATATAGAGAGACGGCTCGCCGAACATCCGGACGCCGAAGTAATGGTGCATCCCGAGTGTCGCCCCGACGTGCGTGGGCGGGCCGATTATGTCGAATCGACCGGGGGGATGTGTCGACGTGCCCGGGAGAGTGAAGCAGAAGAAATGATTGTTGGCACGGAAATCGGTCTTATCTACCGTCTGCGAGATGAAAATCCGGAGAAGCGCTTCTACTCAGTCTCCGAGGCGGCTATATGCCCGAATATGAAACAGATAGACCTTCAGAAGATTCTCTGGTCGCTGGAAGAAATGCGCTACCAGGTCGAAGTACCCCAAAAGATCCGGCATCAGGCCCGGAAAGCCGTTGACAGAATGGTTGAGGCCGTCCCGAGCTGACCGCGCGATCCGATGGTAAAACGGAGGAGGCTGAAAGGAGAGAACGAGCCGTGACGAAACAGGAAAAAAGTGGAGGACCTGCCTGCGAGAGCAAGCTAAGGCACCTCCGACAAATTCTGCAGGAAATGGGAAGCGTGTTGATCGCCTTCTCAGGCGGGGTCGACAGTACCTTCCTGGTGAAAGTTGCCGCTGACATCGATGACGTTGAGGTTCTGGCCGTTACGGCGACCTCGGCTCCTTACAGCGATGAGGAGTGCGAGCAGGCCTGCCGGCTGGCGGAGTCGATTGGGGTCGAACATGTCATGATTGAGAGTTCGGAACTGGAAAACGAAGAATTTCGTCAAAATTCGCCGGAACGGTGCTATCACTGCAAAATAGAGCTGTTCGGCGAACTGCTCTCTATGGCCCGAGAACGGGGTATTCAATGGGTGGCCGATGCCAGCAATGTGGACGATCTTTCCGATCACCGACCCGGACGGCGCGCGGCCCGTGAACTCGGTGTGCGAAGCCCGCTTGAGGAAGCTGAAATCGAGAAAGATGAAATTCGAAAATTGTCAAAACGTATGGGATTGCCGACCTGGGATAAACCCTCAATGGCGTGCCTGGCATCACGATTTCCCTACGGAGAGGAAATCACAGAAGAAAAGATGCAGCGCGTCGAAAAGGCGGAAAAGGTCCTGCGAGAGAAGGGTTTTCAGCAGTGCAGGGTGCGCAGCCACGGAGATGTCGCCCGGATTGAGGTTATTCCGGAAAAGGTGCCCGAACTGAGCGCTTCGCCGCTCAAAAATGAAATCGCGCGGGAACTCAACAAGATCGGATTCACCTACGTCGCGGTGGATCTGGAAGGCTACCGGACGGGAAGTATGAATGAAGTGCTCAAAAATAAAGATGCCGAACCAAGGGGAGAAAAAAATGACACCTGAGTTGAGTTACACTGAAAAAGTAATGGAACATTTCATGAACCCCAAAAACATCGGTCAGCTGGAAGACGCTGACGGGGTGGGGGAGGTCGGTAACCCCGTCTGCGGGGACGTCATGAAAATCTACATCAAGGTCAATGAAGAACGCATCGTCGACGTTAAGTTCCAGACCTTCGGCTGCGCGGCCGCCATCGCCACCAGCAGCATCATGACCGAAATGGTGAAAGGAAAGACCATTGAAGAGGCTCTCACCGTCTCCAATGAAGCGGTCACCGAAGCTCTGGGTGGACTGCCCGCGCAGAAAAAGCACTGCTCTGTGCTGGCTGAAGAAGCGCTGGAAGCCGCCGTTTTGAATTACCGCGGTGAAGATAAAGATACCTCCGAGTCAGGAGACGAGGCTGACGCCGACTCCCAGCATGATTGAAGAACGCTACAGAAAACAGATCTTATTCGACCCGATTGGCCGTGAAGGGCGACGGAGGATTTCCGCCGCGTCCGCGGTTGTCGTCGGCTGCGGAGCGGTCGGCGGCACTGTCGCTGCGAGAGCCTGACCCGCGCCGGGATCGGGGAACTGAGAATTATTGACCGGGATTTTGTGCAGGGCCAGAATCTGCACCGTCAGCCTCTTTTCAATGAGGACCACGCGCAGGACCAGTTGCCAAAAGCCGTGGCCGCAGCAAAAACGCTCGGCTCCATCAACTCGGAGGTCAAGCTGGACCCACGGGTCGAAGACCTGCGTTCGCCGAATGCGGAAAAACTTCTCAAGGGGTATACGGTGATTCTGGACGGGACCGACAATTTTGAGACCCGTCTTCTGATCAATGATGTAGCCGTCAAGCTGGGTATCCCCTGGATTTACGCCGGTGCCGTCGGCGCGTCTTTTTCGGTTATGCCCGTGCGACCGGGGCAGTCCGGGTGTCTGCGATGTATGATGCCCGGGGAGCCGAATCCCGGGAGTCTGCCCACGTGCGATTCTGCCGGTGTGATTAATCCCGCCCCCGGACTGGTCGGGGCGCTCGAAGCAGCTTTCGCCCTCCGCCTGCTCGCTACGGAAACTTTCGGCGACCCCGGACTCGTGACGGGCGATGTATGGCGGGGAACTTTCGAAACAGTGAAAGTGGAAAAAAGAGCCGAATGCCCTGTCTGCGGGCACCTCCGGTTCGACTTTTTGAACGGGAATAAAGGTTCCAGTGCAGGGGCGCTCTGCGGTCGGGAAGCTGTTCAGATTGTGCCTGAGGAACAGAAGAAACTGTCTTTGAATAAATTGCTCGAGAGACTGAAATCGAGCTGCGACTGCAACTACAACGGCTATCTGCTGACGATTGAAAATGATGCTCTCACGATGACGATTTTTCCCAACGGGCGGGCCATTGTGCAGGGAACTTCCGACCAATCGGTCGCCCGGCAATTTTACAGTCGCTACGTGGGTAATTAGAAACGAGAACCCACTTTCTTTTGAGGAGAGAATACGATGGACGAAAGTCCCGAACTGAAGTTTGACACGGCCTGCCTGCTCGGGGGTCATACGCCTGACACTGACACCGGCGCCCGCGCCGTGCCGATCTACCAGACAACTTCGTACCTTTTCGAGGATAGCGACCACGCGGCAAGACTTTTTGCGCTGGAGGAACCGGGCTACATTTACACGCGATTGATGAATCCAACGACGGAAGTACTTGAGAAGCGCGTCTCTATGCTCGAAGGGGGCGTCGGAGGGCTCGCCTTCGCCAGCGGAATGGCAGCCATAAACGCCGGCTGCCTGACGATGATGGGCCACGGCGATCATATCGTGGCTTCCAGCGGACTCTACGGAGGGACATACACACTGTTCAGCCAGACGTTTCCAGATAAATTCGGGATTGAAACGACCTTTACCGATACGGATGCCCCGGCGGAATTTGCGGAGGCAATCACGGATCGGACGAAACTCGTCTACACCGAAACGCTCGGCAACCCCCGGCTGACGGTACCGGATCTGTGCGCTCTGGCCGATGTGGCCCACGAACACGGGATTCCGCTGATGGTGGACAATACGATGGCAAGCCCGTGGCTCTGCCGGCCGCTCGAGCACGGAGCGGATATTGTTGTGCACTCACTGACAAAGTATCTGGGTGGCCACGGGACCAGTATCGGCGGGGTGCTTGTCGACGGAGGACATTTCGATTGGAAAGACAGTGGGCGGTTCGACGAGATGGTCGAGCCGGACCCCGCCTACCATGGGGTGAGTTTCACCGAACGGTTCGAGGAAGCCGCTTACATCATGCGGGCGCGGTGCCGGATACTGCGTGATCTGGGCGGCTGTATTAGCCCGCAAAACGCGTTTCTTATCATCCAGGGAATCGAGACGCTCCACGTTCGCATGCCACGCCACTGCGAGAATGCGGCGGAAATTGCTTCATTTCTCTCCGATCATGACGGCGTCAGCTGGGTGAATTATCCCGGGTTGGCGGATCACCCGACACACGAACTCGCGGCCCGATATCTCGATGGGGGGTTCGGTGGTATGATCGGTTTCGGGGTGGAAGGCGGGCGGGAGGCCAGCCGACGCTTCATCGATAACCTCCAGACCGTCAGCCATCTTGCGAATATCGGGGATGCCAGGACGCTCGCGATCCACCCCGCCAGTACCACGCACCAGCAGCTCAGTGCTGAAGAACTCGATCAGTCTGGTGTGACGGAGGATTTTGTGCGGCTTTCGGTGGGCATCGAGGACGTGGAAGATATCAAATCCGATCTGGATCAGGCTCTGGATCTGCAGTCAGGCTGTACACCAAATAAGAGGATTCCATAAGATTGTACACATATGAGTCGTATGACATGCCACCGTTGGCTTGGTGTTCCCATAGTTGCCCCGCGAGCAAATGGCGGTTCGTGATTGCCGAGGGAGGAGAATGTTACACGCATGATTGTTAAGGCTCAATCGTGGCGGTTTGCTCACCCTCCTGAGGAACGAGAACTGCGCTGTGGGGCCAGGCTCGGACCGATAGACGTGGCTTATGAAACCTACGGCGAGCTGGCTCCGGAACGCGATAACGCGATTCTGATTTGCCATGCACTTTCCGGTGACGCTCATGTGGCCGGCCGCCACTCTCCCGATGACCGCAAAAAGGGCTGGTGGGATCTGATGGTGGGGCCGGGGAAACCGATCGATACGGACCGCTATTTCATTATTTGTTCCAATATCATCGGAGGTTGCAAAGGTAGCACTGGCCCGGCATCGCTTAATCCTTCAACGTGTGAACCGTATGGGCTGAATTTCCCCATGGTGACTGTTCAAGATATGGTGAAGGTCCAGCACGCGTTGGTGACAGAACATTTGGGTCTGGACCGTCTTCTTTGTGTGATCGGTGGTTCATTTGGGGGAATGCAGGTATTGCGGTGGGTTATTGAATATCCCGAAATGGTATATTCTGCGATACCGATCGCGACGGCTGCCAGGCTGAGCGCGCAGGCGATCGCATTCGATGAAGTGGGGCGCCAGGCCATCTACGCCGATCCGAAATGGAACGGTGGCGACTATTACAACGCCGAACCGCCGGATCGTGGTCTCGCTGTGGCTCGAATGATTGGTCACATTACGTATCTCAGCGATGAGTCTATGCACGAGAAATTTGGCAGAAGACTTCAGGGACGGGAGGACGTTGGGTACGATTTTGGCCCGCCTGACTTCCGGGTTGAAAGCTATCTGCGACATCAAGGCGGGAAATTTGTGGAGCGCTTTGATGCCAACAGCTACCTTTATATTACCAAAGCGATGGATTATTTCGATTTGGTTACCGACTTCGGATCGCTCGTCTCAGCTTTCGCGGATATGAAAAGTCGGTTCTTGGTGCTTTCTTTTACAGGGGACTGGCTTTTCCCGGCTTATCAATCCCGGCAGATCGTGCGGGCCTTACAGACCAACGGTGTCAGAGCAAGCTATTGCGAAATGGAATCGCCTTACGGCCATGATGTCTTCTTAATCAAGAATAGCCGGCTCGAGGAGGTTATCAGCAGTTTTCTGCGTAATATGCAGGACGAGATTTGAGCGGAGAATAACCGGTAGCATTTTGAGGACTACTGATGCTGGAACGCGGAGATTATCGCTACATTGAGGCGCACGTGCCTTCCCAATCCCGGGTGCTGGATTTGGGTTGCGGGGATGGTTCGTTGATTGAACGTCTCTCCGAGGACAAAGATGTTGATGCGTGCGGTATAGATATTGACGAAGCGGCCGTGCGTTCCTGCATCCGACGCGGTGTGTCGGTCTATCATGGGGACATGCTTGAAGGGATGGGTATGTTTGCCAACGGCAGTTTCGATTGTGTTGTTCTGAGCCAGACTCTCCAGCAGACTCTTAAGCCCGTGCGCATAGTGGAAGAAATGTTGCGGGTGGGAAGAAGGGCCATTATCAGTTTCCCCAACTTCGGACAGTGGTCGATCCGTCTTCAATTGCTGCTGAAAGGCCGAGCTCCCAAGACGAAAGTTCTTCGCTATAACTGGTATAATACGCCCAACCTGCGAGTACTGACGGTGAAAGATTTCCGCGAGTTCTGCACAGCGCGGCATTACCGTATCATTGACGCGGCGTTTTTTACTGCTACGTATCAGCGTATCCCTAAACTGGTCGCCAATTTTCTCGCTGCCAGTGCGACATTCGTGATCGAAAAGCATCAAACTGAAACTATGAACGAAACCATTGAGGGGATGAATCGTTCGGTAGGCGCATAATGCCAGTTGCAAAAAACAAGGGGCCGCAGCCGATAATACGTGACCTGACGGCTGCAGCCCCATTATGTAATTTGCGAGATTGTTCAGTTACTCAGTAACGTCTTCTTCCGTAGTTTCTTCAATTTCTTCTTCCGCAGTTTCTTCAACTTCCTCTTCTACCGTTGGGGATGTGGTTTCTGCCGGTTCTTCCCTGTCGCAACCTACAACACCCCAGCTTAGCGCCAAAACAGCGACTGCGATAACTAACCTGTACATTCTCGTCCTCCCTTACATCAAGATGAAAGAAATATGCGACGGACTGTATTGCCACATAACTGTTACCCATTCTATCATATTTGTTTGCTAAGGGCAATACGGCGACAAGAAAAAACCGCCGACGTCCTGCTGAACACACAAAACCAAGTGGAACAGACCAGTAGTGTCTTTTGGCAAGAAGGCACCGCGATGGTATACTTCCTCTGGAGTTTTCCCTTGAATAGCGGAGATATAAAACACATGCTGGGATTTGATACGGTTTGTAAACCGGCTCCATCCGAATGGCTGATTTTGGAAGAAAAATTTGAACCTTTTGAGATTCAGCATTACGAAACAATTTTTGCCCTTGCTAATGGTTATGGGGGGTTACGGGGAAGTCTTCCGTTCAACATTAATCTGGGGGATCCAGGGTTCTACATGGCGGGAGTTTACGATCTTGCCGGCCACCAGTATGAAATTGTCAATTTGCCCTGCTGGATCGGGCTGAATGCAAACATGGACGGCTTCGATTTTGATCTTCGAAGCGGGGAAATCCTCGAATATTCCCGGGCACTCGACATGAAACAGGGCATTCTCTGGACAAATGTGCTGTGGCGAGATGATGCCAGACGGGAAACACGTTGGGAGAGTGCACGTTTGATACATTTGGCACGGCGCCACTGTGGTCTGGTCTGGGGGCGGCTCACGGCTGTCAATTACACCGGGCACACGCGGTTGACCAGCGAAATAGATGGGTGGAAAACGAAGTATGGTTCGAGTTCGGAGACGAGCCACTACGCCAAAATGAGCGTGGCGGACATGGGGCAGAACGGCATTTTTCTTTCAACTGTGACAGCGGAGTCAGAAATTGAAGTGGCCTGCGCAACTCAGCTTTGCGTCGAGTCTGAAGCAGAACGTTCCAGTCGAGTGCAGGAAGATAAGCTATCGGAAACCATGACCTTTGAGCTTCCTGAAGGAGAGCCGATTGGTTTTGAGAAACGGGCAGCTTTTTACAACTCCCGCGATTGTGCCGTTGTCCCTGAAATTACGAAAGAGGAGCTTGACGCGATATCAGGTCTCACCTGCGGGGAACTGGTGCGGGAACATGTTGATGCATGGAAAAGACTGTGGGATGACACGGATGTTATTATCGAAGGCGATCCGCGAGCCCAAAAAGCCGTACGGTTCAATATCTTTCATCTTAATTCCCTCGGGATCGACGATGATACCGTCAGCATCGGCGCCAAAGGGCTCCACGGCAACGGCTATAAAGGACTTATTTTTTGGGATACTGAGATTTACCTCTTTCCATTTTTCCTCTATACGCGGCCGGCGGTGGCTCAAGCGCTTCTCAGCTACCGTTGCCGATTTCTGCCGGATGCACGGGAAAATGCGCGCGAGATGAATATGAAGGGAGCGCGATTTCCGTGGAATACTTCAATAGACGCGAAAGAACGCAGCTACGGTGGATTGGGTTGGCAGGATCATCTCCAGGCCGACATCGCATACGCCGTTGATCGTTATCAGTCTGCTGTGAACGCGCCCGAATTCTTCGCGAACTGTGGCATTCCGCTGGTAGTGGAAGCGGCGAGATACTGGGTGGACCGAGCAGAATGGGATGAAGAGAAAGGGGCGTATGTAATCTTAAATATTACCGGGACCGACGAAATTCACACAGGCATCGACAATAATGCCTTGACCAATTACCTTGCGGCCTGGAATCTCAAGCGGGCGGCCGACGCAATTGACGAATTGCAGGAGACCAATGGGGCTTTATCCGTGGGGCAGGAATTGGATATCGAGTCCGATGAGACCGCGCTCTGGCGGGAAATGGCGGATCAGTTTTACGTTCCGTTTGACGATGAAAAAGGAATCCACGAGCAATTTGAAGGTTTCTTCGATCTGAAGGACGAACGTCCGGATCGAGATATGACTCAAAAAATGTTTACCGGTCCCGTTCTTCACAGCATGAAACCCACACAATTAAGCAAACAGGCCGATACGGTGCTCTTGTATTATCTTTTCCCGGATGATTTTTCGGAAGAGACCCGCAGGAAAGGGTTTGATTACTACGAGGCGCGTTCGACGCACGCTTCAAGTTTGAGTCGTAGTATTTATGCCGCTCTCGGTGCTCGGGTGGGACGCCTCGAGCGGGCGTATGATCTTTTTATACGTGATGCCGAACTGGATTTTGGTGAATACGCTGAAAACGACACCGGTATCCACGCAGCGTCGCTGGGAGGGACATGGCAGGCTCTTGTTCATGGTTTCGGCGGCTTCATATTACGAGAAGGAATCCCGGTGTTCGATCCGTCGTTGCCTGAGCAGTGGGATAGTCTTGCGTTCCGTATCAAATTCAGAGGAAGCCGGATTTTCGTACGCTTAACCCACGAAACGATAGAGCTGAAGACCGATGGTGACCAACGTGATGTTACGGTTGGCAACAGAACGCGTTGCGTGACGAATGAGTGGCGCACGTGGGAGCTATAAGAAGGTTTACAGGTATCGGCGCTGGAACACGAGAAATTCGGGCAAATACTGCCCCCGGTTAGCGTTCATGGATTGCATTACTCAACGAAGAAGTATCGAATCCCTCCGGAGCTTCCTGGTCGGCAGCGTAGAGATAAAGTGCCGCCTGGAAGATGCCCTGCAGTGCCGATTGTACAAGCCCAATTATAATCATATAGAGAACAGCGACCGCGATACCGGCGGATAGCGTCAGGGCTGTGCCGCCGAGGAATCCCAGAAAGACAAAGACAGCTGCCGGGAGGGAAAGCATGAAGAAAAGTAGTCCAAAACCAAATTCTCCCACCAGCTGACTCCCCCAGGTATCTTTCAGCAGGCCGGTAGAACGTTTGAACGTCTCAATGGGCCCTGTCTTTTCGATAACGAGAACAGGGACCGCGAGATATGTCATGATAGTCCAGGCAGTTCCCAGTATGCTGGAGATAATTCGACCAGCTTTTTCAAATCGACTTTCCAGCATTCTGAGCACAAGCCCGACAGTAGCAGCCAGCAATGCCCAGCCGATGATGCAATGGAGACGCGCCAGAGAAGCCCGGATTCCGTCCATAACCGTTGGGTTGCCCCCGCGGAACCGGATGATAGCGCAGGCGATCAGTCCGGAATTAAAGAAAATAATGACGAAATAGTTGCAGAAATAGAAAAGAAACACAATTGCCCAATAAATAATCTCTTGAACTGAAGACGCTCCTTCGCCCGGAGGAGCGAGGTTCCCGGTGGCGTTCAGCGGAACAAAGAATGAGGCGAGGACGATAAGACAGGAGATAGCTGACAGCAGAGGAAAAAACAGCATTTCTTTGTCTTTTTTCAGCACCTGCCACGACATTTTCATCAGGTCGAATGTCTGGCCTATTCTACTGAACATGTATGCCTCCTCTTCTGTCAAAAAACGTAGATTATGATATGGCAAAGACCATCGGTACCTCTGCTGAATTATATCACTTGCCGCTTGCTGAAAAAAGAGCAAAATCCGTCATCGGTGATTCTAATCCAGCCTGAACAATGTAAGTTTTTCCAGGACGGGGTATTACATGGTGCCTTTTGATAAAAGGAGCGAATAAGTCTATAATTCAAGAGTCCATCCGCTTTCCACCGCTTAACGTTAAAACCTCGTGGTTCTCGGTGGATCGTTTTCAATTATATTCTTCGAGCGTCTCGCATGAAACGGAGAAAAACACGAGCTGTCGAAGTCGGCCCCGTTACCATCGGCGGTGGCGCGCCGGTCAGTATCCAGTCGATGACAAAGACCCACACGGAGGATGTTGATGCGACCGTTCAGCAGATTGAGGAGCTGGCGGAAATCGGGTGCGAAATTATTCGCTGTGCAGTCCCTAACCGTCGGGCTGCCGCGGCGCTTGAAAAGGTTGTGGAACGTTCTGCTTTACCTCTAATTGCCGACATTCACTTTGAGCCGGATCTTGCGTTGAGGTCTATTGGCGCGGGAGCGGATGGGATTCGAGTCAATCCGGGAAATATGGAGGATACCGCCGGGTTGCGGGAAGTCTTTCGACGTGCCGGGGAAGAGCGAATCAAGGTGCGAGTCGGCGTGAATTCCGGTTCGGCACGGCCCCGGGACGGTCTGGAGGTTTCCGAGACGGGCGAAGAAATGCCCGAATTGATGGTTCGAGAAGCGCTCGAAGGCTGTCAGGCTGCAGAAGCGGAGGGATGCGAGAGTCTTGTCGTAAGCCTTAAGGCCAGTGATGTGGTGAACACGGTGAAGGCTTACCGGCTCGCGGCTGATCGCTGCGATTATCCGTTTCATGTCGGTGTGACGGCCGCCGGCCCGCAGGATATAAGCCTCGTGAAAAGCGCTATGGGAATTGGTGCTCTGCTTCTCGAGGGGATCGGTGATACCATTCGAGTTTCAATGACAGGTCCGCCGCACGATGAAATCCGGGCCGGCCGTAAAATTCTGGAGGTGGCGGGGCTGAGAGAGCCCAGTGGCCCAGAAATTGTTTCGTGTCCGACATGTGGGCGTTGCGAAATTGATCTATGCGAACTGGTCGAGGAAGTGCGCGAGAGGTTAAAAGATTGCGATCGTTCCCTGCGGGTGGCTGTAATGGGGTGTGTCGTCAACGGTCCCGGCGAAGCAGCAGAATGTGACGTCGGTGTGGCCGGGGGAAAAGATTTTGGTTTTATTTTTCGCAACGGAAAGAAAATTGATAAACGTCCAAGTTCTGAGTTGGCAGATGCTTTGCTGGAACAGATAGAAAAGTTGGAGTGATTTTCCGTGGTTGAAGAGATAGCCAGAAAAGTAATAGTACTCGGCAGCACTGGCTCGATTGGAAACAGCACCTTGGATGTTGTGAGGGGGCTTTCCGGCAGAATCGAGGTCGTTGGTTTGAGCGCGTGTTCGCGTTGGAAAGAACTTGCCGAGCAGGTGCGGGAATTCAACCCGTTTAGCGCGGCTATTGCCGATCTCCAGCACAAAAGCGATTTTTCCGAGGCCGTGGGCGAGGAGAATGTTGAGCTGTATTTCGGACCTGACGGAATATGCAAGATGCTGGAGAATGTGGAGGCGGACATCATAGTGGGGGCTATCACCGGTTGGGCGGGCTTCGGTCCGTCAGTTCGTACCCTTGAACTGGGTCTTACTCTCGCTCTGGCGAATAAAGAAACGCTTGTGGTTGGTGGACCTTTAGTGAACAGGCTCGCCCGACAAAACGCTACTTCAATACTTCCGGTTGACAGCGAGCAAAGCGCGATTTTCCAGGCGATGGCAAGTGGTAAGCGTGCGGAGGTCCGGCGGGTGATCCTGACCGGAAGCGGCGGTCCATTCCGCGGGAGGGATAAGAACCAGCTCCGGGATGTGACGCCGACCGAAGCCCTTAATCATCCTACCTGGGATATGGGGAGGAAAATCACGATCGATAGTGCTACAATGATGAACAAGGCCCTGGAAGTTATAGAAACCCGCTGGCTGTTCGATCTCGAAGTCGATCAAATCGACGTTCTGGTTCACCCACAGTCTATTATTCACTCGCTTGTCGAGTTTGTAGATGGGTCGGTTCTGGCCCAGCTCGGTGTCCCTGATATGAAATTGCCGATACAGTACGCGCTGACGTATCCTGACCGAATCCCTGGACCGGTAGAAAGACTTGATCTGACAAAAGTTGGGAATTTGGACCTTGAGGAACCGGACTATGAGACATTTCCGGCGTTGGAAATCGGATATCGGGTGGCACGACGGGGTGGGACCAGCGGGGCTGTGCTGAACGCCGCTAACGAAGTGGCGGTCGAACAATTCTTGAGAGAACAAATTGCTTTTACGGATATTACCGGAGTTGCCAGAAAAGTGCTTGATGAACATGATCTGGTACAGAAGCCTGACCTCGCCGACCTCGAAGCGGCGGATCGTTGGGCGCGAGAGGAGGCACGTCGATGTTGCGCTCAGCTTTGAGTATCGTTGAAGCTGCGATTGCCGTTGGAATACTAATTCTTGTTCATGAGTTCGGTCATTTTATCGCGGCAAAAGCCGTCGGAGTTCGTGTGGAAGTGTTCTCTATCGGTTTCTGGCGGAAACTCGTCGGTTTTCAGAAAGGCGAAACTGAATACCGGATATCGCTGATACCACTCGGTGGTTACGTGAAACTGGCGGGAGAAATAGCCAGTGAAAGCTCAGGTGATCCAGGCGAGTTTTGCTCCAAAACGCCCGGTCAGCGTGCGATCGTCTTTGTGGCTGGCGTTTTCATGAATATGGTTCTTGCGGTGGTAGGTTACGTGGCGGCCTTTTCGATCGGGGTGCCCTTCCCGGTGGCAGAAGTCGGTCAGCTTCAGAAAGATATGCCGGCGTGGAAGGCCGGTCTTCGTCGGGGGGATAAAGTCGAGCGTATCAATTCCATTGAGGCCCCGGATTTCAAAGACGTGCAGCACGAAGTGGCAATAAAAAGTGTGCGGGAAATTGAGATGGACGTGAGGCGTGACGGGGAGTTGTACCAATACAATTTTGCCACTGAATACGATGACCTGGTGGGTATCCGGCGGATAGGAATAGGTCCACCCATAAAAACGGTTGTCAATGGTTTGGTGGAAGTGGGGCAAGGAGAAAACAAGCGCTGTCCGGCCAGGGAAGCGGGCGTCGAGCTGATGGATAAAATTGTGTCTGTGAACGGCATTCACGTTGAAACAGTAAGTGAAATGCGGGACGAGATAGATTTTTGCACCAAGGAAACCCTCCCGGTTAGAGTGATAAGAAAAGGGAGAGAAGAGCCGTTGGAATTGGAGGTAAACCTTGAACCGTCTTCACGTTATGTGCTGGGGATCTCATATATATCGGCCGGAATAAAATCGCTACAAGGAGATGGTATGGCCGAATTGGCGGGTTTGCGGCCTAAAGACCGAATTGTAGAAGTCAACGCTAAAAAGATCGAGAACTTTCTGGACCTGGAGAGGGCTGTACAAGAATCTTTTGGGACGCAGAAGCTGTTGGTGCAGCGAGGTGAGGCTCAGCAGATAGTCGAAGTCGATATCCCTGATAAACGTCGCTTTGAGGATTTTAAATTCAGCATTAAATTCCAAGATGCCGGCCGTCTCACATGGCTGAGAGAGGGGGGGCCTGCATGGGAGGCGGGTATGCGGCCGGGTGATAAAATCGTGAAGATAGGGCGCGTAAAAACTGAAAGCTGGCAGGATATTCTGCGCGCCAACAGTCGCGCCGGGAAAGATCCAAGGAAAATCGTGTGGGAGCATGACGGTGAAATACACTCTGCGGAGGTTGAACCGGCCCCTTCCCACCTTGAGCAGACAAGGTTGTTGGGTGTGATTTTTCGGGAGCCAAAACAGGTTGTTCGAAAACATGGGGCCTTCAAAGCAGTCCAAACCGGCGTGTATAAAAGTTACGCTACCATTGTGGATATCTTTCGAACCATTCGTGGTTTTGCCAGCCGGGACATCAGCACCCGCAAACTGGGCAGCGTGGTTGCTATAGCTCATGGATCCTATCTGGCGGCGCAGGAAGGTCTCGGGAAACTGCTGTATATTACGGCTCTCATCAGTGCGGCGCTTGCGTTTCTTAATATTCTGCCGATACCGGTGCTCGATGGCGGGCACCTGCTTTTTCTTGCTATCGAGAAGATACGAGGAAAACCCGTCAGCGAAAAAGTCCGCACAGTCAGCCAGATTGTGGGCCTGACGTTGCTATTGATGTTGGTCGTTTACGCTGTGCGTAATGATATCCTCCGCCTCCTGGGATGACGGTGGGGCATTATGTAATGATGAACTCCTTAATTGAATTGATCGGCCGGAGGGCTTGTGAATCCGCAGAAAGACCTCATATCTCCCGGGGCAGAGATCCCTTTGAGGGCAGAAGAAGACACCTCTGTCTGGTGGGGACTGGTGTTATTTGGCGTGCTCTGGAGCTCTATCCCGGGTTTCATGATGTATAAAGCTCTTACCGAGGGCGCTCCGTGGTTTGCGTTTCTTGTTGTTGGCCTGTTCCTCAGCATCGGGCTTGTGGCCATCGTAAAAGGGATCGCCAATGCATTCTCAAGCGGTTACTGGCAATTCAATGCGGACTCGGTCAGGAGATATTACAGGAGTCCCTTCGGGACAGAAAAATGGGAGGAATCCCTGGACCGCTACAGGGGGGTGCTCAGGGAATCGGAGTACCACAGCGGCGGACAGCACAGTTCGGGCTACACGCTTTATAAGCTTACTCTGAGCCACGAAGACGATGAAGACCGGTCGGTGCAGCTTTATTGTTCCCGAAGCCACGAAAAATTCCGTTCCCAGCACGAACGCTATGCGAGACTGTTCGGTTTACCAGCGCTGGTTGAAGATGAACAAGGTGTGACCGAACGTGCGGTGGAAGACCTCGACAAATCGGTGCGCGAACGTGTAGCAGAAGGGCATCTGGAAGTCGATTTTGATCCGACCCAGCCTCCTCCTGATGCCCGTCTGAGAGTGAAAACAGAGGGGGATAAATTGAGCTTCTTTGTGCCAGCACAAACTGTGCCCATCGGTTGCGTGGTTTTGGCTACCGTGGGATTTCTTGGGGGTATCGGTGTGGCCATCTCCGTCCTGAAGGGCTATTTACACCTGGAAGGACACGCCGTCTTGATCTCATTTTTTGTTGCAGCGCTCAGTTTGTTGGGACTCCTGCTTGCCATTGCCGGAAAAGTCATTTCTCAGGTGGTAACGGTTTCCCCTGAAGGTGTCGAGAACTGGTACACGACACGCTGGGGAGATTTCGGTCACAGCCGTATCCCGGCGGATGCTATCGAGGAGATCCTGGCCCAAAAAAACAGCAGGGGGGCATCATCTCAGTCGCAAGCACTTTCGGTACACGTAATCAGCGACGAGACAACGATCCGTTTTGGCCGCAACTTGAGCCCGGAGACTCAGAAATGGCTCCGCGACTGCCTGCTTGCCGTTCTAAGTGCTTAGTGAGGCACTCCAATTCAAGCCTGTGAGGCCAGCAACAGGGGGATTCTTACTGTCAACGTTCTGCGGCTCGCGATGGTGTTAGCGATGGGAGTTGACGCTGGGCTGGCGGCTTTCTAAGATTCGGATGAACGTTTTCTGGAAACATGGTGGGTGCAGTATGAAACGCGGCAGAAAAAGCAGCGGATGGAATTTATCGCGGTTCGTGAAAGAAGCCCGACGCTTTTATCATCTCACTCAGTTCAGAGATGCGCTTAACCGCGTGGGGACACTGATGTACAGGGGGAGTTTGAAATACACGCTGATCATGTCAATCGCGACCGGCCTAGGCCATCAGCTGCCAAGAATTGGCCTGCCCGGGTTGAACCGCGCCCTCGTATTTTTGTTGCCGGCCTTCATGTTCGTCGTGGCCTTTGGTGGGGGATTGTGTTTGCGTTATATCCCGAGTCTTATCTCCCTGGGGCGCATTACGACAGCGGAGGCGGCAGATTTTAACTTGATGAAAGATTACCGGAAGGCCGAGCTTGACGGACATCTGGACGCACTCTGGAAGCGAGTCTTTCAATACGAGGCAGCCATCCGTTACCCTCCGGCTGAGATTGAAGCGGAAACACAAGTGCATCGCGACTGCATCCCCCGGATTAAAAATATTATCGATGGACTGGAGGATAAACTTCTTTCTTATCTCGGCGTACATCCGTCGGCTGGCGTATCCCGTAGATAAAGAAGATTAAGTTGTTGAGGTGGGGGCCCAGGTTTTGATGAACGGAAGTGCAGGAATCAAATACGCCATTTGGTCAGTCGCTCATCATCCATGGGTTCGACGATCAGTTCGCCGGTTTCGTTTCCCAGCAAATTAACCACGATTCCCGGCTCATTTCTCCCTTTTCCGTACCGGGCGGTAATACTGGCAGAGATTTCGAGAAGCTGTTCGTCGGCGCCGCCTCTCAATAGAGATGTCGGTCCGGGATAATCTCGCGCTTCAAACAGGCAATCGCTGTCCAATGCCAGTTCTTCGATACGGAGGTTTTCTTCGTGGTTCCGCCCGACGACAAGTTTTGTCCCCGGCGCAAGGCGGAAATGGCGTCCAACTTCAAGGAGGTCAAGGTTCTTCTCATTCAGATCATCATGTTCGAGCAGATCCCGGATACGGCGGCTGTAACCCGGTTCTGTCAGACGGCATCCTCCGGCGGGATCGGGGTAATCTTTGACACCGAGCTCTTCGGCCAGCTGAATCTGTGGTGTTCTTTGCCGACCGGTGAAATTTTTGAGTCTGGAGCGGTCCACCCAGCCTTTCTCCTCGGGGAGGGAGGGCTCGAGGGATTTTGCGCAGAGAGGACGCACGACCAGGCCTTCCAGGTCGGCTTCCCGTTCGATGGTGCTGATGGCTCCGCGTCTTTGTGACATAGGGCGCTGGCCGAGCACCTCTCCGGTCACGACAAACTTCGCGTTGTTTTCTTTCATTAATTTTCGGGCGCGCCGCAATTGCAAAATTCGGCAGTCGATACAAGGATTGTATCCGCTTCCCCGGCCGTGTGGGGGATTTTTCACGAGTTCAGTCAGCTCGGAAGTGATATCTTCAACAGTCAGCGGAAAGCCCAGGTTGTCCGCCGCCTCTCGCGCCACCGAAGATTCGGACTCGGAGCCGTGACGGGGGATAAAAGCAGAGGTAAAATGAAGAGCGTGGACGTCGATTTCCTGCTCCGCGATCAACTTCGCGGCCAGCTGGCTATCGAGTCCGCCGGAGAACAGGGCGATTGCTTTCATCTAAAACTCCTCCCGTGTTTTACTCGATAATTCCTCCACCGAGAACAGTGGGGCCGTCGTAGAAGACGGCCGCCTGGCCCGGGGCGGGCGCTTTCTGATCTTCGTCGAAACTGATTTCTGCCGAGTCATTTGGTTGAGGCGCAACGGTTGCCAGGGCGCCCGGATGGCGATACCGGATCCGTACCGATGCTCGGAATGGGGTTTCGGAACAAATCCGGGAAACCCAATTCAGATTCGTCAAACGGCAATTGTTTTTCATAATGTGGTGTTTTTCACCCACGACGATGCGATTGCAATTCGGTTCGATCCTCACCACATAAAGCGGTTCGGACCAAGAAATGCCTATACCCCGTCTTTGCCCAATGGTAAAATCGATGATGCCATGGTGTTTGCCGAGAAGCTCACCGGAGACATGGATTATCGGACCCGGATCGGCCAGTTCAGGACACCGTTTTCGCAGCAGCTCGCGGTATCCCCCGTGAGGGAGGAAACACAGATCCTGACTTTGGGGTTTGTCATGGATCGGCAGATCAAATTCTGTGGCCAGAGCCCTCACTTCGGTCTTGTCCTTTTCTCCAAGCGGAAAGACGGCATCGGCAAGCTGTTTCTGAGAAAGCCCGAAGAGAAAATAGGATTGATCTTCGGCTCCTGCTCCTGCCCGCAGGTGGTAGCGACCGGTTTCCGGGTCCTGCGATACGCGGGCGTAGTGCCCCGTGGCGAGGTGATCGCAGCCGAGGGCCTTTATTTTGTCCATCAGAAAACCAAACTTGACCTGGCGGTTGCAATGCACACAGGGATTGGGGGTGCGACCGCTGGCGTATTCCTGCACGAAGTGTTCCAGAACAGTTTCTTCAAACCAGCATCGGCAATCGTAAATCTCCAGCGGGATATCGAGGATTTCTGCCACCTCCCGGGCATCCTCAGTGGCTCTTCGAGGCTTTCCTTCTGAGGTGCCGTAGCGCGGGAGGATCATGGTGACCCCATGGACATCCCACCCTTCTCTGGTGAGTAGAGCGGCGGTGACCGAAGAGTCGACCCCTCCCGACATTGCTACGGCAACGGACTTGTCGTGTTTAGAAGTCATCGTAAACAGTTTAAAAACAAGGACTTAGGCAGTCTGCACCTTACGGATGCAGGCTATATAAAACGGCGCATGCTGTTCAGGCGTAAGAATTTACAACGACAAGAAGTGTTGTGAACGGTCTTCGATAAAGATTCTACCCTAATTTAGCAAGGTTGGCTTCCAATTATCCGTAAAATCCGGGCCAGGATTTCTCAGTGTGCCTTTCACGGTACACTGAGAAAAACGGGTTAGGGTCAGTGTGGTTACTTGTTCCTTGCTTCCGAGAATATCTTGTTGAGGTGTTTGTGAAATCGTTTCTTATCGCTATCAATAGCGACCCGGTGCGGGCCATCCGGGTCGGCATCGAAGTACGTCCATCCCGTAATCCGATCCTTCTCGAGTTCGAAACCTCGCGACAGGTCGTAATTGGCGAGTTTGATCCCCATTCTGCCCCGCTGGCAGGTGCAGAGGTTGGGCTCGAGGAGGCAGGCGGCGGTGAAGGGGTCGTGGAGACCCGTGCCATCCGATTTCTTCTGTTCGTTCCAGGCCCCGCAGCACTGTCGCAGGGGATCGAATATTTCGCCATCGAAGAGGGTTTCTGCTTCTTCCCCCGTGAGATGGAGGGGGCCGGTTATATTGACCGGAAAAACCGTGTGATTGGGCAGCTTGCGGGAGAGGAGGGCGCACGCGGCTGCGGGATCCAGCATGATGTTACACTCTGTCCGGGGTTCATCCGGATCATATCCGAGCCGCCCGCCCATGGTGTAAATGGCCTTCAGTGTCCGGGCCGTCTCGGGATAGCTGGTGGCGAACAGGGCCGCGTTTGTCGTGGGGCCGACCGTCAGGAGCGCGATTTCGTCGGGATTCTCGCGGACGACGGATTCCATCAGGCTGAGGGCATCCGCCGGCCGGCCAGATCCCCGTTCCGGAGAACCATCAAGGATGACATCCTGGTTGACGTGGTGACCCCACCAGTAGCGATTGGGTAAGACAGGTGATTCGGCTCCGGCGACGACGGGGATTTCAGGGTGCCCAAAGTGGCTGCAGAGTTTTTCGGCGATTTTGGCCCGCAGATCGGCCTGAAACCCGACGGTTGTCACCCCCATCAGTTCGCATTCGGTGTGGAGAAGAAGATAAGCCAGGCAGACGGCATCATCCGAGTCTGTCCCGATATCGGTATCAAGAAAAATTTTCACGGAAGAACTTCTCCGGAAGTGTTCAGGTTGAGATATACATTAAAGGGTCAGAGGCATCTGTCAACTAAAGTTTTTGCCTTTATGAAGTGGGCAGGGAGTTGTGCGTATTTTGGAAGTCGTTGTCTGCCCGTTGCACTCACGCACTGAGATGATGCAGAGTTTGCAATAAATGAGTGCGGACAGTATAGTGATTCAGTAGTTTCGTCTTTCTGTATCGGGGGCCCCATAGATAGTTTCGGGAAGAATTTTGAAGCATTTCGAATCGAACAATAGATTGCTCAGGCGCAATATCCTGATGGCATTCTCTGTCGGGACAGTACTTTTTTTGGGATTGTCGAGCTTTGTATTTGCTGAAACCGTCTACTTGCGAAGTGGAAATATCGTAACTGGCAAGATCCTGGTAAAAAAGGCGAGGGTAACGGTTTTGGATATTGGTTTCACTGTTTTGGAGATTCCGAACGACCGAATTCTTAAGGTTGAAAAGGCTGAGCCGGAAGAAGACAGTGGGAATGGATCAGAGGAAGTTCTTTCGGGGAAGACTCTTTACACGGAAGCCAAACGGTCGAAAAAACCGGTTCAGGATCTGGTAGCAGAATTTGGTGAAGGCGTTGTGCTTGTGCGCACCCCTTCGGGGATGGGAAGTGGTTTTTTGATCCATCCTCAAGGCTATTTAATTACGAACGCTCACGTAATTGAAAGAGAGACGAATATATCGGTCACATTATTTTTGCAGGGCGAGGAACGTCTCACGCGGCGTAAAATCAAGAAGGTTGAAATAGTCGCGTTGAATCCTTTTGCCGATTTGGCGCTTTTAAAGCTGGTTCCACCGGAAGATCTGAAGCTCACGTGTCTTTCGTTTGGAGATATGGATAGAGTGAGAACGGGTGACCAGACGTTTGCGGTTGGAAACCCTCTTGGTTTTGAAAGAAGTGTTTCTGAAGGTATTATAAGTTCGAAAGCTCGGGCATTTCAGGGAATGGTTCTTCTACAGACAACGGCGCCGATCAATCCAGGTAACAGCGGGGGGCCCCTTTTGAATATGAGAGGAGAGGTGATCGGTGTTACAAATATGAAGATGGGGTTTTTGTCCGAGGGAATGGGCTTTGCAATTCCGGTGAATTTTGTCAAGGATTTTTTGAAGTTTCGGGATGCTTTTGCGTACGACAAAGATAATCCGAACACCGGTCACCATTATTTGGAGCCGCCAAACGAATCCGAGAAAGGAGATTCTGATGCGAAGGACGAGAAGGTTCAACCTGGTTGATAAAGTTGCAGTTCTGTTTTTTGTGCTGGTTTTTGCTGTTGTTCCGTTATACGCCGGGGAATTTGAACAATTTATCCCGAGTGATGTTACCAACTATTCTGTTATGCACAGTTATCCCACCACTGTTGCCAAACTCAAGAAAAGTCCGTACGGCAGTATCATTGAGGAAGAAGAATTTAAGGGGATGGTTGATAGCATCAGCTCGAAATTGGACGAACAGCTGTCAGAATTCAGGAAACAGGTCGGTGTCAAGCTGGAAGATTTTTCTGACTTGCCTACAGGGCGGATTGCCCTTGCAATGAAACGTCAGTTTGCTGCGGGATCAATTGATGCGGTGGCAAATCCTTTTAGCCGAAGGAAACCGCAGAGTTTCGGTGATACATGGGTCCTGATTTTGATCGAGGTTGACGGGAAAGAGCAGGCCGCAAACCAGCTATTAGGTCGGCTGTTGTTGAGAGCGAAAAAAGAAAAACAGATCAAGGTAAAGACTGAAACATTCAGGGATTATAAGATACAACATATTGTCATAACGCCAGCACAGGGCGGGAAAGTTTCCGACGAAAAGCTGAAGGATCTCGACCCCGAATTGCGTAAGATGATGGAGGAGTCGGAGTCGGATTCCGCTGCTCAGCAAAGCTATGATTGCTATGTTAATATCAGCAATGGAATTATGGTGATAGCGACCGGCAGTGATCGGAGCTTACTGGAACGCCATCTCGTGCTCCGTGAAGGCGGCAATATCCCGTCTTTGAAACAGAATGAACTTTATGAGGAACTCAAGCTGCGGCTTACAGGAAAGGCTGATTATCTGACGTTTCAAAATATGCAGCCGATGTGGAAAATGTTCGAGCCCGCTGATGGAAGGCAGAATGGTTTCTCTGTCGGGGAATTTGTATCTGAACTGGGGATAACAAACATAAAAGGCCAGATCAGCAAGACACAGATTATGGAAGAGGGAATATACAACGAGTCTTTTCTCAAAGTAACTTCTCCGCACAACGGGCTCTTGCGCGCTATCGATCCAGGGAGCAAAGCCAATGTGAAACCGCCTGTATTTGTGGATAGAGATGCCGCGTTGTTTGCAGGCGGATATTTCGATGTGCCGGTGTTTTGGCAGGAAATTAAAGCCGCCATTAAAAGGATTAATCCCCAGATGCATGGGCAGATCGAACAGAATCTCAATAATCCGCAAAGCCCAATCCATGTTGAAAAGGATCTGATAAATACGCTTGGTACCCACTGGTTCGTTTACGTACCGGCCGAACTCATAAGTCCGAATCCGCCAAAGTTTTTGAATCTCATGTTCGTGTGCGATATGAAGGATGTTGCTACGTTGGGGGGAACAATCCAAAAAATCATGGCGTTCCCTCAGATGCAGGGCAAACTCAGCAGCATTGAATTCAAAGGCAAAGAGATCTACCAGGCGCCCCGATTAGGTGGCGGAACGGTAGGAAACGGCGTTGAAATGCCGTCTTTTCAGATCTGCTTTGCGTTTGTCAACAATCGCCTTATTATTACAACAAGCCCGTCTCTGATAAAACAAGCTATTCGGTCAAGCACGCGCGGGCAGAGCCCGCTGCTGAATAACGATAAGTTTCAGAGGGGGCTGTCGCATATGCTTGAGCGCCCTTCAATGGTAGCTTATGCCGATACGCGGCCAATGGCAAAATGGATTTGGTCGTTCTTTGACGCGCTGCCGGAGCAAGAAATTGAAATCGATCTCCCGGAATTCAAAACGGTTGAAAAGTATCTCTCAGCCGGGTCAATTACCGGCAGGTGGGAGAAAGATGGAATGATTTCCAAGACCTGGTGGCCTTTCCCAGAGGGAAACTGAGGACCGGCCGGATTACGCTATGTTCGTGATTACTTAGAATGCCGTTCCAGGGCGGCATTCTCGTTTCCATTTTTCCCCGGAAGTGCAAATTATTTGTGCTTTTCGTTTCTACAGGAGTGTGGAATGAAAAATTTCCAGACGCCAGTTTTGTTCGTTGTGTTTGCTTTTATTGCGTTTTTGATGACGGATGCGGCCCTAACCGCGACAAAGAAGCCGGGGCCGGACGAAAAAATCGATCCGAAAGTCAGCCGGCTTATGCACAAGATCGCTGATTTTTACGCGAAACTTGATGGTTTTGCTGTTAACCAAAAAATTTCCATGAGTATAAAAAGTGAAGACCAAGAACAGAGCAGCGAGGGCTCTATTGCCATCGCTGTACAAAAACCGAATCGGCTCTACATTTGCGAAGAGACGGCTCCCGAAAAAACACGGTTTATCTACGATGGCGAACGCCTCCATTTATATCAACCTTTGGAGAAGATTTACAGAAGTGACAAAGCTCCGAAATCCATCGATAGACTGTTTTCGGGAGAATCGCCTTTGAACGAACTTCTTGTAAGCCCGCTTGGTCCCAGGGGACCATCTCCTGCATTTGGTATGGTGAGCAAACCGTACGAATATCTGATGAAAAATGCGAAGACGGGTCAGTACGTCGGGCTTGAAGTCGATGACGAAAGTAAGTCTCATCATATGAAGTTCACAGGTAAGACGTTGGATTGGGAAATGTGGGTGAAAGCCGCTGAGAATCCTGTTGTCAGGAAAATCGAAGTCGATATGGCTCGGCTTGTTAAAAAAAGCGCGACCGGCAAAAAACCAAAGGTAAGCATGACCTTTCTTTTTGAAAACTGGGAACTGAATCCGGAATTCGAGGACGACCAGTTTACCTTTAACCCACCGGACGATGCTATCGATTTCAAAGCATTGCGGAAGGAAAAGGCCGCCAGGCGCAAGAAAGAGAGAAAAAAGATGCTGGGGCGACCGGCACCGAAATTCGAACTCAATATGCTGGATGGAACTCAATTAAAGCTGTCCAGTCATACCGGTAAACATGTCGTCTGCCTGCTATTTTGGGTTACCAGTTCAAAAAGTTGTTACCGCGCTTTGCCAGTCTTATCAAAAATGGCTGAGAAGTACCGAGAAAAAGGAGTCGTGGTCTATGCGATCAATCCAGCCGAATCTCCTGAAAGAGTTAAGAACTTCCTGGAGAGAACAGGTTTTGATTTAAAAGTGGCGCTCGATGAGGAAGAAAAAATTGCCAAAAAATACCTGGTGTGGCCCGTTCCGTATCTCGTTATTATCGGAAAAGATGGGACGGTGCAGGCTATCCATTCCGGGATCGAGCCAGGCAGTGCCCAAGATATCGCGGCCGAGCTTGAGAAACTGATCGCCGGGAAATCTCTTGTTAACACGGATAAAAAAGAGAAGGGGCCTGAAAAATATGGACCCGGCCACGAATCTGGTATGAAAGAAGCGGAGTGATGAATAGGCCTCGACCTTGACTTAAATTGCCCCAAAAGGGTACAATTCTTTCCGCTGATAGTCCGTTTCAAGTGTAGACAAAATCCGACATGAGGATCATTTGTGCCGCGCCGACGGAGGGGCAAAACCATTCAGAATAACAGGGCACCTGAAGATCCTCTGCAAATATTGCAACTCGCAGGAATTGATGTATGCGCCTGGTTTCGCCTCTATCGGCAAATTGGTAGGTAGAGGTCTGGATAATCACTTGTTCTGCGAAAGGAATTCTGATGCCGCCCAAGCCGCTTGTGGATCTTGATGATATCGATCTTGGAAAGATTGAAGATGGCCCGGAGGGAATTCGGGAATGCAATCCCCAACGCTACGAGTTCGAACAGCTTGACGGGATTATTTTTTTTAACCCCGATGAGAAAGTTGTGGTCGGATTCAAGGATGTTACAGACGACGAATTCTGGGTCCGTGGCCACATACCGGACCGGCCGCTTCTGCCCGGGGTTTTAATGTGTGAAGCTGCCGCACAACTCTGTACCTATTATTATAAGAAAGCGATGGAGACAGAAAAGTTCCTCGGATTCGGCGCGCTCAACAATGTAAAGTTTCGAGGGCAGGTGGAACCGGGCGAAAGACTGATTCTGGTTGCGAAAAACACCGATCTGCGATCACGGAGGGCAGTGTTTGACTGCCAGGGCTTTGTTGATGATAAACTGATATTTGAGGGGGAAGTTACGGGTATGCCAATGTAGTCGCTTTTTTCCCGAATACCTCAGTGAATTGGCCACGCTTATGAACGATCTTCTTTTCGAGATTGGGACCGAAGAAATACCAGCCGGATACATCCGGCCAGCCCTTACCCACTTGACGGAGCTACTTGAGAGCGGTCTGGCAGAGAAACGGCTTGAGCCCAAAGAGATTATCACCGCGGGCACACCTCGCAGGCTGACGGCGTGGGTTAACGGAGTGCCTGAGGCCCAGCTGGCAGCACGCAAAGAAATCCCCGGCCCACCGGCCAAAGTTGCATTCGATGACACTGGTAAACCGACAAATGCGGCGAAAGGTTTCGCCCGGGCACAGAAGGTCAGTGTCCAGGACCTTATCACCCGGGAAACCGATAAGGGTAAATATGTTTTCGCTGTCCTGGAACAGGAGGGAGCGAAAGCACTGGAGGTCCTTCCGTCTGTGCTGAAACAAGCGACAGAACAGATTGGGTTCCCCAGATCAATGCGCTGGCCCCTGCCGTCGGATGGAGAAGAAGGCATACGTTTTGCCCGGCCCATACGCTGGTTGGTAGCAATCATGGGAAAGTCGGTTCTGCCCCTCAGAATCGCTGGTTTGCAGGCCGGCCGAAAGACGTACGGACATCCCTTTCTTGCTCCAGAACCTGTCGAATTGGAAGACGCTTCTCTGGAGAAATATCGTTCCGTTTTGGAAGAGCAATTTGTGCTGGTTGGTTTTCAGCAGCGCCGAGAACTGATCCAAAAACAGGTCGAAAATCTCGGGGCGCTTAATCCGGATCCGGATTTGCTCGAAGAAGTGGCTAATCTTGTTGAGTATCCGCACGCGGTGGCGGGAGCATTCGATGAGGAATTTCTTGAAACACCGGACAGTGTTCTGGCCGCTGCGATGACCAAACACCAGCGTTACTTTCCCGTCTGGAATGATCGTGGGGAGATGGAAAATCGATTTGTCGTGGTGTCCAACCGCACCGAAAAACAGAGTGAAACCGTCCGGGAGGGCAATGAACGTGTCCTCCGCGCTCGGCTTGCGGACGCGCGGTTTTTTTGGGATGAAGACCGGAAGATCAGGCTTGAAGATCGTGTCGATGATCTTGTCAACGTTAGATACCTCGGCGGGCTCGGAGATAATTTGCAGCGCACGAAACGGTTGCGTGATCTGGCCGAGCTGATTGCTGGGAGCATGGGAGTAACAGAGGAACAGAACAAACACGTTCGCCGTGCAGCCACTTTATGCAAAGCGGATCTTTTGACGGATCTCGTGGGAGAATTTCCCGGCCTCCAGGGCGCTGTAGGAGGGGAACTGGCCCGTGAAGAGGGCGAAGCCGAACCCGTCGTGCAGGCGATCAGCGATCATTACCGTCCAACCGGGGCAAGCGACGAACCGCCGAAAACCGTGGAGGGCTGTGCACTTGCGATTGCCGACAAGCTCGATGTAATCGTCGGGTGTTTTGCGCTGGGGGAACTGCCAACTGGAAACCAGGATCCCTACGGTCTCAGGAGAAATGCGCTGGCCGTTATGCGAATCCTTTACTCTCAGCAGATAGAGGCGCAACTTTCAGACCTTGTGAGCACAGCGGTGGATGTTCTCGATGAGCAGGGCGGACAGTTCTCCGGAGACGGTATTGAGGTGCCGTTTGAGCAGGTTATGGAGTTCTTCCGCGACCGTTTGTATCACGCGGCTGTTGAGAATGGCTACCGTCACGATCAAGTGCGTTCCGTGCTGGCAGCCGGGTTTGATTTTGAGGTGCCCCGCGATGGGCTTAATTGGAATATCTACCTTTTCTGGGAACGGCTGGAAGCTCTCGAACAATTAGAAGATCTGGAATGGTGGCCCGATCTTGTCGAACTGGTGGATCGAACATGCCGCATCCAGAAGGATCTTGAAGAGCCCTTGGAGATAGATCATGAGTTGCTTGAAGAGGCGGAAGAGAAAGATATAGTGGACCGCTTAGACAAGAATGCGGAGGCTATCAGGGCAGGTTTTGCGGAAGCGGAATACAAAGGAACGGCCGAAAGATACTGTCAAATATTTGCGGGACCGGTTCACGAATTTTTTGAGGAAGTATTTGTAAACGTTGATGATCGAGATTTGCGTCGGAACCGGAAAGCAATTTGTGCTGAAGTTTACCGCCTGTTCGCCTGGGAATTTGCCGATCTATACCTTGTGGTCGACGACACGTGATCACCGGTTTTCAACGGAATCAGTGATCGTTCAGAGGGGCTGGTGCGAGTTAAAGTATTGTTCTACCCGCGGCCAATGGCTTTAGCACCGATGTCGGTTCGATAGTGGGCGTCTTCGAAGTGGATCATATCGACGGCATCGTAGGCTTTTTGTTTGGCCTTCGCAATACTTTCGGCGCGTGCGGTTATCCCGAGGACGCGTCCCCCATCGGTGTAGATCTTTCCGTTTTCCTCACGTGTCCCACTGTGGAAAACCACCACATCGTCGAGTTTTTCGGCGTCAGCCAGGCCTGTAATGCGTTTGCCCTTTTCATATGTTTGGGGATATCCGCCTGAGGCCATAACGACACAGAGCGCCGCACCGTCGTGCCATTCGATCTCCATTTCATCCAGATTTTCTTCGATTGTAGCGATGAGAATTGGTACGATATCACTTTTAAGACGCATTGCAAGCGGTTGCATTTCGGGGTCGCCAAGACGACAGTTGAATTCAAGGACCTTTGGGGCCTCTTCTTCGATCATCAGCCCCGCGTAGAGGACCCCTTTATAGGGACGTTCCTCTCGATTCATAGCATGGACGGTCTGGACAATAACCTCGCGTTCAACTTCTTTTTCCAGGTGTTGGGTCACGACTGGTGCGGGGCTGTATGCGCCCATTCCACCGGTATTCGGACCTTTATCACCGTCGTAGGCCGCTTTATGGTCCTGAGAAGAGGGCAAAATAGCGATCGTTCGCCCGTCCGTGAACGCCAACATGCTGGCTTCTTCACCATTGAGACATTCTTCGACGACGAGGTGTTCACCGGCGCTGCCGAATTCTCCCTCAATCATGATTCTGTTGACGGCCTCGATGGCTTTCTCTTCGCTATCGCAGACGATGGCTGCTTTCCCACCAGCCAGCCCGTCGGCTTTCACAACGATGGGAGCACCGACCATTTTGATGTAGGCTTTTGCGCGATCCGGTGAGTCGAATGTGCGGAAAGTCGCTGTTGGTATCCCATGCCTATCCATGAGCTTTTTTGCGAACACTTTGCTACCTTCGATCCGAGCTGCTTTTTGATCAGGACCGAAAATTCTGAGGCCTTTTGCCTGGAAAGAATCGACTATTCCCGCGCAAAGTGGCGCTTCCGGACCCACCACAGTGAGATCTACTTCGTTTTGCACGGCAAACTTGCGAAGGAAAGATATTTCGGTGGATTTAATTGATACACATTCGGCCAGCTGTGCGATCCCTGCGTTGCCGGGCGCACAATAAATTTTGTCTACCAGCGGAGATTCGGCAATTTTATACACCAGGGCATGTTCGCGTCCGCCACCTCCAACAACCAGTACTTTCATCGGGAGCACCCCATCAAAGAATTCGCTGGGAAAGCCCAGTTTTATTTTTGTAAAAGTTTAAGGAGGCCAGTATATCGCGCGATTTCAGGGCCGTCAAACCCTGTTTGTGCAACAAATTATTCCGCGAAAAGGGCTACTGACCAAAAGCTTTAATCTTTACCGGTGAAGCGATCTTTTAGAGCTGAAATGGTTCCCCTTGCTCAGCACTTTTCCAGGCGGCTTCGGTGACTTCGATTGTTCGTAAACCGCAAATGCTCGGAGCAAGGATATCATCACGCCCCAATATCGCATCGATGAAATTGTGATCGGGCGATTCGGAACCGTACGTGAAACCGCTTACGGTATGGGTTTCTCCCTGGCGCCCTGTTGTGTAGGTAAGGGGTTGTCCCTGACGCAAAAAGAAAGCCCATTCACTGCAGGTAATTGTAATATCTTCCCACCAGACCGGACAGCTTCCGATAACGCTTAGAGTGCCGACGGCGCCGTTCTTGAATCTCATTGAGACTGCGCTGTCGATATCAACTTCGGTGCCGCGATTATGGATCTCAGAGGTTACTTCTTCGACTGCCAGACCTGTCATCCAAAGGATTATATCGATCAAGTGGCTTCCTGAATCGTTCAGCTGGCCACCGCATGACTTCTCCAGAGACTGTCGCCATGTTCCTCTGGTGTTGTACAGCCACGCCTGTCCCTGCAACGCTCCGACAAACATAACGTCTCCGGTTTCACCGGATGCTATTTGATCGCGGACAAACTGATATTCGGCCTGGGTGTGGCGCTGATATGAAATGCCGAGCACTGTGCCCGCCGTTTCTTCGGCTTCCCGGACCTTTCTTGCTTCTTCGATGCTACAGACCATCGGTTTTTCGGTGAGAACATGGAGGCCTGCATTGAGGCTGTCAAGAATTTGCTCCGTATGAATGAAATGAGGAGAGCAGATGACCGTAGCGTCCAGATCGAGCTCCTCGATCATTTCCTTGTGGTTTTCAAACACCGGAACGTCCGCTATCTCCGGGAAACGTTGTGCTGCCGCCTGAAGCCTCTTGGGATCGATATCCATCAGACCCGTTATCTTTGCTTCCGGAATGGAGATCAGTCTACCAATGTGGCCATTGGCAATACCACCGCATCCAATAATACCAACTCGGATTTCTTCAGCCATTGCAGTTACCTCAGGGACCAAAAAGAGAAAAGCGCTGTTGAAAAGGAACAAGCGCCGGAAAGTATGCTCCCGGAAAATAAGTATATGAGTGGGACGTGGCAATGTTGCGGGACAAGTGAATTAGCCCGGAATCACCATCAATGGGCAGCCAAAGTAACGACCGCAACCCGGAATTGCAAGTGCGATACGTTTTCGGCCTGTATGTAAAAACTTTTTGTCGTGGAGTTCAAGTGCGCATGCTGGCGAACATCCACCCACCGATTGCTGTTGCGAGTCCGGGCACACACCATGCAGAAATGACTGGCGGCACGAGGCCTGTATTCCCCATGCTGGCCAGCACAAATGAAAGCACATGGTACGTGCCGGCGACGGCGATACAGACAATGGCTCCCAGGACCCGACTTTGGAGAGTATGCTCGAATCCGATTAGCAACGGTATGCCAATAAGCAACAGAACGAAAGGAGAGGCATGTCCTGCTATTCGTGAGTGCAGCAGAAGCTTAAAACGGGGATTGTTGGGTTCAGTCTGGATGTGGTCTACCAGCTGGGTGAATGTCATTGTCGGAATGCGAGTTGACATGGCACTCTGGCGTGCGCGCACAAACGCGAAAGGTGTCAGCGAGGTCTTTAACCTTTTAACCGGTCGGACCTCTGGTTGCCCCTCGGGTTCCCCATTGCTATCGAAGTGTTCTATGTTAACCCTCTCCAATGAAACCACATTTGCTTTCGTTTTTGCGTTCCCACGGGCTTCTGCGTCCGTCCGCACCCACAGTCCGGATTCGCTGACAATGCGCAGTTTTATCACACCCGATTCAGAGAAGGCCATGAGAGTTACGCCTTTCATGCGTTGTCTGGCAAAATCATAACTATCCACATACAGTTTATAATCGAATGTTTCATCATTCAGCAAAAACGGGCCTGTGACCTTTTTTTCCATTTGCCGATCAAGAATAGCCTGTTTTCGATATGTCATTGGAACCACTTTCTCTTTGGCCCAGAAAGCGATCGTGACAATGGGCAGGGTACAGAGAAATACGGGCAGGGCCACACGCCGCAGACTGATACCACTTGCTTTCAGTGTTAACAGTTCGCCACGCCGCGACATCTGGACGAGCAGAAGGCCGGCTGCCACAAGCAGGAGTATATCAATCCCTTCAGTCGCTCTATTGGGGAAATCATAGCCGTAGTAGGTCAGGATTCGCGGTACGGCTTCGCGAAAACTCTCGCTCTTAATATGATCAAGTCTGTTAACCGCGTCAAAACTCACGTATAGACCGAAGACGATCAGCAAAATGAGCACGAATCTGATGATATAACCCCTGACAATCAGGAAATCGATTCGTTTCATACAGGCGTGATATCCTCTGTGTGGGAGCGTTCGCTGACTTTGCCCCGGCTGGTCGGGCTGACGTGGAGTATAAGCTCCCGGCGGTGAAGATGTCAATACGGGGTGGGGGCGCTGTTATAAGAATCAGATTTCTGCTATAATAAATTTTTGAGGTATTGGCTGCAGGAGGAGAGGTGATCGCGCTGTCCCTGCGGCAGCCGAGGAAAGTCCGAGCTCCACAGAGCACGGTGGTGGGTAGCGCCCACCGAGAGCAATCTCCGGGAAAGTGCCACAGAAAACATACCGCTTTGCCCCTGAGGCAAGTAAGGGTGAAAAGGTGGAGTAAGAGCCCACCGCCCCGACGGCGACGTCGGGGGCATGGTAAACCCCACCGGGAGCAAGGCCCAATAGGGGAGGAGGGATAGCCCGTCCCGTTACTACTCCCGGGTAGGCCGCTTGAGTCCGCCGGCAACGGCGGTGCCAGAGGAATGATCACCGCCCCTTGGGGGGTAACAGAACTCGGCTTATGACCTCCTGCAGCTTTCGGCCTCAGCAGTAATCCCTCCCTCTTGGTTGGACTCAATCACGGGTTCCGACTATATTGCACTTGATTATTCGATCAACGAGTCGCGAGAAGGAGGGAAAACGGTGAATATGGATCGGCTATGGGCGCCGTGGCGTATGGAATATATTCTGGAAGTCGATGATCCTCACGAATGTTTCCTTTGCCAGGCGGCCCGGTCTAAAAACGAACGTGAACACCTCCTTCTATGGCATAGCGAAAATTGCCTCGCGTTGATGAATCGATGGCCTTACAACAATGGACACCTGCTGGTGGCGCCTCGGGGACACCTGGCCGACCTGGAGGATCTTTCGGATGAGGGGCTTTGCGAGCAGATGTCGATGATCAAACGTTGCCGGTTGAATTTGGAAAAAGCAATGTCGCCCGACGGATATAACGTGGGGCTCAATCTTGGTAGATCTGCCGGAGCCGGAGTGGAAGATCATTTGCACTGGCATATCGTGCCTCGGTGGCATGGAGATACAAATTTCATGCCGATCACGGCGGCAACAAAGGTTATACCTCAATCATTGGAAGAGCTCTGGGAGTTGCTCCGGGAGGTCGATGAGGAAGGGGATTGAATGGAGCTTTTACGGGATTCGCAAACGTAGCACCGAATGCGGTCAAAAAAATAGAAGGTAACGCACGGGACTTATGAAAGTAATTCGCGAAAAGTTGGAACAACGCGAGTCGGAAGAACTCGCTCCCTGGGGTATGAAAAGTGCGGAAACACGGGGCCGGCGTTACGAAGAGCCGGAACACCCGTACAGAACGGCTTATCAGCGGGATCGGGATCGCATTGTCCACTGTAAAGCGTTCCGGCGACTCGAATACAAAACGCAGGTTTTCTTGAACCATGAGGGGGACCATTATCGAACGCGCCTGACCCATACGTTGGAAGTTGCCCAAATCGGCCGAACAATCGCAAGGGCACTGGGTTTGAATGAAGATCTTACCGAGGCGATTGCTCTGGCTCACGATGTGGGGCATACGCCATTCGGGCACAGCGGAGAGACGGCCCTGCGAGAAGCAATGAGCGAGCACGGAGGGTTCGAACATAACCGCCATGGGCTCCGGGTCGTCGACCTGTTGGAATCACAATACCCGGGTTTCCCGGGCCTTAATTTGACTCATGAAGTCCGAGAGGGGATCATTAAGCATAGCACTCGTTGGGACAACCCGGATGTTCCCGGAAAAGAGCATTTTGACCCAGGGCCCCCGTTGCTTGAAGCTCAAGCAGTGGAACTTGCGGACTCAATCGCCTACGATAATCATGATCTGGAGGACGGCCTTGCTGCCGAGATCCTTAACGAAGAAGACCTCTACCAGCTGTCGCTGTGGTCGGAAGCTGCGAAAAGATGTGGAGGAGACAATGACGCACTTTCTGCCGAAAAGAGTCAGCGGGAATGCGTAAGGTATCTCATTAATCTGTTTGTGACCGATCTGCTGGAAAATACTTGGAAGGAAATCGAACGGCAAGGAATAAAGTCCCCGACCGAAGCACGTCAGGTCCCCGAGAGCATTGTTTGTTTTAGCGATGAGCTAAAAGATAGAAAGAAGGAACTCGAAGGCTATTTGTTCGAGGAACTGTACCGCAATTACCGCGTTATGACCGTTACCAACAGTGCAAAGAGGTTTGTGCTGGCGATTTTTGATGAGCTTACTGAAGATCCAAGGGAACTGCCTCCCGAGCACCAACAGTGGAGCGAGGAAGTAGGAATCCACCAAGCGGTCTGCGACTACGTGGCGGGTATGACGGATCGCTACGCCCAGGATCGCTACCTGCAGATGTTTCAACCATATCAAAAACTCTGAAAGCTGCGGAACAGAGTTCCGGGGCACATTGCCGCCAGGAGTTTGTAATGCCTAAACTGGTCATAAAACAAGGGCCCGGCAAAGGGGACGCGTTCGAAATGTCTCGGAAGAAGGTGACAATCGGACGCGACGCTCAGAACAGTTTTCGCCTCGCCGATACCACGGTTTCCCGTTACCACGCTAAAGTTGCGCGCGAGAACAGCACCTGTTTCGTGAGTGATCTTGACAGCCAGAACGGTACGCTGGTAAACGGTGAACGAATCAGCCAACGCAAGTTGAACCATATGGACGAAATCCGGCTCGGTAATGTCGTTCTCATATTCCTCGAGGACGAAGTTACCGATATGGATGTGCTGATTGAGTCCGATGAGAGCGAACCGGAAATCACCCAGGCCATCGACCTCGATCGAGGGGACATTCTGGAAGGGATGTCCGATGGAACGCGCAATGAGCTTATCACATCGAATCAGCGCCTGGTGGCTCTCACCAGTCTGGCCCAAAATGCGGCGAGCATAAAAAGTCTCCCCAGCCTGTTTGATCTGCTTATCAATAGTTTGAAAAAAACGCTCCAGCCCGATCGAACCGTTCCTATTGTCCATCAGGAAGATGGAACACTTTTGCCGTATATCCGCGCTCGGAGCGGGTTCGATAGGGGACTGGAGGAATCTGGTATCAGCAAACGACTCGTCGAGCATTGCCTCAAGAAAGGCGTTGCTGTCCTGAGCCATAGAGCAACCGAGAAGCCAAATAGCTCAAAAAACGTCACGAGCACCCTCAGTGCGCCGCTGGTCGGGAAGAAAGTGCATGGGGTCATCTACTGCGATCGCGTTGGCCAAAAAGATAAATATCAAAGGTCCGATCTCCAGTATCTGTGCTCAGTGGCGGCGCAGGTCGCCGTTGCAATGGAGAACATCAGAGCCTACGAGGATGTTGCCGATCGAGCCCGAAGTCTGGAGAGTGAGGTTGAAGGCCAGTACAATCTTGTCGGGCAGAGTCCGGAAATAAAAGAAGTCTTCGAGTTTATACGCAAGGCCGCTCCTACCGATGCCGGCGTGCTGATCTGTGGAGAGAGTGGAACAGGCAAAGAACTCGTCGCCAGGGCTATCCACTACAACAGTAAAAGAGGGGACGGACCTTTTGAGGCCGTGAATTGCGCAGCTATGAGCCAAACACTGATTGAAAGCGAACTCTTCGGACATCTTAAAGGATCTTTTACGGGGGCCGTGAACGACCGACCCGGGAGGTTTGAGCTTGCTCATGAAGGCACAATCTTTCTCGATGAAATCGGGGCACTTCCCCTTGAGTGTCAAACCAAACTCCTTCGCGTGCTGGAAATGGGGACCCTCCGGCGTGTCGGGGACGTCAAAGACCGGAAAGTCGATGTGCGGGTGATCGCGGCGACAAATGAAGATCTCGATAAGGCAAAGGAAGAAGGATCTTTTCGAGAGGATCTCTTTTACCGTCTTGATGTCCTGCGTGCCGATCTTCCCACTCTGCGGGATAGAGGAGATGATATTGAGTTGTTGGCTCAGCATTTCCTGCGGGAGTTCAGTGAAAAGACAGGACGCACGATCCGGGGTTTCGACCCGGAAGTGCTCAATGTGTTTCGGGATTATCGGTGGCCGGGCAATGTGCGAGAACTTAAGAATGTGGTTGAGCGGATGGTCATTATGTGTGAGGATGATGTGCTGGGGCCCGATTTGCTTCCGGCAGAACTGAGAGGCAGACAGGCGGTGGCAATCCCGCAGCCAGGGGGCGAAAAAATGCCCGAAGCCCTGGAATCGTTGGGCGAATTGGAGAAGAATTATATCAAAGAAGTTCTAAGAAAAACGGATGGGAATAAGAAAAAAACAGCCGAAATTCTCGGGATTGACCGTAGCACACTCTACGCTAAATTGAAAAAATACGCAGAGGAAAATTAGGAAGGCACGCGGTTTCCGTTTGCTAAGGTTATTGTGGTATGTATAATGCTTCTGGCAAACGGGGGATGGGAAATTGTGAGCTACCAACAAAAGTGGAGATAAACTGGGATGACAATGTGGGTTCTGCGAGCGGTTTTCTTCCTTTCGGGGGCCGCAGTTGCTTATTCAATCGGTCATGAAATGAGCAATCCTTTCCTGTGGTTCAGCATAGGAATTGCTGCCAGCGGGTTGCTGGTTGTTTTCGAGATGTTCTTCAGCCGAAGTCCTCTTGCGGCTGTTTCATCAATTGTTTTCGGTACACTGGTCGGACTGGCATTCGCACTGATCGCGCAACAAATCTCCTTGATGATATTTGAAGATTTCATCCAGGATCCGGAGATATTTAAACGGTCCGCCGGACTCGCGTTTATGGTGGTTTTTGTATATCTCGCCATCGCTTTCCTTTATCAGACCCGTGGCAAATTCCGGGTGGTCATCCCATACGTCGAATTTCGGAAAGAGGAGAGAGGCAGCAAACCGGTTTTGCTCGATACCAGCGTGATTGTGGACGGACGCGTCGCCGAAATTCTCGGTACGGGCATTATCAATGACCCAATCGTAATACCACAAATGGTTTTGCAGGAACTTCATAATATTGCCGACTCCGATGATAAATTGCGCCGGGAAAGGGGACGACTTGGCATCCAGATGCTGGATGATATACGGCAGAATCCAGATGTCGATACACGTATCGAGACACTTGACTCCGATAGTAATAAACCCGTCGACGAGCGATTGGTCGAGATTGCCAAACAACACGGCGCTCGTATTATGACAAATGATTATAATCTTAACCGCATTGCGAGCCTTGAGGGGATTGACATTATCAATCTTAACGAACTGGCCGGTGCTTTGAAGCCCGTTGCACTGCCAGACGAAAAACTTACGGTCAAACTGCTGCGGACCGGCGAGCAATCGGATCAGGCCGTCGGCTACCTTCAGGACGGAACCATGGTGGTTGTGGAAGATGCGGCGGCGCAGATCGGCGAAGAAGTCGAAATCGTCGTCACTAACACAATTACCCGGGAAACCGGCCGCATCATATTCGGGCAGTTGGCTTCCGAAAAGAAACGAAAAGCCGGTCGTCAAAAAAGATCATGAATTCGGTAATCTGAGCTGTCCGATATGACCCCGGAAAACGCCAGATCGCAGAGCCACAATTTTCCCAATTTCGCAGCCGTCGTCCCGGCTGCCGGTAGCGGTACCCGCATGAAGATGTGTCGGCGTAAACCTTTCCTCGAACTGGATGGGGTGCCCATTCTGTTCCACTCACTGGCCCGACTGAAAGCCGCACGCGGTTGCCGGGAGATTTGCCTGGCCGTCCATCCCAATGACCTTACATTCTGCCGGCAAAAACTCGGCCAAATGCTTCGGGAATATTTTCTCGTTTCGGCGATCGTTCCGGGCGGAAAATCGCGCCAGGAGAGTGTTCTTTCGGCCCTTGAAGCCACAAGCAGCTCAATGAAACAGGTATTAATCCACGATGCCGCCCGCCCACTCGTCCGACCCCTCATCGTGGAAGAGGTGGCCCGCCGGACGGCGGAGACGGGCGCTGCTATCGCTGCTTGCCGCGCCATCGCCACCGTGAAAGAAGTGGATGAGAAACAGCGCATTGTCGGCACCCCCGACCGGAAACGCCTCTGGCTGGCTCATACTCCCCAGGGGTTCCACCGGGACCTGGCGCTGGAATCCCACCGTCGCGCTTCCCCGGAACTGGAGGCGACCGACGACGCTTCGCTGGTGGAACAGATGAACAGCGACGTCTTCGTTGTCGAAGATAAGCAGGATAATCTAAAAATCACCACTCCCGAAGATCTGCGTGTGGGCGAAGCGATCCTGGCCTGGCAGAAATCCTCGGGGGCACTCGCCAGAGAGTTCCAGATGCCCGAAGCTGCTGCGATAGAATCCTATCCCGGTAGCAGCTGATCGGCCCCCAATGACGCCCCTGATTTAAAAGTGCTGGTTGATCAACCACTTTTTCAGGAAGGACTTATGATGATAGATGGCCGCAACAGACTGATGTGGATGTCCCTCGTTTTGGGAATATTGGTTGCCGCTTTCCTCCCGCTGACAGCCAATAGTGGAGAGGAGGAAGAAACCGTTTCTTTTGAGCGAATGTTGCCCAAAACCACGCATTTTTTCCTCTCCTTCAAAAATCCAGCCGGGCAAAAAAAATTCAAGAACTCGGCTCTCGGGAAAATCCGGCACGAGCCGGAAATGGAAGCTTTCTGTAAGAATGCCCGGGAACAGGTCGCCGCACTGGCAGCCGAACAGGCGCAAAACAACAATTTCCCGACGGCGCTTCTGCGCGAGGTGTTCCGCCGGCAAATCACCGTCGCTTTCACCGGCCTGAGCGTCGGCGCCGAGGGGAGAATGGAGCCGGGAGTTGTGGTCTCAGCCGTCATTCAGATGGAACCTGCGAACTTTGAGAAAATGGCCCTCGCATCCCTGCAGAAGCTTGGTGACGGAAAATCCCTCAAGAGCGGCCCGGCCTTCAAACACAACGGGGTGTCCGTGAAAAAAATAGAGGATCCACCGGAAGTCCTCTATTATACGTTTCTTGAAAACCGAATTCTTGTTTCTGCTTCGGCATCGGCACTCACGCAAATACTGGATCTGGCTGAAGAGGGCGGGGAAAGTCTGGCCGACACAGTGAAGTTCCAGAAAGTGATGAAAAAGGCGGGAGGGACCGGCAGCATGGTCTCGCTCTACACCAACACGCATTCCTTGCTGCAGCAGTTCGGCGGGGCCGCACCTCCGGCCGGGCGGGAAGTCCTGCAGGAGTCCGGCGCCACTGACATCGAAGCTATTGGTTTTTGCTCACAGTTCGCCGACCGTGGTCTCCGGGACAGATTCTACATTTATGCGCCCGGAAAACGTCCGGGTTTTCTGCCTCGGCCCCAGAAGCCCGTCGATATGCAGATCCTGCGTTGCATCCCCGTCGATGCCTCCTCACTCTCCGTATTCCGCCTGGATGCCACAAAGATGTACGAACAAATGCTGAAGTCATCGTGGGCCGCCAACCCGCAACTGAAGGAAGAGAGTCAGCGGGAAATTCAGAAAACCGAGGAGAAGTTGGGATTTCGAATTAAAGAAGATCTTCTCGCATCCCTCGGCACTCAGTTCGGCCTGTACCAGGCGCCTGGCGAGATGGTGGCTGTGGTGGAGGTGAGCGACAGAGAGAAATTCGAGTCGGTAATGCGCACTTTGACCCGTAATTTGCAGGAAAAGACAACTATGAAACGAATGAAGTACCGGGGAGTAACGATCCGCTACCTGCCAATTATCGGGGTCCCGGTGCCCCTTCTGCCGTCCCATACCTATTACAAGAATTACGCTGTCTTCGGTTTCTATCCTCAGACGATCAAGAGTTTTGTCCTTCGTTTGCGCAACAGCGAAAAATCGATTCTTGACAACCAGGATTTCCGTCGTGTGACGGATAATCTCAAAAACAAGAATTCGATCGGATACCAGGACGCGCGCGGGCAGCTGCTGGGGTTTTACCGGATGCTGGTTCTCGCGGCGCCGATGCTTAACGGCATAAAAAAAGCCAATTTCCGTCCCGAATTGCTACCTCCGCCGCGCACGATCAAAAAATACCTCTTCGGCCTGAGTTCCACCACGACCACGGACGATGAGGGTATACTCGCAGAGGTATATTCCCCCGCCGGTTCCGGGGGCATCGTGCTGGCGCTATTCGGGCAGTTTTTCCAGCAAGGAGACGGTTCCCAGTCGGTGAAAGCCGCTTCGCTTGCCATGGGGGCTGCGATGGTTCTGCCGGCGATCGGCCGGGCTCGCCAGGCGGCCCGAAAAGCCGCCTGCGTCAACAATCTGCACAATGTTGGAATGTCCATGGTGATGTATCAGAACGACCATGGGCGGCTGCCCGAGGGCCTTGCGGACCTTTACCCGGATTATCTTGATGAAAAAAGTGTACTGGTTTGCCCGACCGACAACACGCCGACTGAGTTGACCGATAAACTCAAGTCGAGTTATCGCTATGTCGGCCCGATTCAGTCGAAAAGGCCAGGAGCGACGATCATCGCATACGATAAGAAAGGTAATCACGAGGGAGGGCGGAACTGCCTGTTTCTGGACAGTCACGTGAGCTGGGTCCAGGAGGCGAACCTCCAAAATCCGGCCTCTCGGCACTCTCTCGCGTCCAGTTACAAACATGTGCTGCAAGCCGCCGGTGAAGATCTTTCCGAGGCGCGGAAGAAAGAGCTGAAGAAATTTTACGGAATCGAGGAAGGTCGGTAAGATGCGCATTTTGATTGTTTCGGACACCGGACGGAAAAGTCAATCTGGCAAGAATGCAACTCGAGAATAATCAGAAAAGCTGAGCCAAATAACGTTTTCCTGCGTTTTCAAGGTATAAATAATCATGCGAGTGATTTTGATTGTCTCTGATACGTTCCGCTACGACCATCTGGGAATCAACGGTAACGAGGAAATTATAACCCCCGAACTGGACGAATTTGGAGAGGATGCTGTCGTTTTCGATAATTGTTATGTCAGCTCTTTTCCAACAATTCCGCACCGTTGCGATTTGAATACCGGACGGTGGGGCTTTCCGTTTCACGGCTGGCAGCCATTGGAGCGTGATGAAACCCCTCTGGCCGAGCACATGCGGGAGGCGGGCTACCACACTCAACTGATTGCCGACTGCCCGCATTTGATGAGCGGTGCACATAATTTCTGGCGTGGTTTCGAAGGATATTACTGGAACCGGGGACAGGAAGGCGATACCTATCTGCTCCGTCTCAACGATCCCCCTGAATGCCGCGTGCCGGTCAGCAAAACCCGGCAATCGTCAATCTGCGGATTTGACGTCGGTCTCGAAGATATCGCTCATTGGACAAACAGGGAATGGGCCTGGGAGGGGGATACGTTTGCTGCCAGTACCTCACAGGTTGCGTGCAAGTGGATGGAACAAAATTACCGCTGCGAGGATTTCTTTCTCTGGGTCGATTTCTTCGATGCCCATGAGCCCTGGGATGCGCCCCAGCATTTCGCCGAACTCTACGATCCCGGCTTCACGTGCCAGCGAATGATGCACCCGAATTATGGTCATGCCTCTGCGTACACGGATGAAGAACTCCGAAATCTGCAGGCAAATTACGCAGGAGAAATCACTCTTGTCAGCAAATGGATCGGCCAATTACTGCGAAAAATCAAAGATTGCGGCATTTATGACGATACCTTTATCGTGTTTACTTCGGATCACGGTATGTATCTCGGAGAGCACGACCGGACCGGGAAAACCAATATCAACGACGAGGACGAACGGGGGCCATGGCCGATGTACGAAGAGATTGTCCATATTCCGCTCATGATAAAACCGCCAAAAAGCTGTGAAGGCATTCGCCGTAGCGAAGTTGTCCAACCCCCCGATATCGGCGCGACTCTTTTGGACGCGGCTGGAATTGCGCAACCCGACGAGATAATTGGCCAGAGTCTGATGCCCCTTCTCGAAGGGGAAGGGAATTCCGGCTGGCAACGTTCCAGCGCCGTGTGTGGACAGGGGTTCCACGAGAATATGGATATTCTGCCTCCCCAGACGGTTACAGACGGCCATTGGTCCTTGCAGTTCGGGGCCGGGCGTGCTCCGGAACTGTATGATTTGGATGAAGATCCGGCGCAGCAGAATAATATCGCCGCTGATAACCCGGGGAAAATTAGGGAACTACATTCCGCGGTTACTGATTTGTTGAAACGGGAGGGCGCGGATGCTGATCGAATTGAGCTTGTTGAGGATGCACTGAATTGAATCCTGCCACGATATTTAGAGTGTTCCGTTGACGCCGTTCGGCCGGAATTTAACCGTTTAAGGACGATCATACCTTTTCTGCGTCCGCATCGTACATTGCCCAAAAGTTGAAGGAACACCCGGACCTCAGCTAAAATAGTTAATTCATAGGCGCTCCCTCTGACCAGCAAAGTGGAATATACTGATGCCCCTTTTTGAAACCAGGGATCTGACGAAATACTACAGCCGGCGTCCTGTTGTCGACCACGTGGATATTTCCGTGGAAAAAGGCAAAGTTGTGGGAATCCTCGGCCCCAATGGAGCGGGAAAGACCACGGCATTTCGTATGTGTATCGGTATGATTAAGCCGGCATACGGGAAGACGTTCTTCGATGGGCAAGATATTACAAAAATGCCGATGTACAAACGAAGTCAACTGGGAATGAGCTACCTGGCTCAGGAACCCACGATTTTCCGGCATCTCACGGTTGAGGACAATCTGCTGGCGATATTGCAGATGCGGGGGATGGAACGTTCAGAAAGGCGGCGGCGCAGCGACAAAATGCTGGAAGAATTCGGACTCTCGCACCTCAAAGGTCATCTGGCCTACACTCTCAGCGGGGGAGAACGTCGCCGGCTCGAGATTGCCCGAGCCCTCTGCACAGAACCGAAGTTGATGCTACTGGATGAACCGTTCACCGGCATCGACCCCATAGCGGTGGGTGAGCTGCAGGATCTGGTGGCCGGGCTGAAATTCCGGGGGTTGGCCGTACTCATAACCGATCATAACGTCCACGAAGCGCTGAGGATTGTGGATAGAGCCTATATCCTGAGCGAGGGGAAGATCGTAACACAGGGAACTTCCGAGGAACTTCTGGAGGATCCCGTCGCGCGTAGCAGTTACCTCGGTTACCGGATTCAACATGTGCATATTGGGCGAGAGAAATCTGAGGAATCTTCCGCTGAAGACGAATCGGAAGAATTGTCTGAGGAACAACAAGAAAGCGAACAGACAGAAGAAAACGCCCAAAAAGCTGAATCTCAAGACAGTTGAAAAGCGGCAAACGAAACAAACTTTAAACCGATGGGCAGAACACAAACACATTTAATGCGTTATCTGAAGCGCGCTGTTCTCTGGGCCGGTGGAGCGTGCGTGTTGATCAGTCTGTTTACCGTTTTGCTGGGCGGAAAGCGACTGCGCGCGCACGAAGTGCCCTTGCGCCTTGTGGGGGTTGGTGGAAAGACACCGACCGCTGACCAGACGCAAAAAGCTGCATTAGTACTAAAAAAACGGATGGATGCTTTGAAAAAACGGTTGGATTTGCGGGATTTTGATGCCTCTGCTCTGAGTCCTGGGAAATTACAACTGCAGTTCCGCAGCCGAAAAAATCGAGAAGAAATACTCTACTGGTTGACGCTCTCAGGGCACGCGGAATTTTGTCTGCTTTATCCGGGGAGTAAAGAGGTTGACGCGGTAGAAATGAAGGACCCGCCCGAAGGGTACGAGGGCAGGACATACCGCCAATACTATTACAGTCTCAGTAAACCGGGCGATAAGAAGAAAAGGGATCACCACTATCTCGTTTGCAACGAACCGCTTATACGGATTGATGAGTTTGAAGAAGTTTTGTTTGCGACCAAGGGGCTTCATAAGCGCAGCATGCTAACCTTTCGTTTTAAAGCGAAAGATGCGGAGCGGTTTACGAGGGCGACCGCCCGAAACCTGGGACGCAAAATGGTTCTCATCATTGACGAAAGACTTTATCTGCCGCCAAAGGAGATCGGGGCGGCGATCGAAGGAAATCTCGTTCAGATACAGGGCTATTTTTTCAATCCCCCCTTGCGCAACCTGGTAAAAGTGCTGAATGCAGGCGCCGTGCCGGGGCGTCTGGAAATCGTAGCTGATAACACTGATTTTTGAATTCACTGCCTTGAAGCTCCATTTGTGAATCGCTAAAATCTGCCATGGAACCGGCTCCATTCTAAAGTTCTTTTCATTGGGTTGGGTAACGTTTGGTGCCGCGGGAGGTTGTGTGAAACCGCTCAGTGTCGACAGGAGAAATTAATATGTCAGTGGAAGGGCGAGAACGCTGGGGTAGTCGAACAGCTTTCATTATGGCGGCCATCGGAAGCGCTGTTGGGCTTGGGAATCTCTGGAGATTTCCAGCCCGGGCGTTTGCCAACGGAGGTGGGGCATTTTTTATCCCGTATTTTATCGCTCTGCTCAGCGCCGGTATCCCGCTGGTGATTGTCGAATATGCCATCGGGCAAAAATATCAGGGAGGTGCTCCGCAGGCTCTGGCTGCTGTGACGAAAAAATTCCGATGGGTCGGGTGGATGGCCCTTCTTGTCGGCAGCGTTATCGTGATGTACTACGTCGTGGTGATGGCCTATGCGTGGCACTTTAGCGTGGCTTCTTTTGGCGTGAACTGGACGAAACCGGCCTCTTATCTGGAATGGAAGAAGAAAGAAGAGGGGAATGTTGAAACCTACCACGTTCGGTCTGATCAAATTGAGGTTTGCCTCCAAGCACCTACAGAAAAAGCATTTGAGCGACTCAAAGAAATCCAGCTTGAACAGGACGAAGACAAACGGCTGCCGGTCTACACGGCAGAGGAACTCAGGGAACTGGAAGAAGCGCAAGAAGAGAAAGATAAGGAGGACAGAACTTATTACGTAACTCTGGACGAAAACGTTGCGAATTATTTCTTTGAGAATTGCCTCGGGGGTTTCCATCCGGGGTTATGGTCCCTGGCGGGCACTGCACGCAAGCTGCGCGCCGAGGCTGCAGGACTTGAAAAAAAAGCGGAAGATTTGGAATCCGAAGAAAGGGCGGAGGAAGCCGAAAGCCTGAAGAAACAGGCGCGAGAGAAACTCGCAAAGGCCGATCGCCTGGAAGCTGGTTATGGCCCGGACGCAGGTCGGAAATTCAGCCTCAATAAGAAACTTGTCCTGGGCGCTGTCTTCACCTGGGTCATCATTTTCCTCATTATTTTCAAGGGAGTTAAGAATGTAGGGCGGGTCGTTATGCTGACGGTCCCCCTGCCGGTTATTTTGCTGCTCATTATTCTCCTGCGCGGAGTCACATTACCCGGGGCTGCCGAAGGTCTGCTCTATTATCTCAAACCGAACTGGACGTTGCTGCAGGATCCGAAGATCTGGCTGGAAGCTTATGGACAGGTATTCTTCAGCCTCAGCCTCGGATTCGGGATTCTTATCGCATACGCGAGCTATATGCCCGAGGAAAGCGATGTAACCAACAGTGCTCTCATTACGAGTTTTGGCAACTGTGCCACCAGTTTTGTTGCCGGGCTGGCAGTGTTCAGTGTCCTGGGCTACCTGGCCTACGTGCGAGGCGGTGTGCCAGTTGAAGATGTCGTGGCCGGCGGTCCGGGCCTTGTATTTGTTACATATCCTATTGCTCTCGCGAAGATGCCGATGGGGCAATGGGCCATTGGCATTATTTCGTTTCTGTTCTTCATATGTCTTGTCTCGCTGGGGATCGACAGCGCATTCAGTCTGGTTGAAGGTATCGTTACGGGATTCCGCGATAAGATGAAAAAAATCGGGAAACCTACCCTGACGGGCATCTTCTGCGTTATCGGTTGCCTTGGGAGCATCTTCATCTGCACGCGTAGCGGCTTGATGTGGCTCGATATTCTTGATCGGTGGATGTCCAATTACGGTCTGGCGCTGGTGGGATTGCTTGAATGTATAGCTGTGGGATATTTCTTCAATATAGAAGAACTCAAGGATTACATCAACAAGCACAGTGAAATTGAAGTGCATAATTGGTTCAATGCTTTTGTAAAATTCATCACGCCCGCGATACTTGTTATCCTGCTGGGACGGCAGTTTTTTCAGGATATCAGCGGTTCTTACGGCGGGTACGACCAGATTGTTCCGCACGCGATACATGTTGGAGGTTGGGGAGTATTCTTTTCAATCTTGCTTTTGGCTTTGATTTTCGGTAAAAGCTGGAAGATCGTCACTTGGGTCGGGATCGGTGCATTAATCACGCTGGTTCTATTCCTTTACTTCGGCGAGAATTTTCCGGAAAAGCCGGGCTCCGAATTGTTTGCGAGTGCCCTTATGGGAGCCGTTGCGATCGCCTTGCTTTTCGGAGGGCTAATCACCTGTATCTACATCGCCCGTAAGACACACCATATGGCGGGCCTCGCAGTAGAATCGACGGACGAAGAGGAGACTCATATAGCCCAGGATTCGATTTCTCAGGACGAATAGTTAGAATTCGACCCGCTTAATGTTTTAAGAAGCCGGTAGTGGGTTTACATTGGGGGCAGGGCAGGTAGTCTACAGACTTCTTTTGGCAGGATGTCGATTGTTTTTGCCTGCAAAAACGTTTCGCCGCATACAGTGCTTCTTCGAGGGAGAACAAGAATGGTATCTCAGCACCAGAAACCGAATATCGTCTGGGTTATGGCCGACGACCTCAGCTGGGGGGACCTCGGTTGTTTTGGACAGGAACGGATCATGACGCCAAATATCGATCGAGTCCGCGAGGACGGTATGCGGCTGACCGGATGCCACAGCGGTAGCCCGGTCTGCGCGCCTTCTCGCTCCAGCCTCATGCAGGGCCTCAATCAGGGACACGCCACTGTGCGGGGGAATATGGTTTGGTATCCTGGCGGTACGTACCGACATTCGCTTCAGCCGGATGACGTAACTGTGGCCGAACTGCTCAAAGAATCCGGCTATGCCACAGGGCTTTTCGGAAAATGGGGGCTGGCTGTCTACGATCAGCCCGGAATCCCTAACAATAAAGGTTTCGATGAGTTCTCGGGCTATCTCAATCAGCGAAAAGCCCATAATTACTATCCACCGTACCTGTGGCGGAATCGCCGGAAAGTAGAGCTGCCCGGTAATATCGGCCACGATCACACGCAGCCCAACCAATACGACGGAGAGGGCCGGATTATCCCGAACGGGGTTCAGGATCCAACAGAGGCGTGTTATTCTTTCGACCATTATGCCGAGAAATCGGAAGAATTTATCCGCGGACACGCGGACGAACCGTTTTTCCTGTACCTCGCCTACACCATCCCGCATGCCGCGTTCGAAGTGCCCGAACTGGGCGAATACGAATCAAAAGATTGGCCGCTCCCTCACAAGGTCTACGCTGCGATGGTCAGTCGCATGGATTCGGCGGTGGGGCGGATGCTCGATCTCCTGGAAGAACTTGCGCTGGCCGACAACACGCTCATCTTTTTCGTGAGCGATAACGGTTACAGTTTCGACAATGCCGTCGACGATCCAAGTCTTGATGATGTTTTCGATCACCGAGGTCCCTGGAAAGGGGCAAAGGGCAACCTCCACCAGGGCGGCGTTCGTGTGCCGGCCCTGGCCCGCTGGCCGGGCCGAATCGAGCCGGGTTCAAGCTGCGATATGCCATGGACGTTCTGGGACTTTCTGCCGACGGCGGTCGAGGCAGCCGGCGGAAAAGTGCCCGACAAAACCGACGGCGTCTCCATTCTGTCTGCGCTGCTTGGCGAACCGGATGCCGTTGAACTCCCCGATTACCGCTACTGGGAGTTCCACGATGAGCAGGCCGCGCGGATCGGCGATTATTGGGCTTACCGTTCCCATCCCGACGAGGCAATCCAGATTTATGACGCCGATAATGACCCCAGGCAAACCACCAATCTGGCGGAGGAAGAGCCGGAACTTGGCGATAGGGCTGACCGGATATTCAGCTCCGAACGCATTCCCACCCCGTATTTCCCCTCGCCCGGAGAGACCCCCGAGGATTGGACTGCCCGCCGCCGTCAGGCCGGTGTCAAACTGTGCGATAACGTCAACGCATGATCGCCATAAGTATTCGCAGAGTAAGATGTTGCTGGTCGGACCGTTCAATTTCAAAAACATCTTTTCCGTGGATATCTGGGGGGCGAGCAAAGCGAGGGTGCGGAGGCCTGCAAAACGCAACCTCCGGCTGGAGGTGTTTTTCGGCGACGATGATTACCGGGCTTACCTGGATCTGATGTCCGAGTGGTGCGAAAATAAAGGGGTGGAACTGTGTGTGTACTGCCTGATGCCGAATCACGTCCATCTGATAGCGGTGACGGAAACGGAGGATAGCCTGGCTCGGGCGATCGGGGAAAACAACCAGGGACGGGGGGCCGGTCGCACGAGCGCTTCCGGGCTTGTATCACAAAAGGTCCACGTAACTGCCTTGCACGTACGTGATACCCGCCTCGTCTTGTCCGTAGTAGCAGCAGAAGATCCGTCCCGGGGCGTACTCAATGGAGACCGGATAGCCCAGGTCCGGTTCCGCGAATGCCTGATCTGTGCTCTCGACTATCTGGACCGGTTCCGACCAGCTGTCGCCGCCGTCTCCCGAGGTAACCACAAAAATGCGGTTCGGTCCGTCTGCCCACGATGCCTGCATAGCGTAGGCGAGGCGGCCGTCGGCCAGCTCCACAACCCCGGTTCGGCTGTAGCCTGCGGGATAGGGCGAGCAGTCTATCTGGATCGTGCGGGGAAAAGATAGACCATTGTCCTCGCTCACATGCGCACAGGTTTCACCCCCACCCCGGGCCCAGGTGAACAGGGCTGCGTCCAGGTCATCCGGCGTGAAATCGCCCGTCCAGCCACGATCTGGCAGCTTGATTTCCACCGGTTCCCCTTCTTCCCGTTTCTGGGGTGCGAGACCGATCGGATACCACTTCCGGCGGAACTCGGTCAGCAGCACGCGCCCCCCAGACGTGGCAGCGATCTCCGGACACTCCGTACCCGAGAAATTGAAGTGGGGCGCGAAATGCGGTTGCTCCCAGGTGTGTCCCTGGTCAACCGAGCGGCAAACAAGCGTCCGGTACAGGGGGTCATCCGGCGGGTGCAAAATATGCCCCCGACGGCGCGTGTGTTTAAAAGCGTCCAGCCAGTCGCCGTTCGGGGCCATAGCGATGCATGGATGAGGAATATAGGCCCACTCATCGCGATGCACCACCACATGTTCGTCCCGGACCTTTGCCTGCGCTCGGCCATTTCCGGATGCCGCCATAATTACCTCTTTCCATTATTAAGCGGTTCGAATTAAGATCTTTCCGGTTTTGAAGTTCGTTTTCGAAAGCTGTATTCTCAGTCCCGAAGGGACGGACTTATTCTGTTGATCATTGCGTTCATCGGCTCAACTTTTACGGCGGCTGAGTTTTGAGCCCGCTTCGCGGGCGATTCCCCGCCGACTGTAGTCTGTCAATACAGGGATCAATGAGCGGTCAGAAAAAAGTGCGTTCCTGTTATTGCGTTGTGCCCACGGCGCAGCCATTTTAAGAGGGGGTTTTATCATAGCGAAAGTGACAATCATGCGTCTCTGAGGCAGCTTGACAGCATTTACAGTTGTTTTGTGGCGTGCGGGAAAGCTATAATATATGGCAGTTACTTTACCTCATGTCAGGCGTGGTTTTTAGATAACGTGTTATTTATGCCTGAAAGGCTAGCCCGGAGAGTGCAATAACGGGAAGTTTGAAAACACCACTGCCATAGTTCATGGGCCTATTTGCGGCATATGGCCGGCGAAAGGAGACGGAATCTGTGGATTTTATCCATCGGGAAAACGGTGAGGTCGTAGTGGAAGGCGAAGGCGGCAGCATTACCATCGATCAGGATGATGAGGTTGCCTGGAAACTGATGATGCTGCTGGAGGGAGAGTGCACGGACCAAACCCGGGATGAGATCGCCCAAAAATATGATTATTCTTCCTCCCATTATTATACGGTGCGGACAAGCTACAATGAGGACGGTTCCGCTGGACTCCGGAGTGAAAAAAGAGGTCCCAAAACCAATTACCGGCGGGGCGGGGAGGCGGCCAGGCAGATCATTCGATATCGGTTTCTGGATCCTGACGTTTCCCCGGAAGTAATAGGCCAGAAACTGCGCCAGAATGGGTTCCAGATCAGTGACCGGAGCGTATACAGAGTGATTGATGATTACGGTCTTCAAAAAAAGGGCTCTTTAGGTGCTCTCCTGAGAAAGACTTTCAGGCTCCGGAGCTAGAAACGCACCGAACCAAAAATAAACGTAGCGTGGA
>JBKHIT010000070.1:0-21602 GCA_046538485.1 Candidatus Brocadiia bacterium | reverse complement strand
GCAGGGGAACTTATCGACTCCAGTTCTGCCCCGACTTTCATTTATACCACATACGCCTCGGCGATGCGGACCGACAGCTACCTGGCATTTCACGGCATTTGTCCGCCTCAAGTCCCCCTTCGTCCGCCTGAGCGGACTCAGCTGAACTCGAGTCTGCAGGATACGCGGTCGAGAAGCGGAGTTGCAAGCTCACAGAATGATTGACACCAGACATGAGGTTTATGTTACAACAACCTGTAAAGACTTTTCCGAAGGAAACTTGAGGAATTTGCGCCCGGCTCTGTTCGGGAGTCGGTGGCAATCTCAAGCCAGTCCAGCGTTGTCAAGCAGCGAAATGACCCACAGCGCAAAGTCCTCGCGGCGAGAGAAAGTTGACAGATCCGCCGGGATGCTGTAGAATATTAATAGTAGTTATGATCATCCTGGCCGTTTACAGGGAGCCTTCGGGATGAAAGCGGAGTTGAGATGCTTGGCCGCAGGCCGAAAGGATGCTGGGCGTCGAGCCTTTACGCTCATAGAGTTGTTGGTGGTTATCGCGATTATCGCCATCCTGGCGGCGATGCTCATGCCGGCGCTTGAGACTGCAAGGGAGAGGGCCAGAATAACTGTATGTTCCAGTAACATGCGCCAGCACGGGGTGGCAATTCATCTCTACGCCAATGATAACAAAGGTCTTATCGAGCCAGCAGTGGCCCCCCATAATTTCTGGAGCTGGCGGGTCGCTTATTGGGATCGGGTCGTGTGGGACAATAATTACTTCAGCCAGCGAGACGCATCCTGGAATCCCGACTGGCAGGTGGGGAAAGAGCAGTATTTCGCGCGTTACGCCCTGCTGGTTTACGAAGATTACCTTAAACCGGGTGTGCTTTATTGTCCTTCTGACGAGACATTAAGTTACACAGGTGCAATGCACGAGAAATGGCGTATTTTTCAATCGGATCCTTTCGGTCTGGACGGGAGCTCTGGCCTGAGAATCCGGTCCTCCTACTTCTACAACCCGAGCAAGCGCAATCGGATATTCCGCCGACGGAGAATTGGAGATTTTCAGCACGGTGATATCGTGGCAATGGATGCGGTCTGGGGCGACCGCAACAAACCGTTTAGAGTCAGAGAGGTCAACGCGCACGGCAGCCTCGCCAGCTGGAATCTCCTCAGGCGCGAGGGCGCAGTCAGCGCGGCGCGGAGTCCGGAAGCTCTGGAACGGCTGATTGAGTTGAGTTCCTCCGGCATCGACACATGGGCGCACGGGTTCATCCGCCAGTCCCGACCGTGGTACTATGAAATTTATCCGATGCTGGCCGATGTCCCAAGCCCCTGATTGAATCGAGCAGCGGGTGAAGGCCCTGTCGTTCCCCGCGTTTAATCTTCGTCATATCCCTGTTGTGACCAGACTGATCGGCTGAATTTAATCGCTTCCCCTGTCGGCTCGATCTCGCCTCTGATGCTGGTGGGAACATTTTCGCCGGTTTCCCGGGTCGGATCGGGGGACCACTGATCATCCTCGTATTTTTGCCGAACTGATTCTTCCCTGAAGTCGGGGACCGGCACCGGGGCGCCGTCTTTGAGGGCGGAACGCCAGGCCTGAACCCCGGCGATGCTCATATCTATGGCCCGGTAGACGTTCAGGTACGGTTGCTGGCCGGTTCGAATCGCTTCGGCAAAATGGAAGTTGGTGAAGAAATCGCCCCCGCCGTGTCCAGCACTTACGGCTTCCTGGTGGTGCTCGGGGAAGTCCGGAAGATAGAGTTTCTCGACCGGTTCTCCTTCGTCCTTGTCAAAAGGTTCCCTGCGAACCCGCAGCATGTTTTTGTTCATCACCCGGCTGTTTTCCATCAAACCGGCATTGCCATGGATGCGGACGTAGTTCTGGTGGCCTCTCAGACCGCCGTGGAGGGATTTGGCAACCGCCTGATTATCCATTTTCATCATGATGACCGCGGCAACATCACTCCGACGCACCGTTTTCGTGAGAGTTGGGTCGTCGTGATCGTAGGGCACGATAAATCCACTCACCTCAACCGGGCGGGTGTCGGTGATGAACATAATCGGGGCGATGGAATGCGTGCAGTAGTAGGTGGCGGGAATCCAGTTGCGCCAGTGGTTTATGCCCACGCTCCGACTCATTCTGGCGCGCGCGGTGTCAGGGTGGACGTATTCGCCTTCCCCGTAGAGGAATTTCCCGACAGCCCCGTCCCGGTAAAGTCGTTGCATCTCCTGGTTGGGCGCCATGTAGGGGTAGTTTTCGGCGAGCATGTAGATTTTGCCCGTTTTTTCGACGGACCGCGCGAGCCGTACGCCTTCGGCAAGCGTGTGGCAGGCGGCGCATTCGCTCATCACGTGCCGGCCGCTTTCGAGCGCGCGGACCGCAAATGGGGCATGCTCGTGAAAATAATTGGCCAGAACGACGGCATCCATTTCATGTTCAAGGAAACGGTCATAGTCGGTGTAGGTTTCAACATCGAGGTTTTTCCCGACCTCTTTCAATTTTTCTTCCCACGTGTCGCAGACGGCCACAAGTTCCATGCCGACGCGCCGGGCGCTGTGGATGAAAGTGCGTCCCCGTCCAACACCGACAACGCCGACTTTGATGCTGGCGTTTTTTGCTTTCTCATCACTCATGTTTCATTCCTTCGAATTATGTTGCGGCAAGATTGTAATTCGGCTTGGGTCGGAGCACAAGTCAAGGAGATCGGACGGGTCCCCGGCCCGTTTACAAATTCGCCGGGCCCCGGGCTAACCAGATATTCAGCGGTCCGTTGCGTCGGGAAACGCACAAAGCACAGGATAAGCGGCAAAGCTTTAATTTGGTGACAGACGCACGTAGCACAGGCTCTCCAGCCTGTGGGCCGGGTCGTCAGACCCGGAGTCGTCGTCGTTTGTTGCGGAACAGAATATGTGGCGTGGCGGACAATCGTAACAGGACCGGTTCGTGCATGAACCCCGCCGGCAGAGCCGGCTGTGGAGTACGGCGGCTGCGAGTCGCGGTGGACTGTCTGCAATGGGGTATGCCAATGCCAATGATATTTAAAATGGCAGGCACGTCTGCCCAACGAATCTCTCACGGGGGGCGCCGCTTGAGAAAAGCGGGTTATACCCTTCCGGGGCATCAGATGGGAGGGTGCGCTCGGCGATCACGCCCTATATGTATGCGGCATCCGGGATACGTGGAGACCGGGTGGGTTCTATCCGGGAAAATGCTTGAGAGCTGTAGGTCCGCATCGCCGAGGCGGACCTGCCGTTCGCCATTTTAGCGCAATACCTGCTGTTCTCTTAAAAGGCAGGACGCAGCTTGGCTGCACGAACTTGTGGCTCCGACCGGCTATCGGTTCATTATCCCGGTTCCGGCCAGTATTGTCCCTCGGCCATGCCGGGAGTTCCCGGCGGCACGATTTCGTCCACTTTCTCGAGCACGTCCTGTTCGAGCGTGACATCGAGAGCCTGGAGACAATCTTCGGCCTGTTCAAGTGTTCTCGGGCCAATCAGCGGGGCGGTCACTCCAGGTCGTTGCATCAGCCATGCGAGCGAGAAACGCACGAGACTGGTGCCGCATTCTTCGGCGAGCGGGATGAGTTGTTCGACCTGCTCGAGTTTCTGCTGGCCGATATCGGTCTCAAGGTTGACCATCCAATGTTTTTGGGCTCCACGTGTTCCTTCGGGTGGTTCCTGGCCTTTTCGATATTTTCCCGTGAGCCAGCCAGCACTGAGGGGGCTCCAGGGGATCACGCCGATTCCGTGTTCCTGGCAATAGGGGAGTATAAACTTGTCGATGTAACGGTCGAGAATGTTATATGGCGGCTGTTCGCTGGTGAACCCGGCCAGGCCTTTGAATTCGGCGATAAGACGCGCTTCAGCGTGGCGCCAGGCGGGGAAAGAGGATGTCCCGATATAGAGAACTTTACCCTGGTTGACAAGATCGTCGAGTGCCCTCAGAGTTTCCTCAATGGGAGTGTATTTGTCGGGACGGTGGATCTGATAGAGGTCGATTCGGTCGGTGTCGAGGCGCCGCAGGCTATCTTCGCAGGCCCGGACAATATGGTATCGGGAACCACCTCTGTCGTTGGGCCCTTCGCCCATTCCGGCCCAGAATTTCGTGGCGAGTACGATATCATCGCGGACGTCTTTAATGGCGCGGCCAACAATTTCTTCGCTGGCGCCTTTGTTGTATACATCGGCGGTATCAATGAGATTTAAACCGGCGTCGAGGGCGGTGTGGATGATCTCATGAGCGTCTTCTTCGCTGGTACGGCCGCCGAAATTCATGGTTCCGAGGCCCAGCTGAGAAACTTTTACGCCTGAAGAGCCTAAAGTGCGATATTCCATCTGCGATTCTCCCGGAATATTCAAGGATTTGAAACGGAGCAGAAATCATACGTGAGTTACCAGACAGGGTCAACCTGAAGACCGGGATGACCTCCAATTTCTAACTTCTGACAGACGAGGTGATCTGGATTCCCCGTTTTGTTTATTGACAAATGAGTCGAGGCAATGTATTAAAAGAAAGTGAACGAATTGATATCGCACAAAGAAAAGTTCCGCCCAATTTGCGCGCGGAAAAAGTAAAGGAGCGAAAAATGGCTGAAGAAGAAACTGAACTAAATCCGCAAGAGCCGGAGCGGGAGTGGTTTGTGTTAATTGACGGGGAAAAGGAAGGCCCGATCAGAGAGATAGATCTGATGCGGAAGATAAGGGACGAGGAAATCCCGGGTACCGCTTCTGTATGGTCGCCGGGGATGAATGGATGGCGGAGCGCTGTGGACGTGCCGGGGCTGAATGATGCCCTGCCTTAAAGGCCGCTAATTGCCCTCCTCGACGTAGCGTTGCAAGTCCCGGGCGTTTTCAATCGAATAACCGTGGGCGTCGTTGTTGAAGTAGGCGTAGACATCGAGACCGTCGTCCAGCAGTTTTTTGACTTTCTTAGCGGAGGCTACCAGGGCCTGATACGGATACTCGCCCCACGTGTCGGCGCCGTGGAACCGCAAGTAAACCCAATCGGCGGTGATGATCCGGGGATGGTCTTTCATCTTTTTATGGATCATATCGTGGATACAAAGCGCGACCTCGTGCTCGCGCAGCAGCTCATACACTTCTTTGCAGAGCCAGGTCGGGTCGCGGAATTCCATCGCCCAGCGTTGATCACGGGGAAGTGCGTCTAAAAAACCCGCCAATCGGTCGAGGTTAACGTGCCAGTTGGGGCGGAGCTGAACGAGGATCGGGCCGAGGTGATCTCTCAGCAGGCGGGCCCGTTCCATGAAAAGATCGACGTAGTCGTATGGTTTTTTCAGGTGTTTGATGTGGCTTCCGTACCGGCTGAATTTCAGAACGTAGAGAAATCCCTCCGGCGCTCGCTCGCGCCAGGATTCAAAAGTGCTTTCTTCGGGCAGGTGGTAGAACGTATTGTTGATCTCCACGGTGTCGAAATGTTGCGCAAAATAGCCGAACCATTTGTCCTTCGGTAAATCCTCGGGGTAGAAAACCCCGGACCAGTGATCGTACTGGTAACCGGAAGTCCCGGCCCAAAACTGCGGTTCCTTTTTTGCTGTCACAGTCCGCCTCCCAAGGCAGGTTTTCCCGAATGCATGGGCGTATATGCCCCATTGATTCATTTTGGGGGCAATGAGGCGTGAGTTCAAGATGGTACTGCCTGAACGGTGTGCGGTGAGGACGGCGCCGTTTTCTGTGATTTTAAGCCGGCGAGGTTGGAAGAGACCGAGACGGATCGGCAGCAGATTTCGTGCCCGGACGTTGCTGCGAAAATCTCCAGCGATTGGCCTGATATGCGCGGTCCGTTTGGGACCCTAAACGCCAATCGTGAGCTGACCGACAGCCCGCCATCCTGTGCATGGGAGCATCTTCTGCCGGGAGTTCTCTCGATCGGGGCTCCCACCTGTGCGGATGGATTACTGTGCGTCGGAACCCAAACGGCCGGGAGGTCTGACGAGTGTGCGGTCAACGGGCTTGACGCTGCCAGTGGGAAACTGCGCTGGCGGACCGAGGTGGACGCGGGCGTTTGTGGCGGAGTGCTCCTATCGAATGGCCGCGGATACTGCGGCACTACCGCAGGCAGTCTGTACTGTATTAACTGCGAAGACGGATCGGTAATCTGGCGGTGGAACAACCGGGAAAATCTACCCATAGCCTGCGAACCCTTTCTGGACAGGGAAGGGATTTTGCACTTCGGAGCTAACTGGGAGGGTTATGCGGTCGAGGCGGAGACGGGAGAGACGGTGTGGCGCAAACTGCTGGCTCCGATGGGCAGTATTTCCTACTTTTCCCCCGGCAACAGTGGCCCCATCGTGCTGGGGGACCGGGTCTTTCACCAGAGAAACTTCAACGGTGGCCCTGCCGGTTTCAGCTCCCTTGTGCAGGCGGTGGACCGCAAAACTGGATACAACCTCGAGCACAGCGAAGCGGAAAACTTTCCCGGCAATCGGCACAGCTCCCTTCTGGTATGGGAGGACTCGATTGTGGCCCTGGGTACGAAACTCTACGTTTACGACCCCAGCGACCTGAAGTCGTAGTGAAGATTGGAGGCGTCGTGTTTTTGCACGACGAAGATCGGTCGCTCATCAGCCCAATCGAAATCCACTTCGTCGCCGCTCGGTTCGGCGGTTTTGCTGAAATCGCGCTTGCCTTCGTATTCGTTCAGAGGTCTCTCATTTTCTGGCATATTTATGCTTTCGGGCCACTTTGAAATTATGTCAGGATTTCAAACCAGATTCTCAGACGCTGATGCTACTTTGCTATTTACGCTGGTGTCAAACTTCTGACTGTTTTGTTTCCGACGACTGAGCTGGCACAGTTGCTGGCATAACCATATAATAACTGTCTTCTGATTCTTGCAGGATTGCGTTCCTATGAATATGAAATATTATCATACGGTATCGGGGCCTTCCGCTGTTTTGTTCCATGACGGCAGCTACGGTCTGGCTCTTGAATGTCAATCGGCCCACAAGAAAAAACCCCCGCCCATGGTCTATTGGTGAAGATTCGTACCGGGTGAAAATGACTTTTTCCAGCACAGGAGGTTTTTCAAAAATGGCCGGACATTCTCATTGGTCGAGTATAAAACATAAAAAGAAGAGGGAAGATAGACGTCGGGGTAAGATATTCAGCAAGATATCGAAGAAAATTATGGGGGCCGTGCGCAGGGCTGGCAAAGACCCCGAGATGAACCTCGAGCTACAGTACGCTATCGAGGACGCGAAAGAAGCCAATATGCCCAAGGACACGATCGAGCGCGCAATCCTGAAGGGGGCCGGCGAACTCGAAGGGCAGCAACTTGAAGCAATTCGTTACGAGGGATACGGGGCCGGTGGGGCCGCGGTTATGGTCGATGTCCTTACGGATAACCGCAACCGGACCAGCGCCGAGATCCGCAACATTTTCGATGAGCGCGGCGGAAAGTTGGGGACCCAGGGCTGTGTTTCATGGATGTTCGAAACAAAAGGACTTGTCCTCCTTGAACCGGACGAAGAACATACCGAAGAAGACATCTTTGATCTGGCCGTAGAGGCCGGGGCGGAGGATTTCCAGCAGGCGGGCGAAGTCTACGAACTCACATGTCCCGTGCCTGATTTCCAAAATGTGGTGAATGCCCTGGAAGAGGCCGCCATTGATTACGAAAAAGCTGAGATTACGGAAGTACCGCTTTCCTACGTAGATCTGACCATTGAGGAAGGACGCAAAATTTTGCCGTTGCTGGGAGATCTTGAAGACCACGATGATGTGAGCCAGGTTCATTCGAACTTCAATTTGCCTCCCGAGCTTGCGGCGGAGTTTGAAGACTGATAGTTGTTGAAATGCTGAAGGAGATTTTCTGATGGCGTCCGATGAACCGACCGGTATTCTTTGCACGATTCCTTCCCGCGTGGGGGTTGGGGAAGAGTTCCCGCTTAAAATCAAAGTTCTGGGGCCGGTGCACCCGATTAAGAGTTCCGGCGGCTGGCGCGATTGGAAACCCGGACTCCGGGGCCCTTTTAATCTGAATGTCCAGCGCAACATCCAGTATATGGATAACTGTTTCCCCGAATGGCAAGGAACCCTCGAGATCGATGGGGAGGAGGGGCTTGAAGGACCGGAACAAATCGTCTTCGACGGAACCAATCAGGGCGTTTTCAAGAATGATTCGCGTCCCATTAAGGTCGTCAAAGGTTTCAAATGGACGACACCCGGTTTCCATTTTGTAATACTGACCGATCCGGAAAGCGGCTTATGTGTCTCTACGAATCCGGTTTTCGTGACTGAAGCTCCGCCCGAGTGGCGCATTTACTGGGGGGATCCCCATTGGCAGACGTTTTTTAGCGATGGAATACGGTGTCCGGAGGAGCTTTATTGTTTTGCTCGCGACGAAGCTTTTTTGGACTTCGGGGCGATCGCCGACCACATGGAAGCTGTCACGGACCGGCAATGGGATTATTTCAAGGCGGTCACGAACGATTATAATCAGCCCGGACGGTTCGCGACTCTTGTCGGCCAGGAATGGACAAATCACGATCCGGATCACGGAGCGCCGGGACATCGCAATATCTACTATCCCGGGGATAGCGGGCCGGTTCTACGCAGTACTGATCCAAAATGCAATACGCTGGAGAAGCTGTGGAATTGCCTGGAAGATATAGGAGAAGCACTGGCCATCCCCCATCACAGTGCGAACAAAGTCATGGGGGTGGACTGGGATTTGGGGTGGAATCCAAAATTTGAGAAAGCCGTCGAAGTATATTCCGTCTGGGGGAATTCCGAGAAACCTGCCCGGAACGGCAACCCCAGGCCAATGTCTCCCGAGAATCTTGGTGGAGAAGTGGATGGACGACATGTGGTCGATGCTTTGAAACGAGGGTACCGTCTGGGATTCGTTGGAGGCGGTGATATCCATGACGGGCGCCCCGGCGATGCGCTGCACGATGAAAGCTATCCGGACCGGGGCTACAGAATTTACGATCAGGGTTTTACGGCATGTGTTTGCCCAGCGCTGAACCGTCAGAATATTTACGACAGCATCAAGCGGCACAGCACCTATGCCACGACCAAGAGCCGGATATACCTGGATGTGGAATCGAACAATGGGCACGGCGGCCTTTCGGTCCGAGCTGCTTCGGAGGAAGGGATAGCGGGTGTTACTCTTGTTCTGAAAGGGGCAGAACCCGAGACTGTTGAACCCGATAACGATCCCCGAATTGTCGAGGCAAATCTCCATCCGGGAGAACTTGGACAGGACGAATTTTGTTACGTCCGCGTGTTGACGGAGCAGGGGAATATGGCATGGTCATCGCCGCTCTGGGGCGATTGAACGGGCAACAGGTGGCGTTTTGTTCCGGTTTTCCGGCCTTCAAATCTTTTTTTGGGCAACACCGGCAGTGCTCAGGAATTTGCAATCGTTCCCTGCAAGAAGTCCCTTAAGTCCCTCCCGTCACTTCCGGCCGCACTGTCAATAGCAATTACCGGTCAATACTTTCCCCGGCGATGTGCAACCAAAGAAAAAAGCCCCGGCCGATTCGGGCCGGGGCTTCATGTCGGAGATTCAGGCAATCAACGTTTGCTCGATTGTTTGCCGCGTCGTGCTTTGTGTCGACCGTATTTCTTTCTTTCGACCATTCGGGGATCGCGCGTCAGGAGTTCTTCGTCTTTGAGGGCTTGTTCAAAAGAGCTATCGGCTTTGACAAGTGCGCGGGAAATCCCCAGTTTCATTGCCCCCGCTTGGCCCGTCACCCCTCCACCGTTTGTGCGGGCGTAGACATCGTAGCGATCTTCGGTGCCTGTGACTTCCAGGGGTTTGGTAACCTGCTTTCTGTGGGCGAGACGGGGAAAGTAATCTTTCAGATCGCGTTCGTTGATTTTAATTTCTCCAGTGCCGGGTCGAATACGGACGCGAGCCACGGAGGTTTTACGTCTTCCTGTTCCCCACCAGTATTCGTTTTCCATCGAGACTTTTATCCTTTTTTCTGGGTTTTACGCTGGATCGACCATTTATCAGTCGCTATTGAGTGGTTCGGGTTTATGATAGGTATGGGGATGTTCTGGACCGGTGTAGATTTTGAGTTTTTTCAGCATTTTGCGCCCGAGTTTCGTCCGCGGCAACATTCGTTTAACCGCCAGCCGAATCACATCTTCAGGATGATCTTTGAGCATTTGCTCGGCGGAAATTTCTTTGCGTCCGCCCGAATATCCAGAGTACCTCGCATACATTTTATCGGTCAGCTTCTTGCCGGTTAGTTTTACTTTTCCGGCATTCGTGACAACTACGTAGGCGCCCGTATCGACGTGAGGCGTGTATTCAGGGCGATCTTTTCCCATAAGGCGCACAGCAATTTCGCTCGCCATGCGGCCGAGGACCTTGCCTTCGGCGTCGACATGGTACCATCGACGGTCTTCGGGTTTGAAATCTTCTTTTTTGGCGAAGTACGTTTTCATAGCTTAATTTTTTCGAGAGATGGAATGGGCGTCTATGGACCAACGAGGGACACCCCCTCTTCCAAGAAATAAACAATATAGGCTATAAACCTGTCCTTGTCAAAGAGATTGCCTGGCAAAATCGTTTGCTGCAGACTGCTTACTGCTGACATGGCACGTTACCTTTTGACAAAACGCGGGCTCGTTGATAGGGTATTTTAACGGGCGCTGAACCCTTCCTCGTTTTCTTTCGCTCACCGGACCGGCATGGCAAAAAAAGGCTCTACCCCGATGATGCGCCAGTATCTGGCGTTCAAGGAACAGCATAAAGATTCCCTGCTGCTGTTCCGTATGGGGGATTTCTACGAGTTGTTCTACGATGATGCGAAAACCGCCGCCCGTGAGCTGGGACTTGCCCTTACAAGCCGCGAAAAAGGGGAGGACGCCGTCCCGATGGCCGGGTTCCCGTGCCATTCGGCTGACAACTATATGAAGCGTCTGATTGAGGCCGGACACCGGGTGGCGGTTTGTGAGCAGGTACAGGATCCCGCCGAAGCCGCGGGGCTGGTCGAGCGCGATGTCACCCGCGTTATGACCGCCGGCACACTGACTGAAGAGAATATGCTTGATCGCCGCGCTAACAATTTTCTGGCTGCGGTCAGCGGCGGCAAGGATCAATACGGTGTGGCATGGGTGGACCTCTCGACCGGAAGTTTTGAAGCTGAAGATGTCTCGGCAGAGTCCCTGGCAGATGCTATCCGCCGGATTGATCCCGCCGAGTGCCTTCTGCCCGAACAGGATTCGCCCGATGAAGAACCACATCCGGTTCGGGAAGAACTCAGCGAGGAATGTCTTATTACACGCCGAGCACCGTGGGAATTTTCAAGCGAGGACGGACGCCGGAGACTGAACGAGCATTTTGGGACGGCAAGCCTTGATGGCTTTGGATGCGAAAATCTCGGCCCGGCGCTCGGAGCCGCGGGAGCGGTGCTCGGGTACCTGGAAGAAACCCAGAGAGGGCAACTCAGCCATATCCGTGCCATCTCCGCATTCCGCTCCTCCGAGTACCTCATACTTGATCGTACTACCCAGAGATCCCTTGAGCTTGTCGAAACCATGCGTGGGTCAGACCAGGAGGGGACTTTGCTCGATGTCCTCGATCGGACAATCACACCGCTGGGAGCGCGATTGCTGCGACGCTGGATTTTGACGCCGTTGAAAGACAGGGTGCCGATTGAGAAACGCCTCGATGCAGTTGATGAACTCCGCCGCAAAAGCAGTCTCCGAGACAAACTCTCCGAACACCTGAAAAATATCTACGATATCGAACGACTCACCACAAAAGTGGCCACGGCCCGGGCCAACGCTCGGGATCTGGTGGGGCTGAGGGGGTCGCTCCAGGAGGTGCCCCCGCTACGGGAGATGCTGGAGGACGTCTCGGCCGAAAAACTCGCGGCTCTGCAGGATCAACTGGATCCGGTTTCTGAAGCCTCAGGTCTGATCGGCAGCGCCATCGATCCCGATCCGCCAACCACATTGACGGAAGGTGGGATTATTTGCGATGGCTACAGCGCCGAATTGGATGAACTGCGCCAGAGCGCGCGGAACGGAAAAGAATGGATCGCGAATTTTGAGTCGAAAGAAGCCGAACGATCCGGGATCCCTTCCTTGAAAGTAGGTTTCAACAAGGTTTTCGGCTACTACATTGAAGTTACCAACACGCACAAAGATAAAGTTCCCGAGCACTACACCCGGAAACAAACGCTCAAAAACGCCGAACGTTATATCACGCCTGAGCTGAAAGAGTGGGAATCGAAGGTTCTGACGGCTTCTGAACGCGCTGAGGAACTGGAGTACGAGATTTTCAACGAAGTGCGGGACGAGTTGAAAAGTTACACAGAACGGCTTCAGAGAACCGCCGCGGCCGTTGCTCAACTGGATGTCCTGTTGTCGCTCGGAATCGTGGCTGCGGAAAATAATTATGTCCGCCCCGAGATCACAACCGGCACCGAACTTTCGATCGAAGAAGGTCGTCATCCAGTCCTCGAGCAGATTATGGTCGAAAAATTTGTCCCGAACGGCGTTACGATGGGGCAAGAGGCGTCCCGGGTATTGATCGTGACCGGTCCCAATATGGCCGGCAAAAGCGTCTACATTCGCCAGGTGGCTCTGCTGGTTCTGATGGCCCAGATGGGGTCGTTTATCCCGGCCAAGGAAGCCACTGTCGGAATTGCTGATAGGATATTCACGCGCGTCGGTGCGAGTGACGAGCAGAGACGGGGACAGAGTACTTTTATGGTTGAGATGATCGAGGTGGCGAACATTCTCAATAACGCCACCGAAAGAAGTCTGATCATTCTTGATGAAGTCGGGCGGGGAACCAGCACCTTTGATGGGGTCAGTATCGCCTGGGCGACCGCCGAACATATCCACGACAAAGTGCGTGCCCGGACGTTATTCGCGACGCATTATCATGAACTTGCGCAGCTTTCCAATACGCTCGAGGGGATAGAGAATCTCAACGTGGCCGTGCGCGAATGGCAGGGCGAGGTCGTTTTCCTGCACCGTATTGTCGAAGGCCATAGCGACGAGAGTTACGGGATACATGTCGCGGATATTGCTGGGGTGCCAGAAGAAGTCGTGGAACGTTCGCGAACGATTCTGAACCATTTGGAGAAAAACGCCATCGGTCCCGACGACAAACCCCGTTTTGCGCCGTCCGAGGATGATAAGCCGGCCTCAAAACCTGTTCAGATGACGCTTTTCGGTTCGTTGGAGAGCGAAGTCCGCGATGAATTGCTTGAGCTGCAGCCGGAAGACATGACCCCGCTCGAGGCGTTGCAGAAACTGAATGAACTGACGAGGCAGCTCAGAGGTCGGGACAAGAACGGGGATTAAGATTCCGCGGATACCTTGCTGCTGGAGCAAGAGAACGATGAGATGGTCTCGCCCATCTTATGATGGACTTCCAATGACGCGTGTGCCCGGTTTTTTGAGGCCTATTAAACCGTACACATTCTGTCCCATGACCTGATGGCCAATGGTGTCGGGATGGATCCCGTCGGGGACGAAAAAGTTGCCCGGTGGCAGAAGTTGGTTCGAAGGCAAGCAGCGCATATCGTCGAAATCCGACACGATATCCCGGAGCTGGGCTCTGTACTCCGGCAGGGTTATCCCGGCATCGTTCTTCTCGGGATTTTCATCAAAACCTTCTCGATCGGCCCATGTGGGTTCCAGGACAGCTATGGGAGTGTCCGGATACAGATCACGCAGACGACGGAGGTAGGGACCTGCGGGTGAGGCATCTGCGCCACCGTTAAAATCATTAATGCCATAGGCTACCGTAATGAGGGCAGGGGACTCGAGCGGGCGCTCGCGGAGGCTTTCCACATTGAAAATGTCTCCCCCCACGCCGCCGTTGTGCATCAGCGTTCCGGAGAGCCGGTTGTATATGGCCGGGTAGATCAGCGACGGATGATGGCAGTTCATCCCCTGAGTTATCGAATCACCGAGACTGAGGATAACGGGTTTGGGATCGGTTAGATCAACAGTCCTGCCATCGGATACCGACAATGACTGCAAAATCGTTATGCGGCAGTGGGGCAGATAGATTTCAACGTATTTTTGATGGTCATCGCCGAAGGTCAGGTCGATTTGTCCGCTGATCCTTTCGCAGGAGGTGGAATTGCCGAGCGTGGCCACGAACTGGCCGTCGCAACAGGCATCAATGTATCCGAAAGCGCGCGCCCCGTCGGGCGTAGCACAAGCGATTTCGATCTTCTGGGCATCCGTTTGGAATTCTATAACGATTCCCGCCGCACAATCGGCCCGAATGGCGGTTCCTTCGGCCTGCGAATGGTAGTAATCATGGATCTTTTCCGGGAATCGCCGGAAAACAATACCGGCGTCTTCTTTTGTGACGTCGATGGCGCCCCGCGTGCACTCTTCTATCAAGTCGACTGAAAGTTCCTGCATCGTTCGCCTTTCTCGGTCGATGTATTTAGCCGCAAGAATGGTTTTTCGGAGAGGTGATTTTGGCCGGAGAAGTTCTGGAAATCAAATCGCGACCATCTCAACCATCTTTTGATAGTTTTCGAAGGCCAGCGGATTTAATTCCCGGCCGTAGGGGCAAGCCGACGGCATAAGCACAAAACCGCGTCCTGTGCCTGAAGTGCCTTCATCGAGCGCGCGTTTTACTTTTTTGGCAAATTTTTCCGTCGGCAAGTTTTCGATGTCTGCCACCTCCAGATTCCCGAACAGAACCATATTTTCTCCGTAATTTTCCCGCACATACGACAGTTCGACATCTCCCTGCGGCGGGGGTTCAATTGGGTCAAGCCCATCGGGTCCCATGCGCGCTATCATGTCCAGTACTTCACGCAGGTTTCCGTGCGAATGAATACGGGCATATCCTCCGTATCGCTGAATGGCGTCAACCATCGGTTGAACGTACCCGCAAACGTATTCGTCGAAAAGCCGGGGCGGCAGGTAAGGGGGGGTGGCATATTCCGGTCCGTATATGCGCCACAATCTTCCGGGAAGAGCCTTCGCTACGGCCTCTGTTTTTGCCCATAATCTTTCTGCGAATCGTTCAAGAAGTTGGTGGAAAAGCTTCTGTTCAGTCATTGCAATGATTGTGTATTCGGACATCTCAAACATATCTGCTGCGAGACAGAGCGGATCGGGCGTGTCGATCATTACGATCCCCGTATCCCCCAGTTGTTTTTCCGCCTGTTCCACCGGTTCCCGATTGACAATACCATCGGGGTCGGGAGATGGGAGCTCGAGATATGCCTTGAGATCATCGACATCTTTCAGGGGATGTTCTTCCGTCCAGGTTGTATTGACATCTGGATCCCGTCGGTGACGGGCCGTGAGTTCTCGATCTGCCGCCTGAATTTTTCGGATGACATGGCGGCTTCCATCCCGTATGAATGTTTCGGTTTCGGTAAACTTCTGGAGTGGGTCGGGTTGATCGGACTCGTAGGGTACCCAGCGCATGACAATTCGATCGGTTTTCTCTCGCGTCAGCTCGATGAGGGGGCGCCACGAAGGATGGGAATAGATGTTAAAAGGATCATCGTTGTCGGGGTCTTCGTCGAGCCCGTTCAGTTCGTAAAACGATACAGGCGGGCGGTCAACGGGCTCACCGCGCAAAGTTTTCATCAGCCGTTCCCGGCGTGTCATTCGTTTCCCTTTCTGCGCTTTTTCGGCCAGATACCAGATCTCCCCCGGCTGGATCCGCCGGGCTTGTCCCGGCGATCGTCAGGTTTCTTATGCAGCCCCCGAACCTATCACAAAAACGTGAGACCTCCCCGCCGCAAGGGCGGGGTATTCTTGCTTTCTGTCTCCGGGGAGAGGAGCGGACCGGACTTCAGCCCCGCCTCGCGGGTCTGGAGTTCAGAACGCGGTCGGGTTTGTTGGAGCGTTCGAGCGTGTTTGCATTTTCCGGCATTTGTCCGCCTCAAGCACGCACGAGGCACACAAGTCCCGCTTCGAGTGCTGGTGGCGCGCTCAGCTGAACTCGAGTCTGCAGGATACGCGTTCGACAAACGGGGTTGCAAGCTTACAGAGTGATAGACACTAAACATGAGGTTTATATCACGGCAACCTCTAAAGACTTTTCTGGAGTACACCTCGGACGCGATGCATTCGTTTGACATTATCTCCCGAGCTTTGTATTACGTTTCGTTTTTGTATTCCCCCTGACGTCATTTTCAAGAGAGAAGTTGCTTACCTCTGTTTTTGGTTCCCGATTCGTTTTCTCTTAACAAGTTTTTAATCTGGAGTAAACTAATGGCTGCTTTGCCCGAAAATGTTGCAGAAGCATGGGAAAATCGTGAGGGACCAGTGGTCCTGACAACCGTTGATCCCGACGGAAAACCTAATTCGATTTACGCCGGTTGTGTCAGCAAATATGACGACGAAACGCTTGTTGTTGCTGACAATTATTTTCACAAAACGCGGAAGAATATAAAGAACGGTTGTGTGGGAGCTCTGTTGTTTATCACCGAAGAAGACGGCGCGTTTCAGGTCAAAGGACCGATCGAATACCACGAGGAAGGACCTGTTTTCGAAGATATGAAATCGTGGAATCCGGAGCAACATCCGGGCAACGCGGCGGCGGCTCTCAGAGTGCAGGAGGTTTACAGCGGGGCCGACCAGTTGCTGTAGCGGTCGTGGCATGAAGAGGGGCCGCAACGGGATTAGTTGTCCCCGTTGCCCTTTGCCGATTGAAAATCCAGAGCCACTGAGTTGATGCAGTAACGGCGGCCGGTCGGAGGTGGGCCGTCCTCGAAGACGTGGCCGAGATGCGAGCCGCAACGCGCACACAGAGCTTCCGTGCGAACCGAAAACAAGGATCTGTCTTCAGCGGTCGTAATGCCTGCATCGGAAGCAGGTTCGTAGAAACTGGGCCAGCCCGTTCCGGATTTGAATTTCGCCCCGGAGCTGAAAAGCAGATTGCCGCAGGCCGCGCAGTGATACGTTCCTTCCCCTTTGAAATCGTAATACTTGCCCGAAAACGCGCGCTCTGTCCCTTTTTCGCGCAGAACGTTGTATTCCTTCGGCGTAAGCTGATCTCGCCATTCCCGATCCGATTTTTGTATTTCGTATTCCACGGCGTGAGTTTCCCTTGTATTGGTTTGGTGAACGTTCTTTCCTTTCTGGACGGGCCGATCTTGCGAACAACCCGGAAGGAACCCAAGAACGACTATCATACCAGCGACAATGCATGAATGAAACTTTTTCATCGCTTTCCTTCTTTCTTTTATTATCTCTATTAATTGAGTCACATGACGGCGCGAAGGTGTTCAAGGGAAATGGGCTAACAGCAAAATCTTTCTACGACCGATATCGTTTTGGGTTTGCAAGAGGTGGGCCGACCGAGTAGCTTAGATTTATTGGGATCGGGGGCAACCAATGCTTTCTGTCCAGGTTTTCAAATGTTTTTGGGTGGCCCTGGGCAATCCCCGATATCTTGAGGAAAAGGATTTTCTGACGTGTCTTCAGACAATAACAACAAACAATTAAGACCTTTTCACATCATGGCCAAACCGGCCGGGCCGGCGTGTAATCTGCGTTGCCGGTACTGTTTTTACACCGAGAAGGAAGCGCTTTTCGACGGAGCCGAACAATACCGTATGTCCGATGAAGTGCTGGAAGCGTATATCCGAAAATACATCGAGGCGGCACCGACGCAGGAAGTCAATTTTGCATGGCAGGGGGGGGAGCCGACCCTGCTGGGGGTGGATTTTTTCCGGAGGGCTGTCGAGCTTCAGAAGAAATACGCCGGCAAAAAACGGATAACTAACTCTCTGCAGACAAATGGGATTTTGATTGACGAAGAGTGGGGCGAGTTCCTGGCACGCGCTAATTTTCTGATCGGTCTCAGTATCGATGGGCCGCAGGATATTCATGATCTTTACCGGGTCGACAGGGGCGGGAATCCGACGTTTGAGAAGGTTATGAAGACGATGCGCATTCTCCAGGAAAATACCGTGCGCTACAATACGCTTACGTCGGTTACACCCGAATGCGCCGAACGTCCGCGTGAGGTCTACAATTTTCTTAAAGACACCGGTACGAATTTCATGCAGTTCATTCCCATCGTGGAGAGGGGGCCGGATGAGCATTCCAGAGAATTGGGATTGGAATTGGCCGAACCGCGTCCATGGGAAAGCGAGGACGAAGGGGAGGTAACGGATTGGGCGGTCGAACCGGAACAGTATGGTGACTTTTTGTGTGAGATATTCGACGAATGGGTGAAAAACGATGTCGGGGAGACCTTCGTGCAAATCTTCGACGTCTCGCTGGCCGGTTGGGTAGGACAGGATCCGCCGTTGTGCAATTTCTCCGAGAAATGCGGCAATGCGATGATCATCGAACATAATGGGGATCTATATTCCTGCGACCATTTTGTTTACCCAAACCACAGGTTGGGAAATATTCTGGAAGATCCCGTCGAGGAAATGGTTACCGGCGAACCTGTGCGAAGGCTGGGGGAATTCAAGAAAGAAGGTCTTCCGCAAAAATGCCGGGACTGTGAGGTGCTTTTCGTCTGCCACGGCGGGTGTCCAAAGAACAGATTTGCCAGAACGGAAGACGGAGAGAACGGCCTGAATTACCTTTGCGAGGGGTATTATAAATTTTTCCGTCATATCGATCCGAAGATGAAAAAGATGGCCAGTCTGTTGCGGCGCGGAAGACCGCCGGCGGAAATTATGGAGGAGGAAAAACCGCGGATCCAGAAGGTGCAGGCGGTGCCGCGGCGGTCCCGAAAAGTGGGACGAAATGATCCATGTCCCTGCGGCAGTGGGAAGAAGTATAAGAACTGCTGCGGCCGGCGCAGGTAGCCCTCGATGGGGCCGGTTGAACGGTAATTGCGGAGCTTTTCATTCCCGCGAGTTTAATCCGACGAGTTCTTCAATCACTTTCTGATACGCCTCTTTGTCTCGAGCTCCCACAATGCGCATATCGCCTAGCTCCTGCCCGTTTTTGAAGAACAACACGGCCGGGATGCCTTTGAGATCATAGCGTTCGGCGGAATCTTCGTTGCTCGCGACATTCATTTTGTAAACTTTGATTTTGCCGACGTATTCCTGTCCCAGCTCCGCGATTATGGGAGAAACTTTCCGGCAGGGGCGACAAGTGGGTGACCAAAAGTCCACGACGACTGGAAGGTTTGAGTTCAGGACCTTTTCGTCGAAAGTCTCATCTGTGACTTTGTCGATAGATTGGAGCATTTCACGCGCTTTGCTCCCGGGGACGTGCCCCGGATTTTTGGTCGCTTCAGAAAGTATCATGGCGATCATAACGCCCATTACCGCTCCGTAAATGGCTCCCGTATAGGGACTTGCCGTAAGGGGGCATACTCCGGAGGAACATTTGCCGAAATACCCTGTTGTTGCGCCGATAGCGCCGCCGATCAAGGCGCCAATGAAAATTTTCTGGAACACAGTACCTTCCACCTCGATTGTCGATAAAAACCAAATTGCAGATATTATGCGTTTTTTGGGCTGCCGGGTTTGCGAGCTCCCAATAAACGCAGGTAACGTCCCAGCATCGGGTGCGAGACAAAATCCGTAAACCCTTCTGACTCTAACATTGCCTGTAGATCCAGTTCAAGGAATTGCGAGCTCTTTCGCGGCGTCGGCCCGCGAGAAATCTTCATTGATTCGCCATTTTTCGAGTTTTTTCAAACAAAGTTCCACAGGTTCTTCACTCATAGCGCTCTCCTGAAAGAGATACTACGTTACAGTTGACGCTGGTGCGCCTGAGCGGCTGCACAAGAGGGAGGTGTTGCTTTTTTGGTGAAATCGCATGGTGCTTGTAAGCGCACCGATCGGTGGTAAAAAAACAAATATCTGGCGCCTTGATGTTCATGCACTTTAACATTATACTAAGAGTTGAACAGCAATAAAGCCGCTCGTCAAAATTCGTATTTTAAACCGGAATTGCAGGAGTTCGATTATGGAGCAACGACGACTTGGAAAGACGGAGATGCAGGTCTCGCGGATTGGTTTCGGCGGAATGACGATTCCGAAAGTCAGCGTGGAACAGGCCGTGGCAACGGTTAACAGGGCGATCGATCTGGGCGTGAATTTTTTCGATACGGCGCGCGTTTACGGCAAGGGTGACAGCGAACGCAAAATCGGACGCGTGATGGAGGAACGTCGTGACGAAGTATATCTGAGTTCCCGGATACCCGATACCACCTATGACGGTATCAAAAAGGCTATCGATGAAAGTCTTGAAGCGCTTCGGACCGATTATATCGATCTTTACGAGCCTCATGACGTTTCAAACAGCAAACGCTACGATCCGCTGATGGAGAAAGGGGGCGGCCTGAAAGCTCTTCAGGAAGCAAAAGAGGAGGGGAAAATCAAACATATCGGTTTTACCAGCCACAACTGGGATCTGATAAAAAAGATGATCCAGTGCGATCAGTTTGAAGCCGGTCTGGTTACTTATAATCTTGCCAACCGGGAAGCCGAGGAAGAGGTGCTGAACTTGGCCGAGGAACACGATGTGGGGCTTTTTGTGATGAAAGTGTTCGGAAATGCGAGTCTTCTTGAGCTGAGCCCCCCCGAGGAAGACAGAAAACCGACCATTGAGGAATGTCTGCGTTTCGCGCTTTCTAACAGGCGATTCCCCCTTATATTAACGGGTGTGAAGTCGCCCGAAGAGATTGAGCAAAACGTTGGGATTGCCAATACTTACGAACCACTCTCTGCCCGGGAACAAAGGGAACTGAGAGATTTTGGGGATCGGTTGGGTCGCGGTTATTGCTACGGTTGCGAGTATTGCCTGCCATGTCCCCAGGGCATTAATATCCCCGGTATCCTTCAACTTCTGGATTATTCCGAACGGATAAGCTGGGAATTACCTCAGGCGAAGAAACGATACGCGGAATTCGACACGACGATCGAAGATTGTGTGGATTGTGAACAATGCGAAGAAAGTTGTCCCCAGAATTTGCCAATCCGGGAGCGATTGCAAAAGGCGCACGATAGACTGGGATGACACCGGAGGATGAGCTTTCGATGCACCGAGCCGCTTACCTCCTGCCATTTTCAGGGGAGAAAAGGAAAATCAAATGAATTCTCGTGAACGAGTGATAATGTCGTTGGAAGGCGAACAACCCGACCGAATTCCGTTCGATCTGGGGAGCACGCTGGTGACGGGTATGACTTGCGGCGCTTATTCAGAATTTGCTAAAGACCTGGGATACAGCCAGAGCGAACCCCGCCTCTACGATGTTGTTCAGCAGCTTCCGGAAATGAGTGAAACGATCCTCGAAGATCTCGGCGTGGACGTACGCGGTCTGATCCCCAATATGGTGAGGAAAAATCCTCAGGTTGAACATCACGAGGACTACGATCTTTTTACCGACGAGTGGGGTCTGGTCTGGAAACGACCCGAGGACGGATTGTATTTCGACGTTGTCAGCAACCCTCTGGAAGGCGAAATTACAGAAGAAGATATCGAGGAGTTCCCATGGCCTGATCCGGGAGATCCTGAGCTCAAGGAAGGTCTGGAGGAAAAAGCCGAGTATTTCCGTCGCGATGGCCGGGCGATTATTTTGGAAAGTCTGTGTGCCGGGGTCTTTGAGATGTGCTGTCGCATGAGAAGCACCGAGCAGTTCTGCATGGATTTAGTGATTAATGGTTAGATGCAAGATGAAAGTGCGCCACCCGGCGGGCGGCTTTTATGTA
>JBKHIT010000132.1:0-4771 GCA_046538485.1 Candidatus Brocadiia bacterium | reverse complement strand
CCGGCTGGCAGACCGGCATTTCGCCATCCATCACGCTCCATTTGAGCCGGCCGCTCTCGATATCGAAATCGGCTTTGATTGTTGCTCCTGTGGAATGGGTATCCAGCCCAAAGTAACTCTGCCAACCGCTCAGATTCTGCCAGCACGGTGGTTCGGGATGCGCGATGTGGAACGACAGATTATCGTCACGTCGATCGTAAATATTTCCATCACAGACGTTCTCTTCCCGGCGGCCAAGATGGATGCGATGCGGACACTCAAAAAAGACATTGTTAAGTGCCTGATTGGCCCGGCACAACCCCGTGCGTCCCTGTGAGGGGCGGTCGGCCTGTACGAGGCTGAATGCGATCGCGTGGGTCTCGACTCGACCGAAGAAATTATTGGCCACAATCAGACTCTCGTTGCAATCCGCGCGGACGGCCGAGCCTTCAATTGGCATGTTTTTACCGTCAGGTTCTCCCGGCGTAGAACCGCTCCTGATATCCCAAAAGACGTTGTTATCAATCAGGTTCGTATCCGGATTCATCTCGGAGTAAACGGCTCCGGTAATCGTTTCGATGTCGGCAAAGGTGTTGCCGGTAATGCGGCAGTTTTCGTTCTTGACATCCAGCCAGATGCCCCCGGCATGCCGGATATGCCGGAAAGTATTCCCACGAATAAGCGAATTTTTGCACAGGTGGAACTTAATCCCCGCGCATTCATACATCCGCTCCATATTGCGGGCACCAATACATTCAATCGTGTTGTTCTCGATCAAGGTGTGTTTGACCCCGGTTGCTCCCGCAATTCCACAGATCCCACAATCGCGGATTTTATTGCCACGGATGATATGATGTCCGCACGGTTCCGACATCCTGGCATTCCAGCTCTGCATACCGACGTCGATGCCGCAGGAATTGGCGTTACGCACAACGTTATTTTCGATAATCCAGTGATGGCCGCGCGATGCGCTCAGAGCGGCGCGTTGGGGTACAGGCAAGCCGTCGGCTGCTTTTTCTATAACAAATCCGGTGACCCTGATGTACCCCAGTGCCAACTCGATGGGGGCAAAAACCTGCTCGCGCGCCGTCACTTCAAGTTGACATGAGTGCGGATCAGCGTCGCCGGGAAGCCGGAAATGGAGCCGGGTCCCGGGTTCTTCCACCCAGAAAACACCGGCTTGTTTCGCAAGATCTCGGGGGAAAGCTACCTGTTTTAGTTCCCCCCCGTTGCAAAAAACACTCCCTCGGCGCAGGAGAGTCCGTTGCAACCATTTCGGATCATCTGTTTTCCCGTACCGCGGCAGATGGTCATAAACGTTCCGAGCCAGAAATGGGTTGTAGGCATTAAAACGCTCGACGGGGAGATCTGCCATCCAGACGCGTTTTCCATCCGGCAGCGATGGTATGGCCCAACCTTCGCCGGGCTTGATTTCAGGTTCCCAGGGCTCGGCTCCGCTGATGACAACGTCTTCCCCTTCTGCCGCTTCATACGCGATCATCTGATCAGGAGCCGTTCCTCCCCGTGGCGGGTGGACCGATTCGCGATATACGCCCTCGTGCACAACGACTTTCTCGCCCGGCTTCACCTCTGCAGCGGCCCGACCGATCGTCCGGAACGGACCCTCCGCAGATCCACTATTTTCGTCAGAGGCTTTCGGGGCGCTGCAGGCGACGTGATATTCTCTCGTATACTGAGTTTCGTCTTCCCAAAAATCAAAGGGCCGACCATCTGCCAGCATATCACCGTTCATAATTTCCTCATTTTCTCTGCCAAATGTCTTCCGGAAATTCTTCACAGACTCAAGTCGGTTCACACAGCTCCAGGAGTTCATCCAGTGGAGCGGTCGCAAGTGCGATTACGGCATCGGCCGCGCCGTAGTAGATCATTACATTCCCGTCCGGTTGCACCAGACCTGTCATCGGGAAGACCACGTTGTTGCGATATCCTCCTGCCACTTCGTATTTTGCTTCGGGGGTGATGAGCGGCGTGCGTCCCAGTCCGATCAGACGGGTTGGATCTTCGCGATCGAGCAAAGCGACTCCGGCGTGATATCTTTGCGGCCACCGATCTTCCCAGCCATTCTTGCCCCGCGACGCATCGAAATCGACGCCGTGGATCAGAAGCAACCATCCTTCTTCCGTCCGAATCGGGGGCGCTCCCGGGCCAATTTTGATGTTGGCATAGGGAATCTGATCCGTTTCGATCAGAAGTTTATAATGACCCCAGTGTTCCATATCGGGTGAGCTGGAGACCCAGATATCGAAGGTCGGTCCGAACCATTTCCCATAGTAGTAAGCGTATGCGTCAGGTCCTTGCCAGAAAGGACGTTCAAGCCGCCAGTATTTTCCAGCCATCTTCTCCGGAAAAAGCAAGGTATTGCGCGAAGCCGGTAGAGACAGCTCAACCAGTTCAAAATCCCTGAGATTATCGGTCACAAAGGTGGCCGCCCGCGGTCCTTTCGGCGTCTGAGCACAGCACGTCAGGACGTACCGTCCATCGAGTCTGATCAGCCGCGGGTCGTAAACTCTGCTCACCGTTTCCGACCGGTAATCGAAAACGGGTTTGGGCTCGACCTCCCAGTTTACGCCGTCTTCACTGTGCGCCAGCCCAAAATCCGTCTCCGTCCTGCCGGGCACACCGTACTGCGCAAAGACATCATTCCGAAAAATCATAAGATACCCATCGTTTTCCTCCAGCACCGAACAATTAAAAACCAGATGCGAAGGATACGAGATGTCATCTTTCGTCAAGACTGGGTTATCCGGATGACGTTTCAGAAATGGTGCCGATGAGAAGTCGCCAACAGGTTCGGGATCAGAAATAAAATACGGTGTTTCATCATCGGACATAATTTAGGTCCTTCTCGAAATTTGTTTTGGACGGGTTTTGGCCGGACCGTCCTCAAACATCCGGTTTAGTAATCCTCACGTTACTAACATACATCACGCAGGAATCATCTGCACGGAGTCGGAAACCAACTTTTCCTGTGCCGAGCGGTTCCCCATACTCCCCATTGTCGGTCCAGTCGTGGACCAGTTCGCCATCCACCCAAACGCGCAATTGCGGGCCAACCTTCTCGACCCTGAGGCGGCAGGGCCGCTCGGCCTCCATCACGGGATCCGGTTCGACATGATTCACGAGGTTGAATCCGCTATTGCGTCTGATATTCGTCCCCTCGTTATGCCGCCCATCCGGGAAGAATCTGTGCATGGAAAAACTGTAGCAATTGATCCTGTCGGAAGTATACTCCGGATAGGCACCGGTTCGCGGCGGCAGGTCTTCCAGTATATCTTCTCCCTGTGTGCCTTTCGCGGCGAGGAAAAACACGCCGATGCCCCGGTTATTGTTGAACGAAAGATCAAATTCCAGGCAAAGATCCGGTGGCAAATCGTGGCGCAGCCACAGAACGACGCCCTGTCCCGCAGGTTCTTCCTGCAGAGCCACAGAATTCCCCTCGATCCACGCCCGACCGGTCCCTTCGAGTTTCCAGGTATTCTTCAAATCCAACTGCTCATCGGAAAAGTCTTCCTCAAACAGGACCTCGGGCTGACTCATTGTTCGGTCCTCCTTATATGAAATCTGGCAATCCAGGAAAATAGGATAGTCGGAAATCCAGGCTAAAAGCCTTCTGATACTTGTACCGCTCTTTCAGCGCTGGAACTATCACAATACCATAACTTGCCCCGCCGCTTCGAACTTGTTCTACGTGTACAGCATGGCTTTACCTTAACCCCTCAGGGCGGTTTCACCGCAATTTTGTAGTGACGGCCCACCGATAGTACCCGCTGAGTTCGTATATGGTCCATAATAGTTCACGAAGTGCAGCACTGGCGGCCGAGGCGGACAATTTGCCGGTGGTTGCACGGAGAAGGGACAGAAGGGACTTAAGGGACGAAAGGGACTCGGTGTTTTTTGTCGTGTTCCCCGAGATGACCCATGAGCAGATTGGGCTTCAGTACCGCTACGGGGGGACCGGAGTTCAGAATGCGGCACCACCGGTTGAGTTTGCCATGCGTATCTTCATTTTCCCACGTTTGTCCGCCTCAAGTCCCCCTTCGCCCGCCGCGCGGCGAACTCGCAAAGACTTGTGGGCCTGGATGGCGGGGGATAGCCCACACTAAGCGCAGACCGACAAGGGGTTGGTGGGAACGTAGGAAACAAACCTGTAGAATCTCTTGCAAACTGATCAAAAACCCCTGCGCGAAGCGCTTTCGGTGTGCGTGCCCGGGAGCGCCGCTTTTATTTGGTCTGAAAATCCCCGCTGCCCTGACAAACGAACGGGGAGTCCAGATCACGGAAAACGTTCACCTGGTTTTTTATCCGGCCTAATGCAGGTATAAACCAAAGCAAAAGTTTACATGTCATTGCGAGGCGTTCCGCGCAGCGGGACGCCGCGGCAATCTCGTTGTTGGGCCAACAAAACGACGAGATTGCTTCGCCCATCTCGCGATGGGATCGCAATGACCCATGAAGTTTGAAAAGTTCTTCTGCCGGAGGAGGAATATTGTGGGCCTTCAGCCCACAGAAAATGCGAAACGCGACATTACCCCGGGGCGCCGCGATCTTTCAGACCGCGTTACACCAGACTAAATTGTCATCACCCCGTTGGGGCTGCACGGCCGGCGTGTGTGGCACGCGATGTTATTCCCGGGCGCCGCGATCCTTCAGACGGCGTTACACCAGACTAAATTGTCATCACCCGTTGGGGCTGCACGGCCGGCGTGTGAGGCACGCGATGTTACCCCAGGGCGCCGCGATCCTTCAGACCGCGTTTCCCCGGGCTAAATTG
>JBKHIT010000069.1:0-21887 GCA_046538485.1 Candidatus Brocadiia bacterium | reverse complement strand
GATTATCGTTTTGCTGATTAGTTGTTGGTTTTTGCTGGAGAAACGAGCGTGATGTTTGTGATTGAGAAACCTCTGGCGTTGCTGCTGGTCGCTCCCTTGGCGTACCTGTGGTGGCGGTTAGGTCGAGGCCCGCGCAGTGCCTGGCCTCTGCGCATTGCAATGATCGTTTTATGCGTTTTGCTTCTGGCCGGACCGGGCCTGAAATCTGGTGCGGAGGGACGGCGACTGATATTCCTTGTGGATCGTTCGCTTTCTGCAGGGGACGAAGCTCTCCAGACGGGACGTGAGATGGTGAAGGCCTGTCGGGCCAGAAAGCGTGACAACGATACCATATCCGTCGTTTCGTTCGGTGATGGGGCGAATGTAGTATCGGCCGTAGAACTGGCGGCTTCCTCGTTGGACGATTCAAGCGATCTGCATGCTGGTCTGCGGCTTGCCTCGGCTCTCTGCGGCGATAGAGGAGGACGTGTTTTCGTCATATCCGACGGGTTATTTACGGGTCCCGAACCCTCGGAACTTGTGGGCGATCTTCATAAGCAGGGGGTTGTGGTCGATTACTGGCCGATTACAAAGGAAAGAGAAATGGATGCAGCCGTTACCGCCGTCAGGTTGCCAGAAAGGATTATGGTGGGACATCCGTTCGAAATTGAATTCTCGGTTTTTTCACCCAGTGCATCCACGGCCAAACTTAGAATTACGACGCCACAAGGGGAAATAAATAATGACGTAGAACTCTCGGAAGGCAAGAATAACTTTTCTTACCGCGATGTTGTTCCGCACGCCGGTCTCGCTCAATACGCAATCGATTTGAGCGTCTCTGGCGACACGATTCCCGAGAATAACCACGCTCTTGCTGTGACCGAAGCCGTCGGCCCCCCGGCTATTCTTCTGGTGAATACCAGCGGTGCGCCTGACAATTTATCGCGGGCCCTCCAAACAGCTGGAATGGGGCTTCGGATATGCGGCGAAGGGACTGCGATAACTTCGGCTGGCCTTAAGCCGTTTTCGATTGTGGTGCTGGAAAACGTTTCGTTGAGTGCTTTCAACGACAAAGCGGATGCGGCGTTGCGCAATTACGTAAGGGAAATGGGCGGAGGGTTGCTGATTACAGGCGGTGAAAACAGTTTTGCGGCCGGCGGTTATTACAGAAGTCGTCTCGAAAAAATTCTTCCTGTATCCATGGAGAAAAAAGAACATTACCGCCGCCCACCTCTGGCAATGGGCATTGTTCTGGATCGGTCCGGTTCCATGGGTATGTCCGTCAAAGGAGGGCTGCAAAAAATGGATCTTGCCAACCGTGGAGCTGCGGAGGCCGTCCGGCTGCTCGCCCCGCAGGATCAGGTCTCTGTCCACGCCGTTGACAGCCAGGCCCATAAGGTCGTGGGACTGACATTGATGAAGGGCAATCGGGAGAGGATCGAGCGGAAGATCCTGAGTATCGAATCGATGGGCGGCGGGATTTTTGTCCATACCGGGCTCGCGGCGGCCGTGAGAGAACTCACGAAAAGTAAGGCGCCCAACCGGCATATCGTGCTTTTTGCCGATGCGGCGGACAGCGAGGAGCCACAGGGATGCCGGCCGCTGATAAAAAAGTGGCAGCAGGGGGGGAATACCCTGTCAGTCATCGGGCTTGGCACTAAGGGAGATCGCGACTCGGGGTTTCTTACTGATCTCGCCAAAATTGGAGGCGGCCGTGTTTTTTTTACCACCGATTCCCATTCGCTGCCACGAGTCTTCTGCCAGGATGCTATGCGAGTGGCGCGGCGGACGTTTATTGAACAGAAAACCGATGCAAGAATGACACCATCGCGGGTCATGTTTGGACAGACAGGTATCAAAGATTTTCCGTCTATCAATGGTTACAATCTTTGTTACGACAAGCAGGAAGCTGCCACTGTCGTACGGACCATTGATGAGAATAATGCCCCTGTGCTGGCTATATGGCGGCGGGGATTGGGACGTGTAGCGGCTTTTACGGCGGAGGCCGATGGCCCTTACAGCGGAGAACTGGCTCTGTGGAAAGATTACAAACCCTTTCTTTCCTCTGTTGCTAAGTGGCTTAAGCGTGAGCGCCAGGATATTCGTTTTTTTGGAAGCATCTTGCGAGAAGGACGTACGGCGACGGTCACTCTTGAAATGGATTCCGATGTCGCCCGTAAATGCCCCGGCGCAACGGCAATGATAATTGGCCCGGACGAAAGTAGACCGGCTGAACTTCCGCTCCAGTGGGTGTCTCCGCGCAAAAGGGAAGTTCGGTTCAAATTGACCAGTACGGGGGTTTACCACGGGATTATTCGGACTGGAGGTGGACAGCGAGTGAGTTTGCCCCCTGTTGTCTTGCCGTACTCGCCTGAATTCGAGAGAGTTCGTGCAAAAACCGGCGCAAAGACACTGAAGAATCTTGCGGAAGAGACCGATGGTGGCCGAATTATGCACGTCGACGACCTTTTTTCTGGCAAAATAGCTGGTCGTAAATCTTTTGGAAAAATTCGGAGTCTGGTACCGATTCTGTCGATTGTCCTGCTTGTTGTTATGTTGTGTGAAATAACGACGAGGAAAGCTCTTTGGCGCCATTTAATTCCAGAGAGAATCTGGCGTGTGCCCGGACGGTTGCGTTTGAAGGTCGGCGGATGGTGGCAAATGGCAAAACGACGCATGGCCCGCCGTCGTGCCCGCAAAAAACGGGAACATGAGCCCCCAGAGAAAGCAACCGGGGAAGAGAAGAAAGATAAACAGGTTGAAGAAAGCGATCAGGAAAAAGACTCCGGCCAAAGCGTTTTCGAAGAAGCAAAAAAACGTTCGCGCCAGTAAATGACAATGGCAGGGAGGAAGAAGAGTTTGGCATTATTATTAGCAATTGTTGCGCGCACCGTTTGACACCGGATATTTGTGCTATAAACTACAGAAGTGCAGAAAAAAGGACGCACTCGAGATGGTGTGGTGGATCGTATGGTAGAGGAACCGATACGATGGGAAAGCCAGAAGGCATACCCTTGAAATCCTCCCCCGATAGTGGGAAGGGCAATGAAAACGTTCGCTCCGGGAATACCGAGCTTCCCCAATATTCGGTTTTCCTGGGGGTTTTTGGGCTTGTTCTGGCCGTCCTGGGGGCAGCGCTTGGTATCGCTTTTCAGAGTACATTTGCCGTAGCACTGACAGGCGTTGGCTTCCTTGCATCGAGCCTCGGTGTCGTTCTGGGACTGGTCGGTTTGCGCAAATTGCGCTGGGGGAAAGTTGAAGATGGTCAGGGTTTGGCAATAGGCGGGACCGTGGTTTCAGTGATTGGGGCCGGGACGTCTCTTGTTCTCTTTTGTGTCGTGAGCCTCTTCATATCGGCGATGAACGCCCGGGCCGAGCAGCTGGTATGCGAAGGTCATTTGCGGCAGCTTTATATCGGCATGACGATGTATTCAATGGATTGGGAAGACAACTATCCTCCCGCTGATACATGGGTTGATTCGCTTTTAAAACACATGGATGCCGATCAGAATAGAAGCAAAATGCCTATCTTTTGTTGTCCCTCAGCCCCCGAAAAGCGATGCGGATATGCTTTTAACGCCAGAATCGACGGGATAAAAACCGCCGATATCCCGTCGCAGACCGTGCTTATCTATGAGTCGGACCTCGGATGGAACGGCGCGGGTGGAGCTGAGAACACTGTGAAGAAGGCGCGGCACCCGGAGGGGATTATGGTCTTGTTCAGGGACGGTACAGTCCGGGCTGTGCCCTCCGGTGAGATTAATAAACTTCAGTGGGCCATGCAGCAATCGGCTTCTTCCACCGAGGAGTGATTTTTCTTGTCGCTTTTCATAGAATCTCATAAAGATGTAACTCTGCCGCCGGGCCGAACGCCCATCCTGTCTGTCAATCGCGCTGAAGCCGATTGCTATGAAAACTGGCAAAAACTTCCCACGCGGGCGAGAGTAGAGCGTATCCCGGCAGCGGACTCCCGACCCGATACGAATCGGGGCGCATTTCAAGCAACCTGCTTTGCAAAAATGTTTGACTCGACTATACTCTCTCCCCTCCCACCCACAAAGGTGGGCGATAAACCACAGTTGCAAACGTGAGAATGTCTTCGAATATCTGAAATATTTAGTTTAAATGTGATTTGAAAAATCTGAAAGCCGCCGGAAAAACGATTGTAGAAACGGGATGAGCATGTCATAATATTTATGAGAGTCAATCCAGTTTTAAAAGCCTTGTTGCTCCAGATACAACGAAAGGAAGACTATGAGGTGGATACTGATAGTTGTAAGTTTGCTGAGCGTTCTCTTTTCAGCGGGTTGTACGTCGGTATCGGGACCGTATATAACTGAGATAACCCCGGATGGACGAGGAAACCTGATCGTTGAAAGAGAAAAGGTGTTTTATGGCCCATTTTCTGGCGGCGCACCAGTTCCGGGATTAACGCGGCAGGTTCTGGAACCGATCAGAATTCCTCTGGAGCCCGCGCGAAAGGGAAGTAGCGGGAAAAAAGCCTGGGCCCCGCCGGGCCAATACATAGGGAAATGGTTGCAGGTGGAAAAGGGGGATATGAGGGAACCATCGGGATATTATCAGCTCAGAGTTCAGATGCAGTTTTTCCCGACCTTGCGAGTGTTTGTCAAAAAACATGGGTGGCCTGATTATGTAAATTTCGTCGACGTTACTGAATTCCATTTTGTCTATGTGCAGCAGGACAAATTTTATGTTTGGAGGACCGGCAGGGAAAATGGGTTGCCCAAGTGCAATTTGCACAAAAAAATGGTTCTTTCTCGCAGGCCTCGAAGGACTTTACCTGTGCCGCTTGTAAAGCGCTGGGAGGCGCAGGAGCGAAAAGAGGAGGCGAGACGGGCCGCGGAGAAAAGACGACGGGAACGAGAACTGAGAAAGAAAGAGCTGGAAGAGAGGCGAGAACGGGAGAAAAAGAGGAGGGAAGAAGCACAGAAAAGAGCCGAGGAAAAGAGAGAAGAGGCGAAAGGAAAAAAGGAAGGCAGGCCCGGGGATAAAAGCAAGGGGGAAAAGGATGAGGGAAAAAGTGACAGGGGACGGGGCCCTGATAAAGATCGGGGCAAAAAAGAAGAAGAAAAACCGGGACGCGGTAAAGCAAAAGGCGGAAAAGAGAAGACTTTGGAACAGGAAAAGGAAAACGAAGAAGAAAAAGGGAAGGGAAAAAATAGGGGGAAAGGGAGAGTGGAAGAGGAAGAGTAAAATGCAGTTTGCCGGATAAAGACGACCCGAATCGACGCCAATACCGGCCGGCGGCGGGTATTTTATGGCTGGCCTCAACCCCAGCGTTTTTGTAGATCCAGAGGGGCTTTACAGGCTGAAAGTTCAGACTCCCGATTGGTTTCACGGTCCTTCTGGAGATGTGATTGCTGATACAATGGGGCAGTGTGGGGAATGGACCATGCATAGGGCGGAACGAACGCTTGGGTGTGTTGGAACGAGGGGTTGTTGTACGAAAGCATTAAAAAACTGCCTTTGTGGCGCAGGGAGCGTTTTTATGTGGCGTAGATTCGAATTGTGGATATCCTTTTGGGCCTGGCACGGGATCTTAGTTCTTATAATTGCTTGTCCTTTTGTTATGAGTTCTGAAAGGCGTCAGGTCAGGACACGATGGGCCGGAAGGATTGAACCACATATGACAACAGATCAATTAATGGGCAAGTTGGAAGGATGGCGTGCTGCCACAGGAAAAGAAAAGAAACTTCTGCTATGGGAAGCGGCGAGACATAAGCTTACAGAAGATTTAGCCAAAGAGCTTAAAAAGATAGTGGAATCTGCCGACCATTCGGCGGAGGTATTGTCGAATGTTGTGGATGAGATAAAAAGAGCGTATCCTGTCTAAGTAGTTTTTTTTTAAAACGAAAACCCCTCGAAAGAGGGCATAGAAAGGATACGCTCATGTCAGGTAATGATAAGGTAGTTGATCTGGAAAAGCGAGTGGAAGAGGAATCTCGCGATGCGCTCGATCTGATTCTGCGAGAGGGTGCCCAAAAGATGCTCCAATTGGCTGTGGAAGCAGAGGTGGCCGACTACATTGAAAGCCACAAGGATCTGCGCGATCCGCAGACGGGCCATCGCCTGGTGGTTAGAAACGGCCATCAGCCCGAGCGGGCGATCCAATCGGGCCTCGGCCCGGTCACGGTAGAGAAACCACGGGTTAATGACCGACGCGAAAACAAAAAATTCACCAGCCCTGCCGGTGATCCCCGGCCGGAGAAGATGCGGGATGCTCTGCGGGTATTGGTAGGAGAGATTGTAGCACATCCCGAAAGGCGTCTGACATACAAAATTAGGCCCGACAGCCTCTTAGATGAGGATGACGGGCCTTTGCGCAGCGAGTTGGTAGCGGGGGCGGGATTCGAACCCGCGACCTTCAGGTTATGAGCCTGATGAGCTTCCTAACTGCTCTACCCCGCGATGGGCTTTGATTTCACTCCTGCAGAAGCACATTGACCACTGCAGAGCGACAGGAGGGTCGATTCGCATTGTATTAACAGGAATCGCACCCCATGTCTGCCATGATGTACTATAGCCAATTTTTGCCAGCACGTCAATGGGAAAACTTCAAAAGAGGTTCCGTTTGTCAATTCACAAGCAGGTCCAGAAGCGCGCGCTGGGCATGAAGGCGGTTCTCAGCCTGGTCAAAGACCCGTGACGCAGGTCCTTCAATAACTGAATCGGTAATCTCGTTACCGCGGTATGCCGGCAGACAGTGCAAGACGATATGATTGGCAGCGGCCAGATTGCAGAGATCTTTGTTGATTCCGTAGCCCTGGAAATCTTTCAGCCGCTGGGCGGATTCTTCTTCCTGGCCCATGCTAATCCACGTGTCCGCATACAGCACATCCGCGTTCGCTACCGCGTCTTCGGGGGAATTCGTCATTTCAAAATCGCTCTCACCTTCGGTGGCAAGAGTGGATATCGCCTCGGCTGATTCCGCGTCGAACTCGTATCCCTCAGGCGCTGCTATACGGTAATTGATTCCCAGTTTCGCGCAGGCGAATCCCAATGATCGTGCCACGTTATTGGCATCGCCAACATAAGCCAGGGAGATGTCGTCTCGATCCGGGAACTCTTCTCTAATGGTCATGACATCCGCCAGAGCCTGGCAGGGATGTGTATCATCGCTGAGGGCGTTAATGACCGGGATGTCGGAGTATTCGGCCAGCTCCTCGATGGTGGAATGGGAAAATACCCGGGCGGCAATGCAATTCACATACCGCGAAAGGACGCGCGCGCCGTCCTTGACAGGTTCGCGTTTGCCAAGATTTACATCGCTTTTACTCAGGTAAACTGAAGCGCCCCCGAGCTGTATCATGGCGACTTCGAAGGATACGCGAGTACGCATAGATGCTTTTTCGAATAACAGGGCCAGGGTCTTGTTCTTCAAAGAGAGTTCGAGTGAACCCTCCTGTGCATGTGTTTTCAGGGATTGAGCATGTTTGAGGACAGTTTGAATGTCGTCCGCTGGCCAATTGTGCAGAGATACAAGGTGATTTTCTTGCATGGTATGATCTTTCGATACTCAAATGTTTTGTTTGTCGGCTTTCCGGATCGCTTCTTCAAGCACCTGTAGACCTTCATCAAGCTCGGCACGCCCGATGTTCAGAGCGGGCAACATTCTGAGAACCGTATCGTGGGTGCAATTTATTCTCACGAACCGGTCCAGGCAATATTCAAATATAGCTTTGCCCGGCCGATCCAGCTCGACACCAATCATCAAGCCGATCCCTCTTACCTCTTCGACTATTGGACATTCCCGGGCAATTTGTTCCAATCGCCCGAGAACGTAGGCAGACGTTTTGAGACCCTGCTCCAGAAGGTTTTCTTCTTCGATCAAATCGAAGACGGCGATTGCAGCGGCGCAGCCGAGGGGATTCCCGCCGAACGTTGAGGCGTGTGTGCCGGGAACGAGATGATCTGCAATTTCCGGTTTTGCAGCAAAAGCGCCGATAGGAAAACCGCCTCCCAGGGCTTTAGCCAGGGTAATGATATCGGGTTCGAGGTTAAAGTTTTGATACCCAAACCATTTTCCCGTTCGCCCGATACCGGTTTGTACTTCGTCGAATATGAGAAGTATATTTTCGCTGTCGCAAAGATCGCGAACGTTTTCTAAATAGTCCGTGTCGGCTATGTTGATGCCACCTTCGCCCTGAACTGGTTCCATCAGTACGGCGCAGGTTTCCTCGTCGACAGCATTACTGAGCGCATCGAAATCGTTGAAGGGGACATGTATAAAGCCTGGCAGCAGCGGCAGATAACCTTTGTGATACTTGTCCTGACCAGTGGCAGTTATGGAGCCAAACGTCCTGCCGTGAAAAGAGTCACGCATGGTGATGATTTTGTATCGGCCTTTTTCCTCGCCCCATAGCCTGGCAAGTTTCATAGCACCTTCTACGGCTTCTGTTCCGCTGTTGCAGAAAAAACATTGTCCGCCGAAGGAATGCTCGCTGATTCTTTCAGCCAATAGTCCCTGGGGGATGTTGTAAAAGGTATTATCGACATGAATAAGTCGCGCGGCCTGTCTCTGTATAGAGCTGACGATTCGGGGGTGACAATAACCGACAGTTGTTGTGCCCCAGCCGGGCATCAGGTCGACATGGCGGTTACCTTCGCTATCCCAAATATACGAACCTTCTGCCCGGACATACGCGACGTCGTTTCGGGAGTAGTTTGGAATTACGTAGTGGTCGAACGTCTTTTTGATCTGTTGAAAAGTTAGCTTATCCATTATTATATTTGCTTGTGGCTAAGGTTTGGAGAGTCATTCGAAGAGCGCATCGATGAAGGTGTCGGGGTCGAACGGAGCGAGATCTTCTGCTTGTTGGCCGACACCGACGAACTTTACGGGCAGGTTAATTTCATCCTGCATACCAATAACGATACCCCCTTTTGCTGTGCCGTCGAGTTTGGCGAGGATAATACCCGTCAGCTCGAGTGCTTCATTGAATCTTAGCGCCTGACTTATGCCATTTTGACCGGTGTTTGCATCCAGAACCATGAGGGTTTCGTGAGGGGCTCCGGTGACCTTTTTGCCTATGACGCGCTGGATTTTTTGCAGTTCTGTCATGAGATTTTTGCGTGTGTGGACTCGCCCGGCCGTATCCACAATGAGCACATCGTAATCGTTTGAGAGCGCTTTATCGGTGGCATCAAACGCCACGGCTGCGGGGTCGGCGCATTCGTTTTTTACGATATCCGAATCGGTCCACTCTGCCCATATGGAGAGTTGTTCGACGGCTGCGGCGCGAAAAGTATCACTGGCGGCGAGCAGAACACTCTTCCCCTGGTTGCGGAAGCGGTGTGCCAATTTGCCGATGCTTGTGGTTTTGCCGGATCCATTCACACCGGACACCAGGATTATACCGGTTTCCCCTTCCGGCAGGTGCAAGGCGGAATCCCACTGATGGAGGTCCTCTTTGATTGTGTTTTTGAGGAAAGGCAGGACCGCGTCTGTGTCTTCGAGTTCCCCTTTTTGGTGGGCTTCCCGGAGGCGGTCACAAAGGCGGATTGCTGCCCTGGGCCCGACATCACCCACGAGCAATTGTTCTTCGATATCATCGAGTAGCTGTTCGTCGAGTTTGCCGCCAATAGGAATAACACTGCGGAGGCCACTTGCGATTTTGCAGTGAGTTTTTTTCAACCCTGATTTCAGTTTACCGAAGAACCCCTTTTTGGCATCCTGAGTTGACTCCTTTTGTTCCTCGATTTCAGGCGATTCTTTATTATCCTTTCCGAACGATTTCACGATCGAGTTGGCTCCTGGCTATTCAAAATAATTGAAGGAAAAGTTTCAGATGGCCACTGGATCCAGAATCAGGTTGGGCTTATGGCTTTGTTGCCGAGGTGAGAACGATCACGCAATTTACAGACTTCCACCATTGAGACCGATTCCTGGCCGATTTCAACGCCAGCTTTTGCCTTTCCGTGAAAATCACTTCCTCCGGTCACAAGGAGATTATTTTCACGCGCCTGATCGAGCCAGAACGCTACCTGATCGGCGGAATAACCGGGGTAATGGACTTCTAACCCGTCAAGCCCAGCATCGATAAGGTCTGTGAGCATTCCGGGGATATGTTCATCAAAACCGGGGTGCGCGAGAACCGCACATCCCCCGGCCTGGTGGATGATTTTGATAACTTCGGGTGGTGTCAGGTGTTCTTTTGGTACGTATCCAGGTTTGCCGGTGCCAATGTAATCATCGAAGGCTTCTTTTATGTTTTGGCAGACTCCTTGTTTGACCATTTCCCGGGCGACATGCATTCGTCCCAGTGCTTCACCGCTTTCATTTTCCAAAATGTTTTCGAGCTCAACCGGCAGTCCCATATTCCGGAGCACTTCTCCCATCTGACGAATTCTTTGTATGCGAATCTCTCTGAGCCGTTGAAGCTCATCCAGCAATTCTGAATCTGTGGGATCCAGGAAATAGCCGAGAATATGGAGTTCATGAAATTGTTTGTCAGCGCCAATTTCCCCGTATGCGGTCAATTCCAGGGCCGGAATGACATGGATGCCGGCCTCTTGGCCCGCTTTAGCAGCAGTTTCGACACCGTTTACCGTATCGTGGTCGGTTACCGCGATGGCTTTGAGACCAGCTTGAACGGCAAGTTCAACAACTCGGGAAGGTTCACAGGTACCATCTGATGCTTTTGTGTGGAGGTGAAGATCGGCTTTTTGCATAGGGTCCGGTTCCATATTCTCACATGTGGAAAGCGCTATGGAGTCGGATGCGCCGTTTTGCTCCTCCTGTTCCTGGACATAATCTGTGAATATTTTGTCCAACACGCCGTTAACGAACATGGCTGAGTTTTCTGTGCTGTATTTTTTAGCCATTTCAATGGCTTCGTTGATAACAACTCTGGGGGGAGTTTCTGGTTTGCGCAGAAGTTCGTATGTTGCCACACGGAGGATGTTCCGATCGATGGCTGGCATGCGATCGAGACGCCAATTTTCAGCTGTTTCCTGGATAATAATATCGAGCTCTTCCTGTTCACTGATGCAACCGCCCGCTAGATCCCGGCCATAGGGAGTACTGGGCGGAGCTTTGGACGATCTCTCGACTTCGTTGATCTTATCCAATTCTTCCTGGCCCAGGATATCCCTCTGGTACAAACGAGTTAGAGCGAACTCTCTGGCGTCACTTTTCTTATTCACGGTGTTTCTCTAACTATAATTTGACGATTTGCCGTTCGGGCGAAATACTCTTTTGAAACATTGGATCGAGGCTTAACCGAGTACTGTGCACAGGTTGTTTGTGCCATTCAAGCACCGATCTCATTCGTCGGATGTTTCGATCGTATCCACAAGATTGGCCATTTCGATTGCAGTCAGCGCCGCTTCGGCACCCCGATTGCCCGTTCGGCCGCCGGCCCGGTCAACGGCCTGATCCATTGTATCGGTTGTTACGATACCAAATATGACGGGGACGCCCGATTCGGACCCGGCCCGTCCGACCCCTCGGGCCGCTTCGGAAGCGACGAAATCGAAATGTGGTGTCTCGCCACGAACGATCGTGCCCAGGCAGATAACAGCGTCAAAATCCCCGCCGTCAGCGATTTTGCGGGCAACAAGGGGAATTTCGAAGGACCCTGGAACCCGGTAAAGGTGGAGATCAACGGCCTGAGCGCCGTGACGCAAAAGGCAATCTTGCGCCCCGCTGATCAGGCGGCTCGAGATGATCTCGTTGTATCTCGATGCTACAATCGCAAATCGTTTCCCTTCGGCATTCAGATGGCCCTGTGTAGTCTCTATATCTGGCATTTTTACTTTCCTCTGTCTCAAATTGGGTTGGGAACGCGCAAAAGACCTTTCTTTTATACTTTCGTGGTCTAATCAAGGACAGTTCCACTCCAGCGTTACCGGCGGCAAAGCTTTAATACTATACGTAAGAGGGCGGGATTTTGCAAATATCCAGGTGGCCAGCAAATTGAGTTTGACCACACCGGGAGCAGGCGACTTGAAAAGCCGGGGGGCCCGTGCTAATCTCAAAGTAGTGTGTGTTCCGCGGAGGAGGCTTTTCTCAAGCATGGAGGACGTCGTCGTGAGTCTTATGGGATTGGATATCGGCACGACGGGAACCAAAGCCAACGTCTTCAACGAGTACGGTAGGTTAATGGCAACAGCGTATCGGGAATATTCGCTTGAGCATCCACAACCCGGCTGGATTGAACTGGATCCCGACGAAGTTTGGGAGAATGTCAAGGAGGCGGTGAAAGAAGCAACGGACAAAGCGGCAGATGATCCCGTAAAAGCCCTCGCGATAAGTGTTCTGGGGGAAGCGGCTGTTCCGGTGGATATTCGGGGCATGACGTTGGATAACAGCATTATCGGTTTTGATAACCGGGCGGCTGATATTTTCCAGTACTGGCTGAAAAATGCTGACCCCGCCGAAATCATGAAAATCACCGGACAGCCTCCGAGCCAGATGTTTACCCTGGCAAAATTAATGTGGATTCAGGAGAAACAGCCAGAACTGTTCAGCAGAATGGAAAAGTACCTGACGTTCGGGGAATACGCTCAGTGGAAAATGGGACTGAATCCGCGCATATCATACTCGATGGCCGCGCGAACTATGGCCTTTGATATTTACGAAAAGCGCTATAGCGAAAAAATCTGCAGTTCCGCAGATATCAACTCTAATCTTTTTGGCGAAGCAGCAGCGAGCGGGGAGGTCGTTGGAATGCTCCGGGGCAAAATAGCCGGTGAACTCGGAGTTGCGGAAAGATGCGTTGTCTGCGTCGGCAGTCACGATCAACCTGCAGGCGCGTTGGGAAGTGGAGTTATCGAACCCGGAATCGCAATGGATGCTACAGGCACTGTAGAATGTTTTGCCGTTGCTATGGAAGAACCTGTGGTTAACCAGACGATGTTGAATAACAACCTTGCTTGCTATCCTCATGCCTATCCCGATATGTATATTTCTCTGGCCTACAATTTCACAGGAGGGGCTCTCTTGAAATGGGTCCGAGATAAGCTCGCACATACCGAACACGAGGATGCGATTTCCCGCGGGGTGGATGTCTACGATGTGATCGTCGAAGAGATGAGCGAGAATCCTACTGACATTTTCGTTCAACCCCATTTTACAATGGCGGGGACCCCCTACATGGATCCAGACCCGGTGGGGGCTATCGTAGGAATTGATCTCAGCACGACACGCGCTGAACTCTTCCGGTCAGTTCTGGAAGGTATTTCTTACGAGATGAAGCTAAATTTGAAGGTTCTGGAGGAAGCAGGAGTAGAAGTGGAGGCATTTCGCGCTATCGGTGGCGGAGCCAAGAGCGATTTTTGGCTCCAGTTAAAAGCCGATATTTATAACCGACCCGTCGTCCGTATGGAGGTCGACGAAGCTGCCTCGCTGGGGATGGCCATTTGTGCCGGCGTTGGAGCTGGTATCTACGGGTCGTTCGATGAGGCTATCGAAGAGGTTGTTATCGAAAAAGAAACGTTCACGCCGGATCCCGTTAATGCGGCATTTTATAATAAGATGCTCGAACGCTACGAGGAAATATACCCGGCGTTGAAAAAGTGGCAAAAGGCAATCGGAATCTCCAAGGGGACGATGTGAAGGAAACCGCCTCTGGAGTCCAGAACTGGCTTATCCGACGGGTGCGTTTAGTTGATCCCACTCAGGATATCGATCGGACAACGGATGCTCTGGTGCAAAAGGGGCAAATCCAGAGCATTACGGAAGGGGGCGATGCTGACAGTAACACTATCACAATCGATGGGGAAGGTCTTTGGTTGTTCCCGGGGCTTGTTGAGATTCACGCGCATTTTCGCGAACCAGGTTTCACAGAAAAAGAAACGCTTGAGTCAGGAGCGCATGCGGCGGCCCGTGGCGGGTACTGCTGCGTTGTCTGTGAACCCAATACGGTTCCGGCGCTCGATTCGCCTGGTTTGATCCGTGAATTGTCCGTCAAAGCAGAAAGAGACTGTCCGGTCAGACTGTATTTCAAGGCGGCTATGACACAAGGCAGGCAGGGATTATCTGTAACGGATATTCCGGCATTGGCCCGGGAAAGTTCAGTGGTTGCACTCAGCGATGATGGGGATCCTGTTACCAGACCGGATGTTATGAATGAAGTCGCACGCCGGGCTGCTAAAACGGGGCTGGTTCTGAGTCCGCACCCAGAAGATTCCGAGCGTGCGTTGCGTGATTATGAAGATGGGGTCGATCCGGGATTCGAACCTGTTGAACCATACGCGAACGAAACCAATTACGTTCGTCGCGACCAGCAAATTGCAGCAAAATGGAAATGCCCGATTCATTTTTCACACATCAGTTTGGCGAGAACCATTGAAACGATCACAGAATTCCGCGCGGCTTCAAAATCCGCCCGGGTGAGTTACGAGTTGACCCCGCATCACCTGGTTCTCGCGCAGGAAGACTATAGAAATCAAGAAGTTCCGAAAGTTAATCCACCATTGAGAAGTTCTCAGGATCGATCTTGTCTCCAGGAGGCGCTTGGGGAAAGCGAAGTAGCTGCTATTGCATGTGATCATGCTCCGCATACCGAAGAGGATAAGAAACAGGGCGCTTGCGGGCTTATCGGTGTGGAAACGACTCTTGGTGTCATCCTGACGAAATTTATCCACGGGGGAAAACTTTCTCCGATGGATGCCGCGCGGCTCCTGAGCAGTGGCCCGGCCCGTGTATTCGGGCTTCCTGGTGGAACCATCTCTCCCGGCCAGGCTGCGGACCTGACTTTGATCGATCCCGAACAGGAATGGACGGTGAATCCGGAGGAATTTGTTTCGCGGTCCCGAAATACGCCTTTCGAAGGTTGGCAACTGTGCGGTAAAGCGGTCGGAACGTTTGTCGGTGGGCAGCTTGTATATGCGTCGGATGAACTTCGCGGTCGATTTTCACCGGTCTCAGGTGCAGAATGATGAAGATTTTTATCGACGGAAATGGGTTGCTGGCAACTTTGAGGGAACTCAGGCCGGCACTTATTGTTGAGCAGGATCCCCTGAGGAGCCGTAAGAAGATCGCCAGGTGGCTTGCTCGATATGCTGAATATCAGAATTGCGAGTTAGAGCTGGTGTTTGGGGAGAATGAGACAGTGGAAATTGTGACGCCTTTCGAGACCGTGGGGCGAGTGCAGGTGCGGAATCTGAACGCAGATGAAGAGGTGCAAAAGCAGATTGCCGGTCCCGCGAACCGGCTGGCCCAACAGCAGGAGGTTCAGGTTGTGACAGCAGATGAGCGCCTGTGTTCTGCACTGCAAAAAAGCGATGCCCGTGTCCTTACGCCAAAAACATTTGCAGATCGCGTGGCTGAAACCACCGGCGGTCATAACGATACCAGTTTTGACGAACCCGGCGAAAAATACACCGGCGTCCCTGATGAAGAAGTAAGTTTTTGGGTAAATTTTTTTGATGACGACTGAACGTCCGTTTATCGGCTTTTAACTCGTGGGTGAATTAGGAAACAACCAGAACAGGTTGGCCGGCTATGAAAACGGTGAGGGATGCTCTAATACTGCTGGTGGCGTGTTTTTTTGCTTTGATGTGGGGTCTGTATTTGCGAGAACATATCCCGACAGAAACAGGAACTACGCTTAAGCCGGATTATGAATCTCTTCTGCCGGAAGGACAGACAAAACGAAAGACTGTTATGGGCATCTACATGTCAGGTGAGCGGCGGGGAAAGACGGTAACGGAATTTAAGAAGACCGAATCCGGGACGATCACCGTGGAGAGTCTGACCCAACTGGAACTGGGGGATCTGAAGAAAATTGTCATCCCCGGGGGCAAAACTGTCGATGTCAATTTCCGGGCCACAATCTCCCCTTTAACTGGTTTGAGGACAATCAGCCTGACCTCAAAAAGTCTCGGAACCAGCCTGCTGGGTCGCCGCCAGGAAGATGTTTTAAAGCTCGACGGGAACGTCGCCGGGCAGAAAATTCATTCGAAAGTGCCTTTTGAAAGTGAACCCATTTTAAGTCAGACTTTCTCGCCACTGGCAGGTTTGCCTGATTTGGGACGTGTTGATGAGGGACGTGTCTGGACGATACATGTCGTCAATCCGCTGTTGGGCTCGGTAAAATCAGTGAAGATACGCCATGCAAAAATCAAAAACGTGACGGTTGATGGGGAACAGTATCAACTGCATCGGCTCGACATGAAGATGGGCACTCATATATGGGAAGCGTGGGTGCGACCAGATGGGGAAGTTCTCTACCAGGGCACCCCGTTCGGGCTTTCTCTACTACGAGAGAATATAGGCAAAGACTGGCAACAGGCGTTAGGAAAAGTAATGGGGACAAAGCCTGGACATTGACAGTGTTGCCTCAAGCTTCCAGGTCGAGGATTCTGTGATAGGCATCCCAGAGAGATCTGTAATAATCCATAATGCGTCCAGGTTGATCGCTTTCGGGGATTTCGGCCAGGCAATATCCTGAGTAGTCAATAGTGCGCAGCAGACCCAGAAGCTCGAGCCACGGATAATCATCCGTGCATAAATCCCGCATATGCACAAGCCCGATGGAATCGGATAACAGTTCAAAGTTATCTCGGACGCTGCCGTTGACGACTTCACCGGCATTCGAGTTCCAGCAAGCGTAAAGGTTCGAGTGACCGGCATGGTCGAGGATTCGGCGGATCCGCGTGGGGTTGGCTGTATCGTGCCCGTGGACCTCGAGACGGACTTCAATGCCGAGGCCGTCGGCGTATTCTGCGCATTCGGCGAGAGATTGGCCAATTTGCTTTAAGGTTTCGGCTTCGGGTACTTCTTCGGGGAGTGCGTTGGGTCTGACCTTGATCCCTGGGGCACCGACATCGGCAGCGAGCTGAGCGTACTCTTTTGTTCCTTCGATATTCCGTTTTAGTTCTTCCGGATCCGGGCTGTGGTATTCGAACGCGCTACCCAGACCGGCGAGCTGGACAGAACTGGCTTCGAACTTTTTGCGGACTGCTTCCCGCTCTTCGGCGGACAAATCGACTTCAACCCCATGAGCATGTGTGGTGCGTGGTTCAACGCCCGAGAATCCGTGCTCTGTGCACATCTCGATAATAGTGTCAATATCCCAGTCTTTGGCAAGATTGTACGTAACCAACCCGAGCTTCATTTTACCTCTCCTTCCGATGAAAAAATCGCCGCTTTCCAGTCGACAAGGAGCAGTATAGACAAGGGCGGGGAATAGAACAAGCGGGAAAAGGATTTACATAAAAGCTGCCGTTTCGCCCTGAGATTCCAGGAAAGGATTTGCCTTATATGTGATTACTGCTACCCAGCTGTCGTCATCCTGATCTTCTTGTTTGTTCTGCAGGAATTCCACATCCATAACTTTAGCACCATTGAGCCGGGCAAGTTTTTTATTGACAAGGCTGACCAGCTCTTCGCTTTTTTCGGCCCGCACGCTCAGGACTTTAACCGGCGGCTGTTTGCGGCCCTGGTTGTGATGGGCCAGCTGCTGGACGAGGGCTTGGATAATGTAAAGGCGATTAAGGTATTTTTCCTTGAGTTCTTGTGTGACCGGGGAAAACGAGTAAGGGTCGAAAATCGTTTCGAGTTCTCCCTCGTGATCTTTGAGCTCATCAAGGAGATCAGATCGGAGACGATGCTGGATCTTAGAGAGTTTCCGAGCTATATTGCGCGCAGCGTTGCTCATTTGCGGGTTTCTTTCCTGATCGTCTATAGCCTATCCAGTTCATAATATTATATTTGGCCGATTTCATTTCGTCAAATTAGCTCGACTTTTGGAGCGGCAGGCAGTAGGCTACTGTTACGCTTTTTGACTTGCTATTCGCTCCGGGAACCAAGGGGCGTACCGGGCGATGTTGTTACTGTAAAAGCTTCTTGCAAAAGCGTTTACATGGTTTGGTGCCAGCGATGGAGAAACTTGCCCGGCGTGGTAAATCTTACCGTCGAAAGCCCTTTGATTCCTTCGAGAAGTTGCTGAAAAATGGTCGCAAATGGAGAATCTTCTTTTCCTGTCGGCTCCCCTTTTGAATTTACTTTCAGGTGCCAGGGATGAAGGGCGATTTGCAGCAAACCACCAGGACACAGGCGGAGGGTCTCTTCGACCAGGTACATATAGTCGTCAGGCTGGCGATTCCCTTCGAATAATTGCCAGAGGTAGCAGCTGATCGGATGCCCCGATTGGTCGGTGCCCCTGCAAAGTGGCAACTCGAAGAGGGGGGCAGAATCTCGCGTGGCAAGGCAAAGCGGTTTCAGTTTGCTGTCCGTACCCAGCGTTTGGGTGAGAGATGCGTCGTATGCAAAACCGAGTTTTATCAGCGCGTTCTTGACTGGTTCGGTCAGGCGACAATACGGAGCGCGGAAAGCACTGATATTACGTTTTGTGAGAGAAGTTACGATATCAGTTGCCTTATGCAGGATACGGAATGTTTCATCGGATCCCAATGGCTGCCCGGAGACTTCCCCCGCGAAATCTTCGTGTCGAAACCCGTGAAGTGCGTGTTCCCAGTCGTTTTCACTCAATACGTCTTCCAGGAGAGCGGGGGTAAGTTTATTGAAAAGACGCAGAGTTCTCGCTTCCCAAAATAGACAGACAGGGATGCTAAGTTCGTGGCAAATGTTCCGTATGATTCTTAGACCTTCTCGAGATGCCCTGGTTTTTACGCGGCCGGATTGACCGCGACTGATAGCGTCGGGCCGCCCCCCAACAGGGGAATTGGCATCGGGATCCACATCGACCGTAAGTGCCACATAGCAGGCTTTTTTATCAGAATTCATTTCGCATTGTTACATTTGCAAACCGGACGTTTAGTTCTGGATGCAAAGACGTTCGAGATTCCCGCTTTTTGTCATTAAAGAGCGAGGTCCTATCAATAGCGCACGGAAAAACCACTGAATTCCCCGGTTGGTTCCTGCCAATCCACATCCACAGATTTCACTCTGGCGCGGCGAGGGCCTTTACGACACCATTGTATCGCATCTCTAACGTCATTTTCAGGGCCTTCGAACACGGCCTGCACTCTGCCATCGGCCAGGTTGCGAACATAACCTTCAAGCCCCTTGGCCTGTGCCACTTTACGGGTGCTGCTGCGGAAAAACACGCCCTGCACTCGGCCACTGACGAAAAGTTCAGCTCGACTTTCAGGGACGTTTCCTGTGGGTTCTGACACGGTGTCCTATCCTGTAAGCTTTACTATGTAAGATTGGTAGCAGCACAGGTGCGGAGCTTATCTGTGAACAGAGCTGAAGATACGGCTTTTGTTAGAGGCCCATTTTGGGCGGATGGGCGCGGTGTTTGCGAGGGCGATGCTTTGGTTTTTTGCCGACCGAACAACGCCATGGGTGAAGACCGCGGCGCAGGCGTTTAGAAATTATTTCCCACGGTGTATCTTTATATTTTTCAGTGACGAACTGGATATTATCCCGTGCCGTTTCAAATTCCTGTTTTGCCCGCTCGGGTCCCACGAAATCGCTGGGGGCTTTGCCTTTACGGACGACCAGACGCTGACGGCCCTGGAGAGTGTGGCCAACTTCATCCCATTTGGCAGATACCGCTTCATAGTACTGCCCCAGCATAAAGCGCATTCTATAGAGTTCTGCCAGCGTCACCATTGCGTGGGCTTCCCATCGCCCAAAGTTGTTCGCGACCGGTTTGGCATTGTTGAGCGTGTCCCGTAGCGTGCGAATTCGGTGCGCACAATAATCCCGCCCTTGGCGTGCCGTTTTCATCACTTTGGCAACTTCTTTGGGGTTGTCGAGGTGATGATCCAGATGATATTTGCTCAATTCCAGCCATATGGCATGGAGAAGGCGGCGCAAATGGCTTTGTTTCATGCGGTTTTGGTAACGCGGGACGGAACAGATGTCGGGCTTGAATTTTCCGTAAAGCTTTTTCTGATCGTAGTTTGATTCGCTTTTCAACAGGAAATAAATCCCATTTGTGGCCAATGCCAGGCGGTTCAGAGTGTACATTCCAAACCCCGAGGGGATATTACTGATACTTCCGCCCCAGTGGCGCCATTGATGCCAACTTTTCGTCCACCACAGCTCAGGAGCCGGGCATTCCGGACCCCCATCAGTCCATCCGTCGAGTTTGATATCTTCGATTTTTTTATCGGTGGCCTGAGCATATGCTTTCCATTGAGCCAGATCTTTACCTCGCATATTTGTGATGGGGATGGACACGCGCTTTTTCTGAGCGCAAAAGGTGCTCTCATATCCGAACACGAAGAATCGTGCCTTTGCCCGGCGCATACGATGAATCAAACGCTCAAGATTTTTCGGTTTGTTCAGGAGATCCTCGCTGGCTTCGTCGGTCATCGTTGCTATGAGGATATTTTTGAATGAACTACTTTCATAACGGTTCAGCAACATCTCGATTGCTTTACCAAGATTCTCCTGTCCCGTTGGGTCTGATTGAACGTTTTTCAGCGCGTTTTTGATATAGTGGAGGTTGCTTGAGGGCTTGCACTCGAATTGAGGTTTGGCCCCATAGCTCATCACCACCCAGCGGCCACGCGCCCGCATACTTTTCGGCAGATACTTGTCGATTTCACTGAAATAGTGGTTCATACGTTCGATGACGCGTGGGAGATCGCCGTAGAGAATGCTCGGAGAGCGGTCTATTGCCAGAACAGTCAGAGTTTCACCACGACGAATGGAGTTGATAGTGATAACGGCAAACTGGTCAACAGCGCCTTTCACGCCCGCGCCTCCGTCGCCGGTGACGAGTCCCCCCACGCCCGTTCCATCTCGTCCGGACCACTGTCCCCCAGAGCCTTTTCCAATGGGCGCCTGAAAACCAATAGTTTCCAGGTTCGCCACATCCATTTTTACAGTGCTATCACTGGCGGTTTGGTAATTCTCTGTCGAAGCCCCTGCACCGGCTTTCGTGCTCGCGCCCGCTTTTTCAAGCGTGGTTAAATCTTCTTCTTTTCGCGGGACCCGGTGCTGGACTTTATCAATCTTGACTTCTTCAAGCGAGAGGCTGATTTCTCGCTGGACATTTGGCGGCTTTTTGGCTGTGAAAAAGGCGAGGATTCCGAGAACAACGATGTGGGCGAACAAGCTCATACAGAGGAAAGGACTGTTTTTAAGAAATTCCGCGACCGGATCAGTCGCTTTTTGGAGAGCGTTTAATGTTGAGGCGCTACTTCCTTCTTCAACCAGATCACCGGAATCCGTTTCAGTCGACATATCGTTTCTCCTCTGCGGACGCAACATCTTATCGGCAAGTGCCTGGTTTGACGTTGCAGAAAATACCGAATAAACAATTTTGAATCTCCAAAATCCAGTTTACAGGCGGACCGGAGAAATGTCAAGAATTTTAAGGGAGCTCCATTTCGCAGGGGCGGATGCTAAATATGCCATTAGCGGGCTTTTTGTGAATGCTGCCCACGGTTAAGATTGCAAGAACGATCAGAATAAACAGGTGGATCCCCAGACTCGCAAAAAGAAAAGGACTGTTTCGAATCAAATTTCTCAAATAGCCGAGAAAGCCACCGTGATCCTTTCGATGCCCCGAAAGACCATGCATATCGAGATCGGCTGATATGTGTGACATAACATGACTCCTCAAAATAGCTCAGGACAATAATAAACCGGCACGAATAAATACTAACAAATTGCCAAATACACCTTTTCCTCTGGCAGGATACCCCGCGAATTCGCGAGCGTCAAGGGGTAAAATTGGGGGATGTTGTTATTATGCAATGAATACGCACTGACAGATTAAACGCCGCATTTTAGTGTTTATATCGGGTTTGCCGGATAACGAACACATTAAGTGGAGATCAGGCGGTGATTGAACGGTGATGACGATAGCGTTAGAGTATATCGGTGCTTGATCACTGGGTCTGCGGCCGCTTCAATTCTCGGAGGTTGTGATGTGCATACGTGCTGCTTCCAATGAACTTCATTCTCATAAGGTATCTGCAACAAAAATCCTTCCACTTTCGATCTGGTGGTTGGT
>JBKHIT010000131.1:0-4838 GCA_046538485.1 Candidatus Brocadiia bacterium | reverse complement strand
GTCAGCTCGTTGACCTCGTTGTGGCGGCGTTTCTCGGTGGTCGAGTCGTAGGCGGTTTCGGCCCAGTTGCCCAGAAGGTCCAGGTCCCAGCTCTGCTCCTCCCGAAGACGCCCGCCGGGACGTCCTTTCCGTTTCCAATCGGTCAGACGGTAGATTTTGTCGTACCCATACTTTTTGCTCAGCTCCGGCAGCACCTTATCCTCCGCCGTCAGTTTGTTGCCCTCGTTGTCGTAGGTGTGCTCAAAAGAAGTAACCCGAGCGTGGAAACTCGTCGCCTCTTTCCGGGTCGTCCAGCCGCGCGCGTTGTGCTGGTAGGTGGTGCGGGCGCCGTTGCCCAGACGTTTCTCCTCCACAAGTCCACGCGCGCTGTATTGCCATCCGGCCAGGAAAGTGCCGTTGTCCTTGATCGCCTCAAGACGGTTCAGCCGGTCGTAGCGGTAGCTGAGCGTCTTGCCGCCCGGATACTGAAGGTCCGTGCGGTTGCCGGCCGGATCGTATTGTGACTGCACGGCGCGGCCGTTCTGGATCTCCGCCAGAAGGCGCGAGGCCCTGTCGTATCTGTACTCGGTGACGGCATCATCATCCGGATCGGCGGGGTCGTTGTTGGCAAAATCAGCCCTTAAACGGCCCAAGACATTTCTCTCAGTTGCCATCACCATGTTCAATCCCCGTATGCTCTTACCCCGATGAACTGCATTACTTCACTTCCAATACCAATCAAAGCCTAATACCAGCCGCCGCAAAAGTCAAAAAATCTCATTCCTTAATTTCTTGGCCATCACCCGGGAAATACTCATAGAAACCGATAACACCCTTGAAGAACGGATATAAAGCACATATTGCGGGAACTTGGTGAAACATTACCCACATTGATCATTCGCCATGGCGCACCCCTTTTTGTATTCGGCTATAGCTCCCATGCTCGGGGCCACCGCCAAACATCGGCCAATTCTCCTCAATCTCATTGGGACCGAGGCGGGACGAAACTCCCGTTGCCACGTTGTTCCGTGGGAAGACAAAAGATTCTTTGCATTTTTCTTGAGCGCTTCTAAGTAGGCTACTTTGCCTAACGACCGGAGTAGCCACAGAGTGCTGGCGATGATTTGCCGAGGGGGCCTGGTTTACCAGCCGGACTGTTTTTTGAATACCAGCTGCCGCTCTTCATTGCGCTTCAACCACTTTTTGTTAAACCATTCAATAGGACTTTTCGCCGGAATATGGTAATAAACCAGGCGGAAATCCACAATGGATTTGCCCAACCCGCTTTCTGGAAAAGCTTTTGGTTTGCTCCTGTAATACTTTTCATCTGTTTGACGACAATGAGCAACCAAACCAATTCCTGGAGAAAAAATCCATCCAGATCCCGTGAATTCGCCAATGCAGTTTGCAGCGGTTACCAAAAAATGAGTTCCACCCAGTATTAAAGTCTCCGATCCCAGCGGTTTTGTTCTGGGATAAAAAGACGGCGGGGGCAGAATGCCCCACATTTGCGGATCATTTTCAAGGCGCATACAAAACTTTTCCAATCGCCTTTCATATTTCGTGTTTTCTGCCTGGCTGAGCCGGTGAAAACTAAGCCCCCCATCATTTTCGTAATTGACTTTGATAGCGCCGATTCCATGCCAGAGGGCGCGCTTTGATCTCAAACGAGCCTTCTTCTCTTCAGTTTTTTGCCCCGGCTTTTTCCGTTCTCGAAGCCGGAAGGGCTCAAGCAGCATCTCATCCAAACTGCTCCTTACCATCCCAAGATGGGCATTCTTGCCCGTTACCGTATGGGAGACTCCGTTCAGTTCCAGTAATACCACCTCCTTTTCGTGGCCTTCTCCGGCTTGCCATTTGGCGTTAATAGATGCGGACAGCTCTTTCAAGAGTAGCGGTCGAGGAATCCGTTTGGCAACGCTAACTACTTCTGCAACATTGCCCTTTCTGGCAATCACAAGCAAGTACACTTGAACTCCCTTAAAGGTCCCCTCTTTCAGCAATTCTGTGCCCCAAACTGGCTCTGCGTAGACCCAGCAACTGCCGGGGGTAGATGGGAGAAGTTGCCTGGATTGTGTACGCGGCGCATATCCCCGCGCTGCCTTTTTACCCGCGTCCTCAGAACATCCACAAGCTGTCAGCAAGATTATCGCTCCGCACAGGAAAGCGAGCATCATGAAACCCGGTCTGTTTTTGCTTTGCATTGCACAAAACTCTTCACTTGAGAACTACTGGAGCAAATTCTTCGGCGGTTTCTGAATCTAGCCGCGTGCTGTAAATCTCAGGCGTGCTCCTGGCTCTCGCTTGAGCCATAAGCCGTTGAACCACTCGATCTCTTTTTCTCCGGGAATACAGTAATAGATGAGGCGATAGGTAATAACCATATTGTTTACACCGAACGGTCGAAAGAATTTCCGGTTTTTCTTAAAAGTAGTATCATTTTTGTTCTGAAGTACGGCAATCAGTCCGACGCCACGCGTATATATTGCCCCCCAATCGCCGCGACTCTCACGATGAACAGCGTGAATTCTGAAATCAGTCTTATCGAGTTTAACAATGCCGTGATCCCTTTCGATAAAACTATCGCTGATTACCGGTCCAACCATAATATGCAAGGGGTCTGTGGCTAGCGACATGCCAGTCAGTTCTCTGAATGTGCCGTAGGCCTTCTCAGGAACTGATTCGAAACGCAGTGCAGTGCCTTTTTGAAAAACACGGTAGATATTGATTCGGATTCCCCGGGGCATAGTTTTCTTCGCCGCAGTGAGCCAATTGTCAGCCGCTGCTGACGGTGTCTTCTCAGCCCCATCGTTCCGCACCCCATTCGAGTCCAGATTCTTTGTGTGAACGATCCGAGAGAAAATGGCCTCGCTGAGTCCCGTTCCTTTCTTTCCAGCCCGGACTCGTTTGCGACCGCCGAAACTCGCGCCAGAGTGTTCGAAAACCAAGATCACAGGGGCCTTCAAAGATTCCGGCGAAGCTTGTGAGCTAACTGATCGGGAGAAGTCGCGAAGAGAGCAACCACGGCTCCAATTTTGCGCCACAGAGAGAGTTTCAGATACATTTTCTCTACTCGTCAATACAGCGAGCTGGACGCTTGCCGAAACAACTTTCCCGTCTAAGATGTCCGGGTATGCATAAACCCAACACGCCCCTGGAACCGTGGGTATTAGGAGCTCAGATTTTGCCTGAGGTGGTTTTTTCGAAGAACGTTCCACCGGCGCCTTTGAACAGGCGCAGAACCACAATAAAGTCAGGCAGCTCACAGAGATTATGACACTTTTTCGCATCCTTTTCAGCTCTTTTTCGGTTTGCCGGTTATTTTCGGATTACGTGCCATATGTATCGCATTCTTACGTCGTTTGTTCCTCTCCAATACCATTTGGGAGTCTTTTTGAAAACCAAAACCTTTCCGTAATCACCTGTCTCAAAGGCACATGCCGGACAAAGGCCGCTGTATCGAATATAAACACACCGAATTTTGTAGTATACGGTTTGTATATCTCCCATCATACTGCCGACCCGCCACGTCAACCTGCAGTTCGAAGCGGTACGTTCTTTCCCATTTTCGAATTTTCCTGGTCCTTCGGCTGCCAACGCCGTATCTGAGTACGCAGTCTGCAGCTTCGCCCACGCTTTTTCCAAGATTCCCTGTACCTTCCCCATATCGACACTTTCGACCGGCACATAATCTACGCTTTTTAAGACCGCTTTTGCGAACGCTTCTTCTGTACCCGATTCCAAATATGCTTTCTCAATGTCTTTTGCTTTTAAGGTGCCCCTGACAATCTCGCTGAACATCGGAGAATTAAGCGCTGACACTGCTGCTTGACTTGTACTTTTCATAACCCCGTACCCTACTGTTTCAACCATCCCTTCGTAATCGGCAATTTCGTTCATTCGAGCCTTGAGCTTACGAGCTGCCATTTGATTGTCACACGGAGCTTTGTTCTGCATCGCAAATTCTACGTTTTTGCCCTCATGCACCGCAATTTGGCGCGTCAGTGTTTTGATAAGCCCATAGGCGTCTGTGGCATTGGGGCCTTTATTATCAACGTATACATATAAGCCCATACTTCCGGACAGATACCCCACCGGATCCCTCTGCAAAAACCGCCCCAGCTCCCCGCTCATCATGCGCAAGCGGAAGTAGTAGAGGCCACTTTCGCGGTCGAGACGGCGGCCCTGAAAAAGGTAGCGATTGCGGACCTTGGTCTGCGGCACGGGCATGCCGTTTTTGTTCAAAACGCTCGGCTCGCCGTACGCCGTGTAGGCGTATCTCTCGATGACTTTGCCTTTCTCATCCGTCAGAGCTTTCACGTTGTAAATCGTGTCCTGATGGTAATAGGTCCTCTTCCCGCCGGTCTCTATTGTAACATACTCATCGATGTAGAGGCCGTGCGTGTATTCGGCCAGGATATTGCCGTCGCCATCCCGCTCTTCAAGCACCTTCCAGCCGTCGTAAAGGAAGACGATCGTGCTGGGCGAGCTGTTTCCCGGCCCGGGCAATTTCTTCGTGCGTCTTCGGCTGGAGGCGTCGTAGGTGTATTTCGCCACAGTATCGCCGCTGCTTTTCTCCCGGATCTCGGTCAGGAGGTTGCGGTAGTTGTAGATGTAGATTTGATTGTCGTCATCGGTCAGGTTTCCGGCCGGATCGTAAGTTAATGTCCGCTCACTGCCATTTTTACGGATTCCCGTCAGCTCGTTGACCTCGTTGTGGCGGCGTTTCTCGGTGGTCGAGTCGTAGGCGGTTTCGGCCCAGTTGCCCAGAAGGTCCAGGTCCCAGCTCTGCTCCTCCCGAAGACGCCCGCCGGGACGTCCTTTCCGTTTCCAATCGGTCAGACGGTAGATTTTGTCGT
>JBKHIT010000130.1:0-4839 GCA_046538485.1 Candidatus Brocadiia bacterium | reverse complement strand
AAAATCCTTTCCGTGGATTTCAAAACACACAATTACTTACCTGAGGCCGCTTAGTACACAGAATGGTTTCCTTTTTTCGTGACGCTTGATAATGCTCTGCATTTCTATTTTTCCTCACAAACGTTCATTTATCGGTTGCGGCGGACCATATGACAGAGGTAAACATTCGTTTGAAGTCCTCTGAATCCAGCCAGGAACGTTCTGCATAGTGTTCGGCGGAATCACCGTACAAAATCACCCTCCTTGTCAGGTTGCCCTTTCCCCAACGATTGCTTGATTTGTTCCCCGGGGCCAGCCACCACACGCGCCCTTTGCCCAGCGGACGCCGGGTCATAACCGGCTGATCCGAATCGGATTCAACCGCAAGGACCTCCACCTCCGGCTCCGGATCGGCGGTATAGACCTGGGTAGCGGGTACATTCAACTCATGTGGCAGTTCGGGGAACAGGGCTCGGCCGGTTTCGGTAACTGAATAGGTGCGCATTGTTTCGGTAAACTGCCAGGGCTCGGTGCATCGGGCGTGGACGCCGACAAGCTCGGACATCAGGCGATCCTGGTGCTCCATAGCCGCATGGCACAGCCCCACAAAATCGACGCCGTTTTCTACGCCACTTCGTATGGCGGAAGTGATTTCTCCCGGCACGGCCACCCAGCTTACATCCATCACTATAGCCCGGGCCTTATCCACAAACTCGCCAACCGCATCTGTTTCGCGAAGCCACCTCACACTCAACCCCGCATCTTCGATCATCTCGACAAACCGCTGTCCCAGGCTGAAAGGTTCGACAAGCAATACGTCAATTTCTTTGGTCGTATTGCGTTTGATCGAAAGCACATTTTCACCTTCTTTCACCTCCACAGTAACGCACTGGCCGTTTTTTTCAGGAATCGGCTCAACCGATTTACCGTTTAGCGTCACATCGACCAGTTCCCCTTCCAAGCGTCCCGGGATTCGCGCGCAGACCTTGCAGGGCCGGGGGCAACTGACATGATATTCGGCTGAAAAAGGACGGTAATTGCCGCTGACCCGGGCGCCGTTAGGAGTGTGGAATCCTTTCCAGCGTACACGCTGGAAGCGCCACCGTTTCGGCAGCCCCACGGCCACATGGACGGTGTCGTCGCACGAACTGCCGTGTGTTATCATCGTTGATATACTCGAGAGCCAGGCTCCCGAAGCAGGCAGAAACGGTGCAAACCCGCCGGTTTGCTGTTCGTACAGGCGTTCATTGAAATAGCCCGCACCACATACGTAATCAAGCGCGTCATTCTGACATCTGAGCGCCAGTTCGGTAGCTCCTTTCGTTTTCTCCAGGGCGACGGAGCCGGTAATACTGAGGGAAGTGGCGGCACTGGCCGCCCACCACGGCATGAGCTGATAGGTAGCGGTGGGCATATTGTCGAATTTTTCTCTCACATACTCCCACCAGCTCCCCAGATCCGCAACCTGTTCAACATCGCCCATATACGGTATCCGCATATCCCACATACCGGGATTTCGCAGGCTAACGGGATTGGCACGATAATAGTCCACAACCTCACGGCATTTTCTGACTGTATCATTTTCAACTCCAAGTTTTGCCGCAAATTCAGCGCACTTGCCCAGCACCCATACCGAAAAAGCGAGGATCCCCTGCTGTTTTTCAGCAGGTCTATCTCCCTTTCCTATATCATGGGCTGTATTTCCCAGCAGAGACCATCCGTCGTCTTTCTTGCCCATCACCTCGTCAAAGAGGAACTGTGCCACCCTGTGGACATAGGGGAAGGCACGTTCTTTAAGGTCATCTTCACTTTTACTGTAACTGTAGAGTCTTATCTGAACGGCAGCGAAATTTAAATTAACAAACCAGGCCGCGGTATCGCCCAGCGTTCCGGGTGTGCCGTCCCAGTAGGTCATCCACATATGGGGGCGCCCTTCCGGTTTCATTGTGCGCACCAGCCAGTCGGCGAACTCTCTGACCATTTCCACGTGGCCGCAGCGGAGCATGCCATCGCACATAAAAAAGGCATCCCAGTATGTTTTCCCCATAAAACGCTGTCCCCAGATATTGCCGCTGAAAAGGCCGTTTCGCCACGACTGGCCGGCTCTCATCAAATACTGCTGTTGGAGAGTGAGAAGTTCTTTATCGGGCCGCCCCACCCAAATTTCTGCGGCGCCTTCAAAGTATTTTTCCCACTGGTCTTGGGTTTCGTCAAGTTCATTTTGGATGCCCCGTTCACGGAATGCCTCCACGCTGCTCTGTGCGTATTCCACAGTATGGGTATCGGTGCGGCTGGTGCCGCAGAGAACGCGGAATCCCGCCTCAATATTGGCCCCGCAGGATTCACGATGCAGCTCGATACGATCATCGAGCGCCCGCCCCCCGGCTTCCCGATCACAGCTCAGAGTCCAGGCCACCGTAACCGGATCCTTTACGGCATCAGTGCTTGTGGAGTTTTCGGCGGACCAGGAGCGATAGACGTAATCCTCCTCTTCTTTCTCTTGCAGGCCTCCAGTGGCCAGAGGGCGCCCGTCACGCAGCGTCTGATGGCAGCGCAGCGTTATCTTTACATCCCTCGACCGACCGTCAAGCGCGCTGGCACCAAACTGAAAATCGAAAGCATATGACCCCGGAGCAATATTGCTTTTCCAGGTGATTTTGCAGCCTGCCAGGCGGAAGCTAGTCTTGAGCAGGCCCTTCCGAGGGGTGAAACATCGTTCCCATTCGGTTGCTTCCCTTTTAAACGCTTCAGTATCGTAGCGACACCCATCTATTTCGAGCTCGTAATCCAGCCAACCGAGCGGCATAGGGACCCAGTCCGGCCTCTGTGGTCCGGGGATTTCGCGCGACTGACGGTAATGTCGGCTTAGAGCATCACTGTGATAAAGGTGCAGGTTGTCCCGCAAAAGCATATCCGGATGTGTTACCGAAGCGGTATCGGCATATTGCCCGATACGGAAATTCAGGCCCTGCATACCCGTGGCGTCAAACCCCGCCCCAAGCTCGCCCGACCCCAGGAAAACCGCCATAATGTCAGAAGGCATTTCGTCGTCACGCTCTATAATGTGTCTGCGATTCCATTCACTTACCGCAGATTGTCTTAACAGCACTTTGATCTCCTTTCCCGGATATTCCCGGGCATAGAAACTGCGAATTTATCTAACTACTGTCAGATTGTATGTAAGGAAAGATGTGAAAATCGGATTGTTTGCGTCGTCTTATTTTGGCTGACAACGTTTGGCGTCATGGTCTTCCAGCCACCAATCGTTGCGCTGGTCGACTTCGATCGAATCCGGGGGCGTGGTTTCGGACATGGATTCGATGAGCTGACGGCGCAACCTGGAAACATGATCCCCACAGTCAGGATTGTCGATAAGATTATTAAATTCCCATGGATCCTCCCTGAGGTTAAAAAGCATATCTCCATTAGGTCTCCACACGTATTTCCAATCTGGTTCACGGCACATACGCCATGCTCTTTTACCGTGTGTGAATTCGGAATACGACCAGGAGCGCGGTTGGGATTTACCGTCAGCTGCATACGGAAGGAACGAACGCCCGGGTGAGCCGGGAAGGTACCGTCCGGCATCCCCTCCGAGCCCGGCTACGTCCATAATAGTGCAGGGCAGGTCAACTGCCTCTACCGGTCCATCCAGTTCCACTCCTTCCTGAACCCGGCCTGGCCAGCGGATAACATACGGGGTTCGCACCGAGGTATCCCATGGCTTAGCTTTACTTTGCATATCCAGATGTCCCAGCATTTCGCCGTGGTCTGTGGCGAAAAAGACGGCGGTATTCTGCATCAATCCCCGTTCTTCCAGGCAGTTAAACAGATCGCCCATTCGATCATCTATATGTTCGATCATAGCACAGTAAAGCGCCCGCATACGCTGCGATTTTTTTATTTTTTCCGGATCGTCCACACCTTCCGGAGGCGGCATATCTTCGGCTTTATACCGCCTGGCATACTCCACGGGCGGGTCAAAGGGAGGATGCGGTCCGCAGAAGGACACATGCAGGAAGAAAGGATCCTCCTGCGCGTAAGTTTCCAGCCATTTATTCGCTTCCCTGCCTATAAACCCGTCAATCGAATCATCGGGGCTTAAAAATCCCGGACGCAGCGAATTCTTTCCGTCCTTTACTATACCGTTCCTGAAAGCTATATCCCCCCGGTATTTATCCAGCAGGCCCCGTCTCCGAAGGTGGCGGGTCCAGCGGCAGTCGAACCAGAAGGCCAATCCCTTGCCGCACACTTCGCTTACGTGATTGAACCCCCTCGCATGGGTATCTGCAATGTAATCCGGATGGCACAGATCCCGGTGATAGAGCCCTTCATGTGAATGCAGTTTGCCGATCAGCGCCGTATAATATCCTGCACTCTGGAGGGCCTTCGGCATGCTGGGCAGATCAGAGGGCCAGTCGTGACAATTAGCGCCCAGCGAGTTTGCCACCTGACTTGCATAAAGACCGTGACACCAACTGAATCGTGTTGGGATACAGACCGGGCAATTGGAAGTGGCACCGATCATCGCAGTCCCCTCCCGCATCAGCCTGCTAAGTGCAGGTGTGCGCAGTTGATCGGCCGTGCGGTTATCGTAAAAATCCCACCGCTGCTGATCCGTAGTTATCAGCAGTATGTTCGGAGGCTGATTGTCGTTTGCCTGCGCAGACATCTCCGTTGTCTCCTTATTGATTGTTCTGATGTCAAAACATTATTACAAAAAAGCGTTTCTATTGCATTATAGATGCTGAATATGCGTAAACATTCGGTAAAGTGCGTTGTCTTGCAACCAGCTTTCTGGTTTCGGCCAATTTAAGCTGGACACATCGGGGGTCATTCGATTATATTATCCATCATGGG
>JBKHIT010000016.1:0-82725 GCA_046538485.1 Candidatus Brocadiia bacterium | reverse complement strand
CATTGCGACAACGGGGAGGGGCTGGGAGAATCCCAGCCCTTTACCCGCTTCTGAGGCCGCCCCGTCGGGGCTTAGAAATTGTGTGGGATGCCCGAGGCGGGCAAGCCCAGCGACGTCCAGGTGGTGAAATGATAGCCGTTGCCGTCAGCCGTTAACCAGCAACCAGCAACTAACAACCATCCCTTGCCGTTCTTCGTGCACTTCGTGTCCTTCGTGGTGAAACATATGCCGTTATCCACCCTTGACAGCTGCGGGCAGAGCGGATAAATTAAGCACATAAGCAGATACTTAATTCGCTTTTCGTTAAGGAGGATCGTAGGATGTGTGATAAAACGAAGGGTTGTCAGAAACCGGAGAGCCTGGAAGGTCAGCCCGAAGACTGTTCCCCCGAGCAGATCAGAGAGTGCCACGGCGACGTCGAAGGTCATCCCTGCGTGGAGGATACGGAGGGCTGCGAGCATCCGGAGAAGCTGGAGGGCAAGCCGGGCGACTGCTCCCCGGAACAGATCCGCGAATGCCACGGCGAGGATGCCGGGCACCCGTGCGAGTGATGTACAAAACGGACGTGTGACACGGGTAACTCTGTTGTATCTTTTATCTTTTGAGAGGATTTCCAACGTGCAAGCGACAGCAACGTCTGCGATCGCTGTAGATGGCCTGAAGAAGCAGTTTGGCGACGTGCTGGCTGTGGATGGCGTTACCTTTGACGTCCGGGAGGGGGAGGTTTTCGGGTTTTTAGGGCCCAATGGAGCGGGCAAAACGACCACAATCAACATGCTCACCGGATTGGCGCGGCCCGATGCCGGAAGGATAGGCTTTTTCGACCAGGACGAGACAACGGATGTAAAGAAGGCCCAGCGTCTCATGGGCATCGTGCCGGATGAAAGCAATCTGTGGCCCGAATTCAACGGGTTCGAGAACCTTTGCTTCTGCGGAGCGCTTTACGGGATGAACCGGGGCGAGCGGGAGGAACGTGCCCGTGAACTACTGGAAACCTTCGACCTCACAAGCGCAGCGCAGCGAGGCTTTGGTGGCTACAGCAAGGGCATGAAGCGCAAACTCGCCATTGCCGCCGGCATCATCCATCGTCCCCGGGTTCTGTTTCTCGACGAGCCCACCACCGGGATTGACGTGGCCAGTGCCCGACAGATCCGACAGATGCTCGCGGCCCTCAACAAATCCGGTACCACCCTTTTTCTGACGACGCACTATATCGAGGAAGCGGAACGGCTGTGTGACCGTATCGGGTTCATCGTTGAAGGTCGACTCGTGCGCGTCGACACGCTTCCAAATCTTGTCAGCGAGGTGGAAGGCCAGCGCGTCGTGCAACTGGCGTTGAGCAATGAGATCTCAGACATCTTTGATGAGTTGCACAGTGCATTTCCGGACGTTGACTTTGAGATCCTGTCAGGCAACCTGGTGCGCGCGCACACAGACGAAGCCCTGGCGCTCGCGCCCCTCATTCGATTTTTCGAGGGACACGGCGTGGACGTGACGGAGGCGCGTGTCATCCGTCCATCCCTGGAAGACGTTTTTGTGCGCATTACCGGCGTGGCGCTGGAACGGATGCGTGAGGAGAAGGAACAGGGCAAGGGAAACGGAGGCGGAGCATGAAGATCTGTATCGCGTTCTGGAATATTCTCAAGAAGGACATGCGAACCTACTACCTTAAGCCGCCGAACCTGAGCTGGGGTATTATTTTCCCGCTTGCGTGGACCCTGATGTTCTTCATCAAGTCCGGGTCGGGTTTCGGCGATATCCGGACGATACTGCCCAGCGTCATGGCGCTGTCGATTCTGTTCGGAACCACCTCCATGCTGGCTGTGACGGTTACTTTTGAGAAAAAGGGCCGATCCTTCGAGCGGTTGTTGCTGGCCCCGATGCCCCTGGAGATACTGATGCTGGCCAAAACTGCCGGGGCGGTTCTGTTCGGGATCGGCAACGCGTTTGTTCCCGTGATCATGGCAGCATTTTTCGTGGATTTAAGTGGCGTTATCTGGTGGCAAATGATCGTGGCCGTAGCTCTGATCGCCATCAGTTCCACGTTTTTGGGGCTGCTCATCGCCGTTTCGGTCAGTGAGGTTTTCGAGGCCCAGACTTTTTCCAACTTCTTCCGCTTTCCGATGGTCTTTCTCTGCGGTCTGTTCTTCCCCATTGCTGACCTGCCCGTTCTCCTCCGCCCGCTGTCCTACATTCTTCCGCTCACCTACGGAGCTGACATATTGCATGGAGCCGTCAACGGCACAGCTCAGATGCCCGTCGGATTGAACCTGCTAATCCTGGCCGGCTTCTGCACCGCGCTGTTTCTGGTGAGTCTGCGGAACATACGGCGAAAATGGATATACTGATGCTGGATACAGAAAACGAAAAACATCTCCCCGATTATTATGTCTGCGTCGCTCAAGAGATGATTGAGAAATGCGGGCCTGACGAAGGGATCTGGGTGGATCTCGGCAGTGGGGAGGGGCCGGTAGGTTTTGCTCTGGCTGAGCTTTCCGAAAGTTTCGTGGTGCTGATTGATCCGAACGGGGATGCGCTGGCGGAGGCCACCTCCAGAGCCCGCCGATGTGGATGTGATCGTGGTATGCTGGCCGTGCACGGCCGCGCGGAAGATCTGCCCCTGGCCGATGGTTCGGTCGATCTGGTGGTGAGCCGCGGATCGATCTTTTTCTGGGAGGATCGTCCCACCGGCATACGTGAGGTGCACCGGGTGCTGCGTCCCGGGGGCAGGGCGATGCTCGGTGGAGGTCTCGGTCGCGATTATCCTTTGTGGGCGCGACGGGAATTTATTCGCCGCCGACGCGAATCGCAGCGCAGGAAAGGCCCTGCGGCCATGCGTGAGTTCCGGGAGGTGCGAAAACCTGAAACCTTTCGGGGGTGGGCCCGGGAAGCGGAATTGAGCGATTTTCGTGTGGTCGGTGAAGGAGGGCTTCCTCCCGAAGATGCCGATACGGGCGTGGGAATATGGTTGCTGTTCACAAAGGAGAATGAGTGATATGTCATCGATTATAGAAGTTGAAGGATTGACCCGACGGTTCGGCGAACTGGTGGCCGTGAACGGTGTGGAGTTTGACGTGGCAGAAGGGGAGATATTCGGTTTTCTGGGCCCCAACGGGGCCGGAAAAACCACCACGGTGCGTATGCTGACCGGAGTGATTGATCCCACGGAGGGAACGGCCCGCATCGAGGATCATGATATACGCACCGACTCGCTCGGGGCCCGGGAACACCTGGGCATCGTGCCGGAGGAGGCCAACGTGTACCTGGACCTCAGTGTCTGGCGGAACGTTATGCTGATGGCCGAGCTGCACGGCGTGCCGCGGGCGAAGCGCCGGGAGGAGGGGGACCGCCTGCTGGACCGTCTGGGGCTGGGAAACCGAAAACAGCAGAAGGCGCGTGCCCTCTCGAAGGGCCTGCGGCAGCGTCTGATGCTCTGCTCGGCGCTGGTGAGCGGGCCGGAGATCCTGTTTTTGGACGAGCCCACCAGCGGGCTGGACGTCCACAGCGCCCGGCTCATCCGCGAGATCGTATGCAGCATGAATGAAAGCGGGCTCACGGTTTTCCTGACCACCCACAATATGACGGAGGCGGAGGAGATGTGCGACCGGGTCGCTATCATCAACCAGGGCCAGATCGCCGCCATCGACACGCCCGATCAGCTCCGCAACGCCATGAAATCAAGCCAGTACGTGCGGGTGAGCTTTGAGGGAACCGCTCCGGAAGAGGCCCCACTGGAATCGGTGGACGGCGTGACGAAGGTTCGAGAGGAAGACGAAGGATACAGCCTCTATAGCGAGCAGCCCGGCCGAACCGCCACCGAACTGGCCAAATTCTGCGACGAAAGGGGACTGAAAATCGCGGAGATCGCCACCTGCAAACCGACCCTGGAGGATGTTTTTCTGCACCTGACCGGCGAGCGAGCAAACGAAAGTGATCGGTGACCGGTGATCAGTGATCTGTCACCGGTCCGATCACCGACCACCCGCCTTTTCTGGCACTGAAAACGGAGGAAAGTCAATGACCCAGAGCATACAGACCTGGCGACGGCAGGTCCGCGGGGCCTATGTCATCGCTAAAAAGAACGCGCTGCTGTATTACCTGAAACCGCCGGTCCTGATCTTCGGCGTGCTGTTTCCGGTGTTTTTCTTTCTCACCTTCAAGATGGGCCGGCCGATCGCGGCTGACAACATTGTGCCCGGGATGGTGGCGATGGCCCTTTGGTTCACCGCCAGCGCGGTGGGACCGCTGGTGACCCCGTGGGAGCGGCGGGCTCGTACCTACGAACGCCTGATCTCTTCCCCCATTTCCCTACGGGCCATCCTGGCCGGGGACGTGGTCAGCGGGCTGATCTTCGGCTCCTGCCTATCGGTCGTTCCCGTTGTGCTGGGATTGGTATTGACCGACGCTGCGGTGAGTAGTCTGCTTCTTCTGATCGCCGGTGTGGTCCTGGGCGCTCTGAGCTTTGCTTCCCTGGGCATTATGCTGGCGTCCCCCCCGGCCAGCAGCCCCTCCAATATCATGCTGCTCTCGAACCTGGTGCGCCTGCCGTTACTGTTTGTGAGCGGGGTTTTTCTGCCGATCGAGGATATGCCGCGGTGGGCCCGCTGGATCTCGCCCATCTCCCCGCTTTCCTACGCGGGCGATCTCATCCGCACCGCCTTCGGGCAGGACCCGTATTTTCCCACTGGGATCAGCATCCTGGCACTCGTCGGCTTCACGGTGGTGTTATTCTGGGGCGCCTGCCGGTTCCACGGCATGTGGCGGGCCAAAGGGCTGTAACGAACAGACGGTGTCAGGGCAAAATAGACGGCTTATCGGCCGGCCGTGCCAGTGCTCTGAGGATCCTACGAGAGGAGGGCAACATGATAGAGAAAACGATCGATGGCGTGACAGTTGAGTGCATTCGGGGAGATATCTCGGATCAACCGGACGTGGAATCGGTCGTCAATGCGGCGAACGCCCAGTTGCGTGTTGGCGGGGGGGTGGCCGGAGCCATCCATCGGGCCGCCGGGCCCGGTCTCGAAGAAGAGTGTCGCCCGCTGGCCCCAATCCGCCCGGGCGAGGCGGTAATCACCGGAGCACATAACCTTCCCAACCAGTACGTCATTCACTGTCTCGGCCCGGTCTACGGAAGAGACGAGCCTTCGGAGGAATTGCTGGCCTCGTGTTACCGGGAAGCACTTCAACTGGCCGAGGAAAACGGGATCAGCTCGGTAGCTTTCCCGGCCATATCCACCGGGGCCTTCGGATATCCCATGGAGGAGGCGGGGCGCATCGCAATCAGGACCGTCCTCGATGCGCTGCCAGCGCTGCGTTCTGTGGAACGCATCCGCTTTGTGCTCTTCAGTGAGAGAGCTCGGAGTATTCACGAGAACGTCCTGGAGGAAATGACCGGAGAAGGAACGGGGGATCGGTGAGCGGTGAGCGGTGACAAACAAAGTGTGGCTGCGGCCATACTTTCAGACCGGACGGAGGATTGCATGATTGACTTTACAGGCACATACACCGATGAATACGAACTCACCATGGCGCAGGTGTACTTCCAAAAGGGGTATGGGCAGGAGCGAGCGGTCTTCGACTACTTTTTCCGCAGTTTGCCATTCGAAGGCGGCTACGCCATCTTCGCCGGTCTGGAAAATCTGCTGGCAGTCCTTGAAGGCCTTTGTTTCGACGGGGAGGACATCGACTATCTAACCGAACAGGGATACAGTGAGGAGTTCCTGAGCTATCTCGAAGACTTCCGCTTCCGGGGGGATGTCTACAGTTCCCGGGAGGGGGACGTTGTTTTCCCGACCCGACCGGTGTTGAGCGTGGAAGCGGGCCTGATCGAGGCGCAGGTTATCGAGACGCTGCTGCTGAACACCCTCAATTTCCAGACGCTTATCGCCACGAAGGCGAGCAGGATGCGGTTGGTGGCAGGAGAGGACCGCAAGCTGGTGGATTTCGGGCTGCGTCGCGCGCACGGTCCGGCCGGCTACTACGCCAGCCGCGCCGCGATCATCGGAGGGTTCGAGAGCACCAGCAACGTGCGAGCCGGACGTGATTTTTGCATGCCAATCGCCGGCACCATGGCCCATTCGTTCGTGCAGCGCTACGACGATGAGCTGACGGCATTCCGGGATTTCGCCGAAAGCGAGCCGGAGAACTGCGTTTTGCTGGTGGACACCTACGATACGCTCAACAGCGGCCTCCCCAATGCCATCAAGGTCGGAAAGGAAATGGCCGAACGGGGAGAGCGGTTGCTCGGTATCCGGCTCGATAGCGGCGACCTGGCCTACCTGGCCAGAGAAGCGCGGAAGATGCTGGATGAGGCCGGGCTGGACTACGTGAAAATTGCGGCGTCCAATCAGCTCGATGAACACGTGATCGAAAGCCTGCTGCAGCAGGACGCGCCGATTGATCTCTTCGGCGTGGGCACGCGCCTGGTGACCGGCCCGCCCGACGCCGCACTGGACGGCGTCTACAAACTTGCGTTCGCCAATGATAGACCCCGCATCAAGCTCTCCGAGACGACGGAGAAGATCAGCCTGCCCCACCTGAAGCAGGTCTTCCGGATTCTGAACGGCGACGGAAGCTTTTTCGGCGCGGACGCGGTGGCGCTTGCCGACGAAACAGACGTCGAGAAGATGCACCACCCGTCCGATCCCCTGAAGTCGCTTTCTCTCGCCGGACATGAGAAGGAACCGCTGCTGCACCAGGTGATGAAAGACGGCGAGCGGACCGCCGATCGGAAGTCACTCGAGGAGATCGCCGACTACTCGAAGAAGCGCCTGGGGCAACTTCCGTCCGACTACAAGCGCTTTACGAATCCGCACATCTACAAAGTGGGTCTGAGTGAACGGCTCAAAGAGGAACGGGACCGCCTGGTGGAAGCCCACCGGGAGGAACGGAAACAATGAAGACGTTCCCTCGGCGGGTATCAGATGATCGGCCCCACACCTCAAGCAAATTCCTGACCGGGGCACTCAGAATTCCCTTCGACGGCTCAGATAGAGCGTAAGAGGCGGAGGTAATCGACGACGACTCCTTTCTGACATTCGCGCTGTGCACGGCATTGCGCAGGACCTACAGGCTGACGGGTTGAGCGTATCAATCGTGTGCAGGCCGTCAGCGCATATCCTGAACGGCTTGCCGCGGCAGGCATCACAGATATCTTCAAGCCTGGCCCGAATGTGGTCATCGTCGGCTCGCTGCACATCCCCGACCGGGTTCAGGCAGACCTGAAGGGCGATGTCGTCCATCCTGCCGCAACACGAATCTCGTGGCATTGCCAAAGGCACTTTCCCCAACCCGAAGTGTTCAAAATGAAGGTTCCAGAAGCCCGGGACCCTGCTCTCATGGCGAATCCTGGCCGTCAACCTTTTTCCGATAAAAGGAGGCCGAGGGGCCGCCTGCGCTGAATAACATAGCAAACCTTGTGACAAGCGTCCCCAGTAGGAGATAGCCCAGAACCACCTGAAGAGATAACAAGAATTGGCCGACGGCGCTCGAAGGTGCCGCATACACGTCACCGAAGCCCAGGGTGGTCATCGTGACAATAGAGAAGTACAGAGAGTACCCAAAACCGAGAGACTCACCGGGTTGTTCAGCCCAAATAGCAACGACAGATTCCGGCAAGAGGGTGTAGGCGACAGCAAAACCCATGGCCAGAACAGTGAAAGATATCAGGACTCGCCAGGTAGAACGCCCATAGTCACACATCAGCCAGAAGAGCCACGCCCCCGGCGCCAAACACGGATGGTTTCGGTACCACTCTTGCCATCTTCCCCGTCTTACGTTGTATTCGAGCAGCTCCTTCAGTCCCGGCTCAATGCGCATACTGCCAAGCGGAACCCCCGTGAAATCGGTCTCCTTGTCGACGCGGTCTGTTAAAAACAGCGTCTCGCTGTCAACCTTGGAATAAGCACATTTCGTTTCACGCAGATCAGCGCGCCGCAGATTCGTCCCCCTCAAATCCGATTCCAGCAGATGCGCACCCCGCAAATCAGCTTTAACAAGTACGGCCTTACGCAGATTTGTCCCAACCAGAACCGCGTCACGGAGGTCGGCGCCGACCAAAACGCTTCCCGGCAATTTCGCCCGGGCCAAGTTCGCCTCTTGCATATTGATGCGTCGCAACATAGGCCTTTCGGTCATGCGGCTAAAATCAATCCCTTGCAGCCAGATCTTAGCATCGGGATTTTCTTCTCTCCACTGATTCCACTCCGCTGCGTCCCCCTTCTCGATACACTTCTGGAGCAGTTCACGCTGCTCGTGATCAACCCTGTTCTCTCCCAGCCCTTTATGCTCACGCAATTGTCGCATACAGACAACCTCAGGAACTTTCCACACAAATGGAACTCAGGTAGCGGTTTGCCGTGTCTCGCTGATCATCTGGAAAAAAGTATACCTTCAGACCATGGTTCTTACAAACGTGCGAAACATGTGGGAAACCAGCATGAACTATGTAACCGCAGTGTCCCGCACAAGGCTTTGTGATCACCTTGCAAATTGACGCCCTTCCGACAGCTGAAAGATCGCAAACGATAAGATGAGGACGCCTGAAGCGGAAGAGCCAAAAGAACGTCTCCCCGGAGTTTGCCCGCGTATTGTTTGCACGGACTTGATCGGCAGCGCACATTTGGTATAATGGCCAAATAAGTGCAGTGCGGGCGGAGTAACCGGTGATCGGTCATCGGTAAGCGGTGGATACCCGTTACTGATCACGGATAACCGGATATGGTTATTTGGGCAAGAAGGTTAAATCATGGCCATCGACGAGGCAAAGAAGAAACTGTTTGAGAGGCGGGCCCGGATCATCAAGGCCCTGGCTCATCCCAGCCGCCTGATGATGGTGGATGAGCTGTCCCGCGGCGAGAGGTGCGTCTGCACGCTGACGGATCTCGTCGGAGCCGACATCTCTACGGTCTCCAAGCACCTGTCGGTGCTGAAAGAGGCCGGCATCGTCGATAGCCGGAAGGAAGGGGTTCAGCGCTTCTACCGGCTGAAGGTCCCCTGCGTGTTGAATATGTTCAGTTGTATCGAAGCCGTCCGAGAGGAGCAGGAGGAACAGGCCCTTTCTGCTCACGAATCGCAGGCGGCTCAGACGTGAATGTGCAGCACGGCTCTTTTTTTTCGCCGATATTTGGCGGAATGACCAAGGATTTTAAGGTGCGCGCATGAACCTGAAAGATGAATGGAAAAAGCTGTTGTTGATCGTGGCGGTCTTCGCGGCCTTTTTCTGGCTGCCGGTGGGAGCGAAACAGTTTTGGAACGCCGTGGAGGAATCGCTGCGGCTGGCCCGCTGGTATGCACGCGAGCATGTCCTGCTGTGCCTGGTGCCGGCCTTTTTCATCGCCGGGGCCATCGCCGTGTTCGTCAGTCAGGAGTCAGTGATGAAGTATCTCGGGGCGAAGGCGAACAAGGTCCTGGCCTACGGTGTGGCGTCGGTATCGGGGACGATTCTGGCGGTTTGCTCGTGCACGGTTCTGCCTCTTTTCAGCGGCATCTACAGGATGGGCGCCGGGCTGGGGCCGGCCACGGCGTTTCTCTACAGCGGCCCGGCCATCAACGTGCTGGCCATCGTGCTGACCGCGCGGGTGCTGGGACTGGAGCTGGGTGTGGCCCGGGCCGTGGGCGCCATCGTTTTCAGCATCGTGATCGGCCTGCTGATGCACTTCATCTTCCACAGGGAGGAGGTGGAGAAGGCGAACGCGCAGGCGGCCATGCCCGAGCCGGAGGTGAGCCGTCCCCTCTGGCAGAACGTGCTGTATTTCGCCTCGATGGTGGGCGTGCTGGTCTTTGCCAACTGGGGCCGGCCGGCCGAAGCGAGCGGGCTCTGGGCGGCGATCCATGAGGTGAAATGGATCTTGACCGGTTTATTCGCGGTGGGCCTCGCCGTGATCCTGATCGTGTGGTTCGGCCAGAGGTGGTGGAAGGTTCTTGTCGGTGGCGCTGCGGTGGGCGTGGCGGCGGCGCTGGTCCCGCATGAGCCGATGGTGCCCTTTGCTGTGGGCGCTGTGGCCCTCTCTGTCATTCTGGGCACTTCGGAGGGAGAGGGTGAGGACTGGCTGGAGCAGACGTGGGGGTTTACGAAGCAGATTTTGCCGCTGCTGTTTATCGGCGTGCTGATCGCCGGCGCCTTGCTGGGACGTCCTGAGCACGAAGGCCTCATCCCTTCCGGGTGGGTGGAGACGGCCGTGGGCGGCAACTCGCTCCTGTCGAACTTCTTTGCTTCCATCGCCGGCGCGTTCATGTATTTTGCCACCCTCACCGAGGTGCCCATCCTGCAGGGTCTCATCGGGGCGGGTATGGGCAAGGGCCCGGCACTGGCTCTGCTGCTGGCCGGACCGGCGCTGAGCCTGCCCAACATGCTGGTAATCCGTAGCGTGATCGGAACGAAGAAAACGGTGGTCTTCGTCTCGCTCGTCGTCGTCATGGCCACCTTCAGCGGCATGCTTTATGGATACCTCTTTGCCTGAATCAACGTGGAGTCGCGAATGAGTGTGGTGACAACTTTTCCGGGCCCGGAAGAGGCTGAGAAGGTGAGAACAGCCCTGGATGAGGCCGGGCTGAGCTATGAAATTATCTCCCCCGAGCCCGGCTACCGGAAGGTGGGCGATCTGGCGGTGGCGATGGATGCGAAGACGCGAACGGCTCTGATCGAGGCGCTTGGCGACGTGGTCTGCGCCGGCTGGGTGGATTACCGGCCCGCGCAGATCGAGGTTCCGACGCAGGAACCGCCGCAGTTCGATAAGGACGTCTTCGGCCGGACGGCCATCATGGTGCTGGCTCCCTGTGTGGCGGATGAGACGAAAATCCGCCTGATCGCCCACATATCGGGCGACATGACGGAGGTCTTCCCTTACCTGAACGCGGAGATGAAGGGGGCCAGCTACAGCGTGGACGGTCCAACCTTCACGTTCATGGATGGCTATCGGATGGTTTCGGTTTATCCGCATCGCATCGCGGTGGCCAAGGCCGACGAGATTGTGGACGCGTGGCGCGTCTTAGAAGAGTTGAGATGTCGTGCCAATCAGACGTGGGCGCGGCGGAACGAAATCGAACCCTCCTACGAACGGAGGGAAAGGCCGCCTGCCCTGGAGGTATACAAGCGCCTGCCCGGCACGAACTGCGGCCGGTGCGGGGAGCAGACTTGCCTTGCTTTCGCCGTGCGCGTCCATGCTGGAGAAGTGAGTGTGCGTGAGTGCATGCCGGTGTTTGACGGAGAATACGAAGATATGCGCGAGGCACTGGTCGAGGTCGTCCAGGCCCTTGGTGTGGACGGAGGAGATGTGGCGGATGATAGTTGATAGTTTGCATTTAACGTGAAGGAGGAAAATATGAGTGACGATACCTGTTGTGGAAGTGGCGATGTGCTGATCTCCGCGTGTGCCGGAGCAGCCAACGTGGGGGAGGTCACCGACCGGGCCGACCGCCGGCTCATGGCGGATGGTGCCGGCCGCATGTTCTGCCTGACCGGCATGGGGGCGGACATAGAGGGCATGGTCCAGTCGGCGAAGGACTCCGAGCGGAATTTGGTGATCGCCGGCTGCCCGGTGAATTGTGCCGCGAAGGTCTTCGAGAGGCTGGGGATTTCCAACTACGAGCAGATTACGGTCACGGACCTCGGTATAGAGAAGGTTCTCGGCGTGTGGGCCAACGACGACCAGGTTGAGCAGGTGGTGGACTGTGCACGGAAGACCCTCGACGAAGGTTTAACGGAAGAGTAAAGAACACAGAGATTTCTAATTACATAACAAGGAGGTCGACAATGAAGGTGCAGATACTGGGCACCGGATGCCCGAAATGCAAGAAACTGACCAAAAACGCCGAGGCCGCCGCGGAAGAACTCGGCATTGATTGCGAGATCGAAAAAGTCACGGACGTGAACGAAATCATGGAGTTCGGCGTGATGATGACCCCCGCCCTTGCCGTGGATGGCGAGGTGAAGGTTACCGGTAAAGTCGCCGGAGTCCAGGACATAAAGGAACTTTTGTCCTGAACGCCGTCTGCCTCACGAGGCGTAAGGAGCTTGAGCATGCCGGAGAGGAAAGCAACCATCACGCTGGGTGAGGAAGACATCCAGCACCTCGAACAGGCCCTGCTGGACGAAGATGCTGGGTCGGCCATGCAGTTCCTGCGCGAAGTAGTAAAGCCGCGCGTGGATAAGGTGTTGAACCGCCATCACTGCCGACCTGTCTTTGAATGGGGTACCGGCGAGGAGCTGCGTCCAACCGGTCCCCCGGATGATTGTGCGGACCGACAATGATGAACCACGGGCCCCGTTGCCTGTGTGGTATGTGCGTTTAGCGCTGGTGCTGTCGGTAAGCCCGCGGAGCGGGCGTGGCAGACGTAGCCCGGGGCGAAATGAGGCCGCTGTTTTGGCCGAACGAGCCCCGGGTTAGCATTGGGAAGCCGCCGAAGGAGGCGGATCGCCTCGCCGGAGGCGAGCGCCGCAAGCTTGCCGCGCCGAACACTGTTCGCGCGTTCCGCCGGCACGTTACCCGAACCGCTAACCCCGGGCTCCCCCGAAGAGCCCGGGATCGCCCGGGGCTACGTCTGCTCCGGCCCTACGGGCCTTTTTTGGAACGGCACTCGACACGCTAAACGCGTACCCTGTGTGAACAGGGAGAGGGAAATATTGCACTCTGGTTGCTTGTAGCAGCCGGAATACTGATCGTTATCCGTTTAACAGGAAGGTTGCATATGACTCGAGAAGAACAACAGGAACAGAGCTCAGAGAGTATCTTCGAATCACCTGTGGAATCAGACGAAAGTAAGGAGGGAGGCCGCTGCCTCCTGTGTCGGATCTGGTGGAAGGTGGCTGTAGTGCTGCTGCTGGTTGCTGCCGTGATCGGCATCGTTGCCGGAAAACAGGGGGAGTCTGGCAAACAGGAGGTCGCCCCGGGACAGATAGGCGGCAAGGTCGAAAACAGCGGCGACAACGCCGAAGACGGCCCGGAGCAGAAAACGTTCCCTCCGGAAGCGGTTCTCGCCACCGTCAACGGGGAGGAGATAACGCTGGCTGAACTGGAAGACGCACTGGAACAACTGCCTCAACAGCATCAGTCCGCTTTCAAAAACAACCGGCACGGGCTGCTGGACCAATTAGTCTCGGAAAAACTGCTGCTCCAGAAAGCGCGCACAGAAGACATCACCGAGACGGAGGAATATCAGGATGGTATGGAAGCACACGAGTCCCATCCCGGACATGAGAAGCATGTTCTCATCGATGCTTTGCTCCAGCGCGAAGTCCTGGGAGACATTGAGATAACCGATGAAGAGGTAAGAGCCTTTTACGAGAAACATAAGGCCGAGTTGTCGGGTGATCGGGATTTCGAGGACATAAAAGATTCCTTGCGGTCGTACGTCCGGCAGGAGAAGCAGAATACAGCCATCCAGACCTACCTCTCCAGATTGCGGGAGGATGCCACCATTAACCGGAACGAGGAGTGGATCGAGGCGCAGAAGGCTCTTGCGGCGAATAATCCGCTGGACAGGGCTCTGGCAAAAGATGTGCCGGTGCTTGCTGATTTTGGGCGGGATTCCTGTATCCCCTGTAAGAAGATGAAGCCCATCCTAGATGATCTGAAAGACCAATACAAAGGCCGTGCGGAGATATTGATCATTCAGACCGACCAGTATCCGGCCATCACCCAGCGGGTCGGAGTGCGGGCCATTCCCACGCAGATTTTCTACGACGCCGAGGGCAATGAGGTTGACCGCCATCAGGGTTTCATGGGGCGGGAGGCTATCACCGAGCAGCTCAAAGAAATGGGAGTGGAGTGATGCTTGAATATCTGTTCACCCATCTCACCGAAGCGGTGCACGGAACGCCCGCCGTAGCACTGGGGGCATCCCTGCTGTGGGGCATCCTCAGCATCGTGCTCAGCCCCTGCCACCTGGCCAGTATCCCGCTGATCGTGGGGTTCATTGATGAACAGGGCAATATGTCGACAAAGAGAGCCTTCCTCATCTCAACGGTCTTCTCGGCCGGTATACTGGCAACCATCGCCGCCATCGGTGCGGTCACTGCGGCGGCGGGACGGATGATGGGCGATGTAGGAGTCTGGGGGAACTATGCTGTTTCCGTCATATTTTTCGTTGTCGGCCTCCACTTGCTCGAGGTGATACCCATGCCCTGGTCCGGACCGGGCCAGGTCGGCATGAAGCGCAGGGGAATGCTGGCAGCCCTGATCCTGGGGCTCGTCTTTGGCATAGCGCTGGGCCCCTGCACGTTTGCCTACATGGCGCCGATGCTGGGGGTGGTCTTCCACACCGGCGGCACAAATCCGGTGTTCGGCGGCCTCTTGCTTCTGCTCTATGGGGTGGGACACTGCTCGGTGATCGTGGCGGCCGGCACTTCCACGGAACTGGTGCAGGGCTATCTGGACTGGAACGAACGCTCGAAGGGCGCAGTGATCCTGAAAAAAATCTGCGGCGTCCTGGTCATCCTGGGCGGTCTGTATCTGGTGTATACTGCATGAAGGTGAAGATTTGCGTTTCCCCTCATCCCTTCCACCCGTGCTTCCTTCTTGACGACGCAATTACAACAGCCTATACTTCGTTATATGACGAAATATCAAAAACAACATGATGCTTCCGACCTCGTTCAGATGGCGAAAGCTCTTGCTCACAGGAGCCGTATACGTGCTCTCTATGCCCTCGAGGGCCGCGAGCTGTGCGTGTGTCAGATTGTGGAGTTGCTCCAGCTGGCACCCTCCACGGTATCGAAACACATGAGTATTCTGCGAAAGGCCGGGCTCGTGGTCAGCCAAAAACGGGGGCGATGGGTGTATTATCGGTTGCCCGACCCGGCGAAATCGCCCGCAGTCAATGACGCTCTTGAGTGGGCAACGACCTACATGCGTGATACCCGGCAGGGGACGGATGACAGGGATCGGTTGGAAGAAATACTCGAGACGGATCCGGAGGAATTATGCAGGATGCAGAACGAAAACTGAAGGTGCTGTTTTTGTGCACGGGCAACTCCTGCCGCAGCCAGATGGCGGAGGGATGGGTCCGTCACCTCAGAGGCGACCGGATCGAGCCCTACTCGGCCGGTGTGGAGACCCACGGGCTGAACCCCAACGCCGTGAAAGTGATGGAGGAGGCGGGGGTGGATATCTCCGGACACCGCTCAAAACACGTGGATGAACTGAAAGACGTGGAATTCGACTACGTGGTGACCGTCTGCGATCACGCCCGCGAGGCGTGCCCGTTGTTTCCCGGCGACGCCACGGTGGTGCATCAGGGTTTTGAGGATCCGCCCCGGCTGGCGGAAAAGGCCGATACCGAGCAGGAGAAGCTGGAATGCTACCGGGAGGTGCGCGACCAGATCCGTCGGTATGTCGAAAAAATGCCGGACTGTTTGTACGGGGAAGAGAAGTAAGCGGCTTTGGATAAGTTCTCAAACGGAGGTTGTAGAAATGACTGAACAGGAACTGAAAAAGACAGTTCAAAAAAGATACGCGGACATAGCCCGTCGCAACAGCAGAACAAGCCGCTGCGAAGACACTGGTTCATGCTGCAGCGAGGATACCGGTCAAACCGACAGCAGATCAACGCGGCTCGGCTACTCTGTTTCGGAGTTGAAAGATCTCCCAGCGGGAGCCGATATGGGGCTGGGATCAGGTCATCCTGTCGCTCATGCAAATTTAGAGGCGGGAGAGATTGTATTAGATCTGGGTTCGGGTGGCGGCATAGACTGTTTCCTGGCCGCACGGGAGGTCGGCGATACGGGGCAAGTCCTGGGGGTGGACATGACACCCGAGATGGTTGAGAAAGCAACCCGGAATGCCGAAAGCGGCGGGTTTGATAATGTTGAGTTCATTTCAGGTGAGATAGAGAATCTGCCGATTACCGATGGTGCGGTTGACGTCGTGATATCAAACTGTGTGATCAACCTGTCGTCCGAGAAGAAAACCGTTTATGAGGAAACATATCGCGTTCTCAAACCAGGTGGCAGAATGGTCATCTCCGACATAGTGGCCTCAGAGGAGATGCCGGAGGAGATAAAAAATAACCCGAACATGCTGTGTGGCTGCGTGGGGGGAGCCGCACCGATGGGAAAAATCAAAATGTGGCTGACTGAAATCGGGTTCGACGAAATAAAAGTGGAGCCGAACATGCACACCAGAAGAAATTATGAGCAGTGGGTTCCCGGCGCTGAAGGCTACGTTGTGTCGGCAATAATCAGGGCTCTGAAACCCTCACGGAGACCGCAAAGAAGCGGGTGATCAGTGATCGGTTGAAAGGGCACCGTAATCGCTGTCCCGTCCTGCTATAGGTTGACAGTGTAATCAGTGAGTAACTGCAACCGAAAGGACGAAGACGATGGGAAATAAGGTAGTTCGTTATAGTGAAGCATTCAAGCTGAAGGTTGTTTCGGAACTGGAGTCTGGTAAACTCAGCAGCATGGCCGAGGCCCGCCGGAAGTACGGCATTGGCGGCGGGTCGACGGTTGCCAACTGGCTGAAGAAATACGGCAAGAATCATCTCCTTGGAAAGGTTGTGAAGGTGGAAACGGTAGAGGACAGAGACGAGAAGAAGAAGCTGAAGGAACAGATCGCAGATCTGAAGGCGGCCCTGGCCGATGCAAAGGTCAAACAGGTTCGGCTCATCGCTACGAGATAGATATTCGGGGGGATGTGTTTCTTTTTATTCTCACACGGAGAGCACGGGGGCACGGAGGAGGGCAAACAGCATTACGGCAACGGCTTATTTCTACCACGAAGGACACGAAGAGCATGAAGAACGGCCGGCGTCGGTGATGGCCCATCTTCGTCGCTAACTTTCTCGCGCACTTTGTCGGCCGTTCGCTGTTGCCTTACCTTGCCCTGTGATCTGTGTTTCCTTGTGATGGAACACGCCGTTACGCTGTCATGCCGTTTAATCCCAACAAAGTGCCGTTCTCCTGCTGTTCTCCGTGCTCTCTGTGTGCTCTGTGGTGAAAATAAGTCGTTCCGGCGCTAATCTGTCCGGGAAAAATGCCATGTCACGGAGGTGGACAGCCATCCGTTACCGGGGGCAAAGCTCTATGTGGAGATCTGTCGAACAACATACTTTTCAAAGGGGAACACTCTTCTGATATCATGCACCTGCCTCTCTCGATCTCCTCTTCTGGGCTAAAGATGGTTTCCCGCCCCATAAAGAGGAAGGTGGGATGTTTGCCACCTGGAATCGTCTTTAAACATGGACAGGAGCCATATACCCGTGACAACTTCCGAGTTCAAGAAGCAAATAGACAATCCACATTCAAAGCCTATTGAACAGATCCTTGATCTTCTGGATTCGGAGAAAGACGGCCTGGCATCCGAAGACGCAGAGCAAAGGCTCGACACCTTCGGCCCAAACAGACTCCCCGCCGGCGAGACGGAGGGGGTGCTCAAACGGTTTTTCAAACATTTCAATGATCTTCTGATCTACATTTTGATAGTGGCGTCAATAATCACGGCCATACTGGGGCACTGGATCGATACAGCCGTCATTCTGAGTGTGGTCGTCATAAATGCGACAATAGGCTTTGTTCAGGAAGGCAAAGCCGAACGCGCCCTGGCGGGCATTCGCAAACTGCTGTCATTGCATGCACACGCGCTACGCAACGGAGAATGGGCCGAAATCGAAGCGGAACGTCTTGTTCCCGGCGATATCGTGCGACTCCGCTCCGGTGACCGGGTGCCTGCCGATGTGCGGTTGATGGATACGTCGAATCTCCGGATTGAAGAATCCGCCCTCACGGGTGAATCCGTCCCCGTCACAAAAGATACCGAGACCACTCCAGAAGATGCGGGCGTGGGCGATAGAACCGGTATGGCGTTTTCCGGATCGATGGTTTCGGCAGGACGCGGGACCGGTGTCGTGGTGGCGACAGGAGCCGCTACCCAGATCGGTCAGATTAACACGATGATCTCGGAAGTTGAAAAGATAGCCACCCCGCTTACCCGTCAGATGAATCGGTTTGGAAAAGTTCTTTCAATTGTCATTCTGGGGATGGCGGCGGTTATGGGCTTCATCGGGTGGATTCTGCATGGTATGGCAGCTGCGGAGCTTTTTATGGCCGCTATAGGGTTTGCCGTGGCAGCCATACCGGAGGGGCTCCCCGCTATCCTGACAATAACCCTTGCGCTGGGCGTGCAGCGTATGGCGCGCCGGAATGCGATAACCCGCAAACTGAATGCGGTGGAAACCCTGGGTTCTGTGACCACTATATGTTCCGACAAAACCGGTACGCTCACCAAAAATGAAATGACGGTCAGGTATGCCGTCACACGTCATAATGTTTTTGAAGCCGAAGGCACCGGTTACTCTCCAGAAGGGCGCATTGTCAGAACCGAAGAAGCGGAAGCGGTGTCGCGGGAACAGTGTCAGGATTTGCACAGGCTTATTGAGGTGATGGCCGTGTGCAACGACTCCGACATTACACAGGACGAAGGACGCTGGCGGGTCACCGGAGAACCCACCGAGGGGGCTTTGCGAACTCTGGCAAGGAAAGCAGAATTTGACGATTCGGGATACGAACGTCTCGACGCGATTCCGTTTGAGTCGGAAAACAAGTTCATGGCCACACTTAATCGGAGCCCGGACGGGGACAATCGCATATTGTTCAAAGGAGCTCCCGATCGACTGCTGGAATGCTGTGAGTTTGAATATGGCAATGACGACGCCGTGGAACCGCTCGATAAAGGTTTTTGGGAGGAGGAGGTCGAGAAGCTCGGAAAAAGTGGATTCAGAGTGCTGGCCGCCGCCTCGCGCGTTACGGCGGATGCGAAGGAGACCCTTGATTTTGAGGATTTGAGCAACGAAATGGTTTTCATCGGCATCGTTGGGATTATAGACCCGCCCCGGCCGGAGGCCATCGAGGCGATAAAAATGTGTCATCAGGCCGGGATTCGAGTGAAAATCATCACCGGCGACCACTCGGGCACGGCAGCGGCTATCGGGGCTGAGATGGGGATCGGTGACGGTGCAAATGCGGTCACCGGGGGGGAAATAGAGGATGTGTCCGATGAAGAACTGAGCATTCTGGCCCGCGAAAACGATATTTTTGCCCGAACCAGCCCCGAACATAAATTACGTTTGATCAAAGCATTGCAGGCCAATAACGAAGTAATAGCCATGACCGGGGACGGGGTTAATGATGCTCCAGCACTGAAACGCGCCGACGTCGGAGTCGCCATGGGGGTGAAAGGAACCGAGGCCACGAAAGAGGCTGCTGATATCGTGCTGGCGGACGATAATTTCACCTCGATTGAGCATGCAGTAGAGGAAGGCCGCACGATATATGACAACCTCCGCAAGGCAATCCTGTTCATCTTGCCGACCAATGGTGCGGAGTCTCTGGTTATTCTGACCGCCGTCATATTTGGACTTGCGCTGCCGCTGACGCCTGTGCAGATATTATGGGTCAACCTGGTGACGGCGGTCACCCTCGCACTGGCACTGGCTTTTGAACCGGCGGAACCGGGTCTCATGCAGCGCCCCCCACGCGACCCCGGAGCGCCGATACTCGGAATCACGTTTCTCTGGCGTATCGGTTTTGTCGCCCTGGTGATAGGAGGGGCGACGATCGCCATTTTTTCCCTGGGGAAATATCATTTTGGCATTTCGGAAGCGCTCGCCCAGACGATTGCGGTCAACACACTCGTATGCGGTCAGGCGTTTTACCTTTTTAACAGCCGATATCTGCACAAATCCAGCCTCTCAATAACCCGCCTCCTGTCGAACAGGGTCGCATGGGTGTCGATCGGAGCACTCGCTGTTTTGCAAATCATGTTCGTTCATGCTCCCTTCATGCACACGCTTTTTGGGTCATCCGCGCTGCGTCTTCGCCACTGGTTTCTAACGCTGGGTGTGGGTATGGCGACTTTTCTGTTGATCGAGCTTGAAAAAGCCGTCATCCGGAGACTCAGAACTGCTGATCCGGTGGAAAATGCGGTGACACCGAATTGACGAAATATCTCAGAACAAAGAGCGCGAGAGATGGCATGTTCTGCGGGATATATTCGGTTCAGGGTCACACTCCCGACCTACCATCTTGACATATGTCAACATCCTGCATCGGGGGATGAATGAAAATATCGGTTTCCGCTTATCTCTACTGGATAGGCTTGCTTCGGGGTCCGCACCATCCGCAAATTCGCTCACTCTCGGTCCGACGACCGCATTCTCAGACAGAGCCCAGTCAGGTCTGGGGAGCAGGATAATTCCGTTCACAAATTCCGTTGCTCTTTGACGGAGTCATTGTAAAACAGTATACTTCGTTATGTGGCGAAATGGCCAATGCGGCTGATCAGTAATCTGTCATCGCTGACAGAGAACGTCTGACGGCGATTTCATAAGGTCACAGTGTTCACCTGATCGGCTAACCCAGACAATAAACTCTGTCGACTGAACTGAGGAATCACCAATGACTGAAAAACAAGAGGACAGACAGGTGGAGGACAACGAGGATCTGGAGGAACGTGAGGAAAAAGCACTCGGGTTATTCGAACGATATCTCACCCTCTGGGTGGCTTTGTGCATAGTGGCCGGCATACTGATCGGCCGTATTGCTCCCGGCCTGGCGGGGTTCCTCGACAGCCTGTCCATAACGGTCGACGGTGCTCCGATAATTTCCATACCGATCGCCATATGCCTCTTCCTGATGATCTATCCGATCATGGTGAAGATCGATTTCGGTGAGGTCGTGCGTGCCGGCAAAAACGTGAAACCGGTCCTCCTGACTCTCTTTGTCAACTGGGCGATCAAGCCCTTTTCGATGGCCCTGATCGCCACTGTGTTTCTCGGATCAATCTTTGTCGGTTTCATCGGGCAGGACACGATGGAATACGTCCGGGTGCCGTTGGGCATGGATGATCCGGTCGGTGCGGAGATTGGTGACGGGCGAATTGCCCTGTACGATGTGGAGAACGAAAAGGAAGTGGACCCGGAGGCGATCAACTACAGCGAGGGAGATGAACTTCCGGACGGCATCACCCGACGCCTGGCCGTGCGCCAATGGCGCAGCTACCTGGCCGGTGCCATACTGCTGGGCATAGCTCCCTGCACCGCGATGGTTTTCGTCTGGAGTTATCTGGCCAAAGGCAGCGGCGGACTGACGCTTGTGATGGTGGCGATCAATTCGTTGACCATGCTCGTGCTTTATGGACCGCTCGGCGGGTTTCTGCTGGGGGTCGGGCGATTGCCCGTGCCCTGGCGAGCGTTGCTGCTCTCGATATCCGTCTATGTGGCGCTGCCGCTGGTGGCCGGATATTTCTCCCGCAAGTGGATTATAGCAACGAAAGGGAAGGAGTGGTTCGAGGAGAAATTCCTGCACCTGCTGACACCAATAACCTTGGCGGCGCTGTTGTTGACCCTCGTGTTCATCTTCGTCTTACAGGGCGACAGGATAGTGAGAGCGCCACAGGCCATACTGCTCATCGCCATACCGCTGTTCATCCAGACAAACGTGATTTTCTGGATTGGTTACGGGCTGGCGAAGCTGTTGAAACTCGACTATGAGGACGCCGCCCCGGCGGCGATGATCGGTGCATCGAACCACTTCGAGGTCGCTCTGGCCACCGCGGCCATGCTGTTCGGACTCCAGTCCGGCGCCGCGCTCGCCACGGTGGTGGGCGTGCTGATCGAGGTCCCCGTCATGCTGATGCTGGTGAAGATCTGCCTCCATACCACGAACTGGTTCCCGCGCAATCCGGCGAAGACGCAGAGACCGGTCACATAAGAAACGGTACAGCCTGCATCTTCTACCGGGTATTTGAGTATACCGTGGAGAGGCACAGGCTTTTAGCGCTGCTGTTGCGCAGAAGGCAAAGGCGAATTGCCGTTGAAAAACGGCTGCGAGTATCTTTTGTTGTCGTTCTCCGTTTAGAGAAGGAGAGATGAGGTAAGGCAGAACGACACAGCGGTGAGTAAAACGCCCCCTCGGTCCGTTTTGACATACCGCGATCCACAGCGCGCCGCTGGCGCGCGGGATACCGCACGGGCCGGTGCTGCCGACAACCCGGGGGTCCGGAAGATGTTCGCTGCCGCGGGGGGCTGCGCAGCCCCCCGCGCATCCCCTAATGCATAGGGTACATTTGTCATTTACACAACAGGATAACTGTAGGAGTGCGGCGACCGCGAGTCGCGGTGGACGACATTAAGGTTGTTGCAGGGTACCTCGTCCCAAAATAAGCGTATTCGGTGATCGGTAATCGGTATACAGCTAACTGGTTACGACAAAACCTTGATTACCGGTTACTGATGACTGATTCCCCGCTCGTTAACAAATCCGCCGGGCTCGTCCGGCCTGGGCTGTTATATACTGCCCTTCAGGGCAGGACGCGCTCGGCGATCACGGCCTGCATGTGCGTGGCATCCCGGATACGTGGAGACCGCGTGGGTTCTGGGAAATTCCCCGGGGCGCCGACAGCCACACAGGTCATTGCGAGCCCACCGGAAGATGGGCGAAGCAATCTCGTCGTTTTTTCACCCCAACAGCGAGATTGCGAGCGTGGACGGCTGATGTAACGCACGCTAAACGCATATGTGAAACATAACCCGAAAAGACCCCACGGCGCAAATACCTCACCCGTGCTTCCTTCTTGACGACGCAATTACAACAGCTTATACTTCGTTATATGACGAAATATCAAAAACAACATGATGCTTCCGACCTCGTTCAGATGGCGAAAGCTCTTGCTCACAGGAGCCGTATACGTGCTCTCTATGCCCTCGAGGGCCGCGAGCTGTGCGTGTGTCAGATTGTGGAGTTGCTCCAGCTGGCACCCTCCACGGTCTCGAAACACATGAGTATCCTGCGAAAGGCCGGGCTGGTGACCAGCCGAAAACAGGGGCGATGGGTCTACTATCGGCTGCCTGACGGGGCGGAATCGGCCGCCGTCAGCGATGCCATTGAGTGGGCGACGACACACATGTCCGATACCCGGCAGGGGGCGGATGACAGAGACCGGTTGGAGCAGATACTCGAGACCGATCCAGAGGAATTATGCAGGATGCAGAACGAAAGCTGAAGGTACTGTTTCTGTGCACGGGAAACTCCTGCCGCAGCCAGATGGCGGAGGGGTGGGCCCGTCACCTGAGAGGGGACCGGATCGAGCCTTATTCGGCCGGTGTGGAGACCCACGGGCTGAACGCCAGAGCCGTAAAAGTGATGGAGGAGGCGGGGGTTGATATCTCCGGACACCGCTCGAAACACGTGGATGAACTGAAAGAGGTGGAATTCGACTACGTGGTGACCGTCTGCGATCATGCCCGCGAGGCATGCCCGTTGTTTCCCGGAGACGCCACGGTGGTGCATAAGGGTTTTGAGGATCCGCCCCGGCTGGCGGAAAATGCCGATACCGAGCAGAAGAAGCTGGAATGTTACAGAAAAGTGCGCGATCAGATCCGGCGTTATGTCGAAAAGATGCCTGGCTGTTTGGACGGAGAAGAAAACTAATGCCTCAATTCTAAGCGGTCAGAAACAAGTGCGTTCCGGTTTCGCATGGTGGCCCGTTCCAGTTGATTTTTGCCCAAAAACCCCTGGAAGCTGCAATCGAACGTCCCTTGCCTACAATTGTGACTTGCCGTGCCCTCCCGCGGCTTTATCCGCCTCTGGCGCGACCTGTGCCGCGGGATGCAACGATTAGCTCCTGCTTCTCCCGCGTTCGGTCAGGATACCTACGAGAATGTCGGCAGCTCTTTGCGCCGCCGCGGTGACGGCCGGGCTCATCGGGTTGCCCAGGGAGCAGTCAGCCGGTTGGGCCGACAGCAGCACGCAGGACGCACCACAGGATTCTTCGAGAAATTTCCCGGCTACTGTCAGGGACGCTGAATGGGTCGAAACGTCATCCTGGCGGAGTTGTTCGGGCCCGAGCACCCGCAACGTGCCGGGTTTATCGCCGCTGTGGACGGCATCGACAAAAATAACCAGTTCCGGTTTCGCTTTTGCGAGGCGGGGGAGTTCATTTTCAGGAACACTACCACCGTTCACCACGCAGAGCGCAATATGCTGTGGCAGAAGATCCGTCACCGCCGGCCCAAATCCGTCATCCGCCCTGGCGCAATTTCCAATTCCGAGGATGGCGATTGCGTTCACGTCTGTGCGTCCGATTTCGGCTCGAAGCTGGTATTCAGGGTTTGATTCTTGCATTTGCCAACTCTATTTTGCGTTGAGTTTCAGTTCCCGGGCAAGCTCATCGGATATTTCGATGGGCTGTTTCTCACGTTGCCGGAGATTTTCGTACCGCCGGCTACCAGGGAGTCTCACTTCCATTCCGGGACGTTCGGGGACGGAGAGATAACGCTGAATGAACTCCTGAACGGCGTGATCGTAATTTTGTTCTCCCGCTAATAATCCGCGACTGTAGCCGATCAGGAGGAGGCCGTAATCTTTGCCTTCATCGGGTATAGGAGCCGCACCTGTGAATGCCCCGGCCAGTAATTGAACGGCCACGGCGAGGGCGCCACCGCGGTGTCCACCAAACGGGAGGAGGGCTCCTTCCCGAGCTTCCGCAGCGTCTGTTGTCGGTTCACCTTCAGGGCCGAGAGCACATCCTTCGGGCAGAGCTTCGTCTGCTTGATCGCGTTCGGTGACATTGCCGTAGGAAAGGGCGGACGTGGCCATATCCACGAGGATGGGATCGGGTTCCGCGGGGAAGGCAAACGAAATCGGGTTTGTCCCGAGCAGAGCCTCTTTTCCCCCGTATGGAGCCATCAAAGGAACACAATTCCCAAAAGCCAAAGCCACGATACCTGCTCTGGCGAGAATATTGGTGTAGTAGCCGATCATGCCGGAGTGACGCGTATTGCGCAGGGCGATAGTGGCCGAACCGTTTTTGCTGACCCGATCGCGGAGGATTTCGGTGCAGCGGTAGCCGGCAAGGTACCCGAACCCCTGATTTGCATCCACCACAACGCGAGTGGGGGAACTTTCGACAATTTCCAGCTGTTTTTCCCCGGCACCTTCCTGAGCCTGTTTGAGAATATAAGGAAACCGCACGGAAAATCCGTGAGTGGACCGCCCCCACAGGGTTGCGGTCAGCATATGGTCGACGACGATGCGAGCCCTGGCGGAGGCAACTCCTTCGCTTTCCAGTTTCTGGATAGCTTTTTCCGTAAGTTTTTGGTGGCTGACGGCAATCATACCGTTTCTTCTCCTCGGGGGCGAAAGCAATTGTACAAAAACAGTATATGAAAACTTTATGCCGCATGCACCATCAGGCCTTGAAGAGGTTGACGCATGATTGTTGATTTCAGAGACAAGTGCCTTGATATTTTCCCCCCTCAGAAATTATGCTATATGGTAAGTCGTGTACCGTTTACTCTCTGGAGGAATCACATGGCCGAGCAGGATCCCCGTTCCATCATTATCGACTGCGCAGAGTCAATACGCGGCAAGATAGAAAAAGGCAAAAAACCTCAGGTTCAGCTGCCAAAGCGGAGTTTGAGCAACGTAATTTATGAAGACGACTCAGGTTATTTTCAGCTGGGCAAGGACAGGATAACCCGTACCCTTACCTATAACACGGTGAAAAGTTTCGCTCAGACATTACGAATGATGGCACTGGCCCGGGAGACCATCAACAACGAGGAAGAAGTCAGCAAGCGAGAAGCTTACTATATTTCCAAGAATTGGGAAGATGCTCGGTTTGATAAACAGCCTGAGAGCGATACCGTAATGGAAGATATCGAGGCGATGTTTGCCGTGAACCGGGAGAAACTCGGCTTCGTCCCGGAGGAAAAAGGGGGAGAAGTGGCAGGCCCGCTAAAAGTGGTCGACCGGGAACGCAATTCGGGCGAGAAGATTGAAATTGACTGTACGCGCTTTGGCAGTGGAGCATACTCGGTTCCGATATCTGTAGAGGAGCTTGATTTCAAGACGTCGGCCGATTTCATTCTGGCCATTGAGACCGCTGGCATGTTCCAGCGTTTGAACAACCATGCTTATTGGAAAGAAGCCAATTGTATCCTTGTTTCAATGGGTGGCGTGCCCACTCGTGCATGTCGCCGTTTCATCCGCCGGCTGAGCGAAGAGAACGACCTGCCCGTTTATGCATTTGTAGATGGCGACCCTTACGGATATGCTAACATTTATAGAACGCTCAAAGTTGGGAGTGGGAATTCCGCGCATATCAACGAGTACTTCTGTGTTCCGGAGGCTCGTTTGCTCGGGGTAACACCACAAGATATTAAAGATTATGACCTGCCCACGCATCCTTTGAGCGACACGGATACAAAACGAGCCAATGACATTCTCAAGAATGATCCTTTCTTCCAGCATCATAATGAATGGCGAAAAGCGATCAAAGAGATGCTTAAAATGGGAGAAAGGGCCGAACAACAAGCTTTTGCCAAACATAGCCTCAATTTTGTGCTGGAAAATTACCTTCCCCAGAAAATGGCCGATCCCGATAAATTCCTTCCCTAATTTGCTTGCACATCGGTGACAAACCGCTGGTAGTATGAAAAATATCTCTGTCAAATGCGACGCTTGCGGTGCCGAATTCATGGTCCCTTCCTCACTGGCGGGACAAAAGGCACGGTGTAGCTGCGGCGCCTCCCTGTCGATTCCAAAATCCGACGAAACCGACGATGACAAAACGCCGGAATCCGAGGAGAAAAAGGAAACACCCCAGACGGAGACAAGTCTCGAGTCCGCAAGGTGGTACGTCAGTGAAAGTGGCCAATCGAAAGGACCCCTCAGTTTCGAAGAGCTGAAAAATCGGGTCGTTCACGGTCAGCTTCTGCCCCAGGACCAGGTCTACGCCGAACCGCTCGGCGGTTGGAAACCAATTGCTGAAATAGATGCGCTAAAACCGGGAAAACAAAAACAAAAAGACGCCTGGTACGTCAGTATCAAAGGGCAAAGATACGGTCCCTACAAGACAGAATATGTCAAAGAGTTGATCCAAAAGGGACAAATCACCCCCAAAACAAGTGTCTGGAGTAAGGAACTCGGGGATTGGCGAACCATCAGGCAGGTCGGGCGGTTTCAGCAAACACTCAAAGAACTCGAGGCCAGCAAGAACATCGAAGAGATGTGGTACTGGATGCGGAAAGGCAAACGGGAAGGGCCTTACTCACTCGAGAACCTACTGAAAGCCGTCCGTAAAGGTAAGATTAAAGCAGATGACCGAATTTGGTCCAATAAACTCGACGGTTGGAAAGACGCCGCGAGTATTCCAGAACTTTCCGAAGCACTCGACGAAGTGCCGTCGGCGGCATCAGCCGCTTCAGGAGAACTCTGGTATTACCGCCACAACGGCGAAGTCGAAGGTCCTCTGGAATTCAATGAGCTTTGTCAACTTGTCGAACGCAAACAAGTTGTGGCCGGCGACACCGTCTTCAATAAAAAACTCGGCACCTGGAAAGATATCCGGGACGTTCCTGAACTTGAGAAATCAATCGCTGCCGCTGAATCCGGACTCGGAAAAGCCGACGAAGAAAGTGAACAGTGGTATTTCCGTATGGAAGGGCAGGAAAGGGGCCCCGTCACCGAACGTTATCTGGCGGAGCTGCTTGCAAAACGAAAACTCGGTCCGGATGACAAGATCCAGGGCCCCGATTCCGATCAGTGGCGCCCGATTCGAAATGTTCCAGCTATCGCTCGATACGCCGATTTCAGTGCTCCCTCCACCACACGAAAACCCGATGAACAGCCCACCGGCACTGTGACGGGCACAATAATCGCCCAGGGCAGAAAAGAATCAGACAGGTGGAAAAAAATTGGTATTGGTCTCGTTATTCTGCTTGTTCTGGGATCGGGCGGCCTTTTCCTGGTTACATCGTTAAGAAATCGCGGAAATGGCGGAAACACAAAAAATGGCGGCTTCCAAACATCAACAAATCCAAAACAGTTTATAAAACAATGGCTCACTTTCTTTCTGCCTGAATTAGAAGGCGGTGCCGCCGGCCAACAGCAGGAAATAGGCAGGAAATTGAAACTTTTCTACAACGGCAATTTCATGGATGCTTTTGGGCGGGATGTAAGAGCACGCCTGCGTAACCACTTAATGGGTTCGGATGGAATCAACCTTTCAGACTTAAAGATCGTTGAATTGAAAACTCATGAACTTCTCCGTGCCGAAGACGAACAAAACTTCTGTTTCATCAAAGGCCCCGTCGAAAAACAAGAATTTGAAGTCAAAACGGGCGTCCCTGAAGAAAAAGCAGGAGCGGCGGGAACGAAAGTAAAAAAGACGTTTTCCCTTGAAGATTTCTCACCGGTCCGTTGTTTTGAACTGCGCTCAAACTCGACCGGAAAACCTCTTCATCGTAGTGCGCGGGTGATCATCGGCAAAACGGGCGAAAAACTCAGTCTCTATGCGCTGGGGCGATTGGGCCATGTCGGTGCCTTCGCCGGTAACCGGCAGATTCGCTACGTGACTGGCTACAAAGCCCCCTCCATGTATGAAGCCGATTGCCTGTTGAGACTCGGCACCGAAGAAAAACCTGGAGCAAGCGGAAAAGAATGGCTGCAATTTGGCGAACTGATGAGTGTGGATTCAGATCTTGTCTCACCCGCTGTGATCGAATGTCGCCTGGAAGCCGAAACGACAGGAATCGATGTCCCGGATCTGGTGGTTCGTCTTAAAACCGGATTAAGACGGGTCGATATCGTTCAAAGATATGGCACACCACCTGAGACTGAAAAAGTGAATCTCAAATCCACTTATTACGAAGTGGTGCTGGCCGAGAAGGGAAGCAGCCCACGTCTTGTTTCCTACCTTCGGGCAATGAAATATGGCAAATTCGCGCCAGCGGTGGATCCTATTTCTGCAGAAGTTCTCGGCTTCCTCATCGAAGACCTGGAAACGGGTCTTTAGCCCGGACATTTCATGAATTTAAGGCAATAACTATTATAAGGTTTTGTTCTTTGAAGCTTCATGTGGGAAATTCAGGGTGTGTTTTTGTGCGCACTGTGTAATCGCGCATCTGCAGCACTGAGGACGTTTGAAATATTCGGGTCCGTCGGCTAAAAATCCGCTGGGGCAAGGTCAAGCTGGCGCATTTCCATATTGATTCCTTTGATCACCACCTCCATCGACTCTCCCAGACGCAGTTTCCGTCCATGTCGACGTCCGACAAGTGCCCGTTCCTTTTCCTGAAAAACGTAATAATCGTCGGAAAGTCGTTCGACCTTAATGAGACCCTCGATTGAATATTCCTGAAGCTGCGCAAACACGCCGAATTCCTGCACTCCCGTAATGACAGCTTCGAACACCTCTCCCTCGGGTCCTGACCGCTCTTCCAGAAAACGCAACAATTTTATATTGACGATTTCCCGCTCAGCATCGACGGCCCTCCGTTCAGCTCGGACAACTTCTGCGGCGATATTATCAAGCTCCGAACGCCAGTATTCTCGAAGCTGCCCTTCACCTGGCGTCCCCTTGCCAATCTTCCCCTGAAAATGTTGATTCAGGATTTGATGAACAACCAGGTCGGGATAGCGGCGAATTGGGGAGGTGAAATGACAGTAGGTCGAGAAGTTCAATGCAAAATGTGGCGCTGAAGAAGACGAGTACTCGGCCCGTTTCATACATCGCAACAATTCCATGTTGACCGCTTCCGACAAATTCGTCCCCGACACTTCCTCAAGTAATCGCTGCAACTCCCCGCGATCAAATGGGTCGATGCTGCGTTCCATAACCGTCTGCACAAAGAGCGCAAAACCCTCCAGGTCTTCTTCCTCTGGCTTTTCATGGACTCGATAAAGGCCTGGAAGATTTTTCTCCTGCAGAAATCGCGCCACGGCTTTATTGGCTTCCAGCATAAACTCTTCTACAAGATCGTGTGATCTGTCGCGCTCAATCTGAGAGACCGCTGTCACGCGCCCATCTTCATCAACCCGAACGTCGTATTCGGGCACATCGAGGTCAACCGAACCAACTTCTCGACGCCGGGCGCGAAGTTGCCGGGCCAGCCTGTCAAGCCCGACAACGGTACCCCAGAGCTGGTCCGGCCATTTCGCTACGGCCCGGGCGTCGATTCCCTCTCCGAAAGTGTCCAGGGGTTCCTCGGTTTCCCGCTGTTCCTTATCTGCCGCTTCGAGGAGTTCCTGGACGCCTTTGTAAGTAAGCTCCTCGTTAAGTCGGACAACCGATTTCTCCAATTTCGTATCAACAAGGTTTGCCTGGTCGTCATAACAAAGCGTGACGGTTTTACTGCACCGATCTTTGTTCTCGGCCAGGCTCAAGGCTTGCTGCGTGCACTGCTTGGGAAGCATTGGGACAAAATCGCGCAGGAGATAAACGCTCAACCCGCGGCGCCGTGCTTCCTTATCCAGAGCGGTCTCCGGATGCACAAAATGTGATACATCGGCGATATGAACCCTTACCTCACGGTTACCCGTTTCGGGGTCCTCGCGAAACGAAAGCGCATCATCCCGATCGTGTGCCGTCTCTGGATCAATTGCAACAACATAATCTTCCCTGTAATCTTTTCGCCCCTGTTCTTGAATTTCGGAATCGTTTATATTCTGAAAAGCGGGGATTTCAGCGGCCAATCTTTCCACTTCGGAAGGGAATTCGGTAGGAAGACCAAATTGCAGGATCACAGCGGCTTCATCGACCTCAGGATCACCTTCCTGACCCACAACCCGCTCTACCGCGCCGAGCGCGTTCGGATGGCGTTTGTCGGGCCAGCTTGTGATCTCCGCCAGAACTTTCTCCCCTTTGTTTGCATTCGCAGCACACCCCGCCGGGATAATCACATCGCATGATAGGGAGGGATCATCCGGGGTCACGATTCCGCCTTTCTTGCGTGGGGTAAACGAACCGATTACCTGATGGTGTGCGCGCTTGAGAATCTCCAGCACTTTTCCCGCAGGGCCCCGTTTCCCGCCCCTTTTCCCCTCACTGAATTTCACCAGGACAATGTCGTCGTTCATAGCTCCCCGCAAATCCCGCTCCGGCACATAAATATCTTCATCTACATTTTCGGAAATCGGCAGCACAAAACCGAAACGGCTTCCTTGTTTGCGGGCTTTCCTTTCCATTCTGCCCACAACCAGCGAGCTATTGTGAGGTTCCTGCCATTCCCCCTTTTTATCCCTCACCACCTCGCCCTCGATTTGCAACTCCTCCAGGCAGGCGCGCATTCGATCTTCTTCCTCAGGGGGAAGGGAAAAATGTTGGGTCAGCTTTTCCGCCGTCATAGGACGGTAGCTGGAAGCTCGGATGAAATTCAGTATCTTTTCCTGCAACTTGTTCTGGCGCGCCATGGCTAATCACCGCCCGCGGAAGAGAAGCCCAAAACACAATCAATGAAAACGAAACGATCCGTGCATTTATCGATTATACCGGACATTAAAATGTTATTCACACCGCCACCGAGCCCTTTTTCACATGTATCCTGTTTTCCATAACAGATTATTTTATATTATCTTACATAACCCTTTTGAAAGAAACACTCTCCGGAGGGGAAAATAAGTTCGAGTTGAAAAGCGCGGCCTCAACGACCACAATCACACCAATGATGACTATTGAGCGAAAAACAACTGGCGGACTCAAAACATCTGCATTCGTCGGGATTCTGACGGTTTTCGCAACTCTCGTCTCGGCCGGTGAATTAGCGGATGCTATCGAAGATGTCCTCGCCGAAAGTAAACTCAAGAGTGCCACTGTGGGCGTTCGTGTTGAAGCCCTTAACAGCGAGCGCATCCTCTATTCGCATAACGCCATGACTGCCCTGATACCCGCATCAAATCAGAAGTTATTGACCGCAGCGGTCGCGCTGACCGAACTTGGAGTTGAATACAAGTTCTTGACCTCCGTATGGCTGAAAGGAGATCTCCAAAAAGATGGGACCCTCAATGGCCACGTAATACTCAAAGGTAGAGGTGACCCGTCGTTGGGATACTCCAAAAAGGAAAGTAACGCCAGGGCGCCCGATAGCCACGGGATCTTCCAGCAATGGGCTCAGAAGCTTGTAGATCAAGGGATCCGTTCTATAGCCGGCGATATCATCGTCGACGACACATTCTTTGATCGACGTTTTTTCCATCCCAATTGGCCGGAAAACCAAATTTGGAAATATTACTGCGCGCCCGTCGCGGGTTTCTCGTTTCAGGGAAATTGCGTTTTCGTCACAGCAAAGCCTGCGAAAAGAAAAGGTGCCCCGGCTCTGATTTCTCTCCAACCAGATGTCCCAATTCTGGAAGTCTCGAATTATTGCAAAACAAGCCTTACCCGCAACGCAATATGGTTCGAGCGTAAAAAAAACTCAAACCGGATACGAGTTGGTGGGCGGGCGAAAGCCGGAACGGAGGGTTATACCGCCCGTGTGACCGTTCCCAACCCGCCTCTCTTTGCAGGTTCAGCTTTTGCCGAAACCCTTAAAAGCAAAGGAATACAGATTAAGGGCCGTATACGGCTCCGGGGGGCGAAAGGCCATAAAATTTATTCCGGCGCAAAGAAAGTAGCCGAACACAGCTCAACCCTGAAGCAGATTCTCGCTCCAATGCTGAAAGAAAGCCAAAATAGCTACGCCGAACATGTCCTCAAAACGGTTGGGGCGGTAGCTGGCAACAGTGGTTCCTGGGAAGAAGGTCTGCGGCAGGCGGCAAAATTCCTCAAAAAACTGCATTTTCGCCCCGGCCAGGTGGTTCTCGCCGACGGCAGCGGAATGTCCCGTCATAACAAGCTCTGCCCGGCTGCCCTCTGTGCCGTGTTGATCAAAATGGATAAGTCCGACGAGGGAAAATTGTTCCACAACTTATTGGCGGCTGGCGGACGCGAAGGAACTCTGAGTGACCGTTTTAAAGATGCCACCTGTCGCGGACGTGTCCGCGCCAAAACCGGCTACCTGCGCGGTGTCGGGTGCCTGAGCGGCTACGCCAGAACTCAGTCCGATCTCCGCGTCGCCTTCAGCATCATGATTAACGGTTTCACCCGGGGCGGCAACTGGCACATGAAAAAATTCGAAGACCGTATCGTACGCAGCATCATCGAAGAAGCACGCTGAACCCGGGACAGTGCCATTGGCGGTTCTTTTTACCTTTTGTTCGTACCGCTTGAAGCAATCTGGATTTTGCGTCCCATTCGGGTATTCCTGTGGTAATATCTGGCGCGGCGTTCGGGGAATCCGCCGCCGTTCGTGCTGTAAACTCGCCGACCGCGAATCAGCCAACCGCGTTGTATGACAGGCATACCAGACGCACGGCACTTAAATATCCCTGCCGGTCACCGGTTTTGGCGACGACACGTTGGCTGGTTCACACTGACAGAACGCCGAGGGCCACAGGCAAGATAGGAGATTCTCCTCCGGAAACCAAAAGTGAACAGCCGGAATTACACGGGGTAGTCCTTGACACATCTTCGAGGTTGCCGTTTAATAAGGATTCCGCCGCGCCCAAAACTATCGATTAATCCAGCCCGGAGGACTGTCATGATAGAGATGCAACTCATCGGACCGGTCTTTCTGATCGGTGGCCAGGATTTCAATCGGGTCCGGGTGGATTGGCCGGCAAATGATGCCAATGTTTATCTTGTAGACAGCGGCGATACGTTCATCATGGTCGATTGCGGGTGCGGAGAAAGTCTCCCCGGGATTCTTGACAACGTCCGCCAGATGGATTTTGAGGTCTCGGACATCAGCCATCTTTTGTTGACTCACGCCCATTTTCCCCACGTTGCGGCTACGGACGCTATTCAGAAAATGGGAATTGAGGTCCTGGCTTCTCAACAGACCGCTGAAGCCGTGGAAGCCGGAGATCTGCGCACAGCATCCTACTGCTACCACCACGAATTTCCTCCCTGTGAAAAAGAGATTACCGTGGTGGAAGATGGGGAATCACTTGAGGTAGGAGCCATGCAAATCCGAGCCGTTGCGCTTCCCGGTCATTCCCCGGGATGTATGGGATACGAACTGGGTGCGGGTGACCACCGAATTTTATTCTCGGGGGATGTGGTGCGCAATCCAGGACTGAAATCGCACCGGGATCGTTTTGGATATGATTCGGAACAAGCCGCCAGTTCACTGGTCAGGTTGCTGGAAGACCCCCCGGACATTATTTATCCGGGACACGGTCCCTTTTGCCTTTCCGACGCGCACGTTTGGATAGAAGAGGAACTGCGCAAAGTACTGACTGCATCTTTCTGATTGAAGGAGCTTTTATGAGTGCCGATTTAATTGATGGGAAACCGATTGCCGAACGCATTAAAGATGAGGTCTCACAGGCGGTAGAACAAATGCCAAATCCGCCAAAACTGGCGGCCATTCTGGCCACTGATAACCCCGGAGCTCGCTATTACGCCAAAAGCCAGCGCAAATCGTGTGCGGAAGTGGGTATAGAGTATGAACTCCACGACCAAGAAAAGAGCGGGGGACTCGAGACCGGCCAGGAAATGAAAGACTATGTTCGGCAGTTGAATCACGCCGAAGATGTCGATGGCATAATCCTGCTGATGCCTGTCCCGGAAGGCATTGATCCGAGGGAAATCCAGCAGGAAATCGCACCCGAAAAAGACGTGGAAGGGATGAATCCTGCCAATATTGGGAAATTGTTCTTCGGCGACTTTTCCCTCGCCCCCTGCACGCCCCACGCCGTCATTACGATGCTCGAAGATTACGGCGTCGATCTGAAAGGGAAAGAAACCGTCGTTGTTGGGCATAGCGAAATCGTGGGCAAACCGACCCTTGTGATGCTTTTGAGATCATTGATGGAATCTCCCACCGCTACATGTTGCCACATAGCCACCGAAGACCTCGCGTTCCATACCCGCCGGGCCGAGATTCTCATCGTTGCCGCCGGAAAAGCCGGTCTTGTCAAAGGCGACATGATCAAAGAGGGAGCCGTCGTGATCGACGTGGGAATCAACCGGGTCAAGGTGGAAGAGGACGGGGAGAAAAAGACCAGGATCGTTGGAGATGTCGAGTTTGAAGCCGCCAGCAAAGTGGCACGCGCCATCACCCCCGTTCCGGGCGGAGTCGGACTCGTCACGACAGCCATGCTGCTGAAAAATACGGTTGAGTGCGCGCGAAGACAGAGCTAAACAGTGTTGGAACTGCTCAAATTCGTCTTTATAAACCACTCACGCCTTGCCCTTCACAGCGCGCTGCTTTTCGGGGTCGGTCTCTTTGCAGCGGTTCCGGTGGTGCGGTACAAGCTTAGCGCCGTGGGCTGGCTGCCTCGTCGTATCTTCGAGATCGTTCTGCGTTTTATGGGAAGACGACCCGTGTTCTGGCGCGTGGCAGGTGTCATCTGGCTCTACAATTCCGCCGTGATGCTCTTATTTCTGGCCAGTGGCTTTCACCCGCTTCTGCCCAAACTTTTTGCTGTCTGGACCGGGCTCAACGTGGGAATTGTCGGGGTGGAAACGAGCAAAAATAATGGGTGGATGGCCGGACGGATGACGGAAATATCCGAGACGGGCTGGCAACCGCCCGCATCTCTTGCCCCCGTCTGCGGGCTGCTGGTTTTCGTTTTGGAGCTGCCCTGTTTCTGGTACACACTGGCGATGGGCATCCGGCTCGGCCACATGGCTCAAAAAGGGGATAGTTACGCCCGACTGTTCGGGGAGAGAGCAGAAGCTTATTTCGCCCTGATTTTTCCGCTTCTGCTTGTGAGCGCAATCCTCGAAACCATTGCCATCCGCGGGGGACCGCCGTCCCCCGCGGGCGCACAGTAAGAAATTACTCGGTCTGATCGGTCTGAAACAATTCCTCGAGGTCTTCCCGCATTTGTTCGCGGTATTTCTGGGTCTCCTCGTGATATAGACTGACGGCCTCTTTGACCTCTTCAAGGTGCTTTTTTTGTTCAGGCGTGAGCAGGCTCTCGATTTTCTGTGTTAAATCGTTTCGGCCTTGCCCCTTGATTTCCCGCAATTTTTTATGGTAATTCTTCCAGGCCTCCATATCCTTCCGGCCGCTGGGTTTCTCCAGATTTGCCAGGGCTTCTTTCATCGCCTTCCTGTTCTCTTCGTAATACTGATCGCGCTTTTTCTTCTGTTCGCCGGTCAGTCCCAAATTGGCGTGACGATACAAATCTCTGAGGTGAGGAACGTAGCCGCGTTTGACTAACCGTGAAAGCGGTTCCTTAGTTTTCGCCAGAAGTTTATCTCGCGATTCCGCCACGTTCTCGCGGTAGGTTTGGAGAGCGCCATCGACAGCTTTGTATCGCTCTTTTTGTTCTGGTATGAGAATCCCCTCGGCTTTCTCAGCGTATTTCTCATTTAACTGTGCAATCATTTCCTGGCGCTCTTCATTGCGTTGCTCCTGCAGTTCCATCAGCTGCTTTTTCTGAGTCTCATTGAGACTAAAGAGACGCCGGTAAACCTGGAGCGGATCCCAGCTTCCAGGGGAAACGTGCCGCGGATGCGCTATGCTCGTTGCCCGGTGTATGAATTTCTTGACCGCGCGATGTTTATCTTTGTTCTTCTTTTTCTTTCTATGCTTCTTTTGTCTTTTCTCTGCTGCTTTGCCCTTTGGTTCTGCCTTTTTATCCTTGGGCCCCGGAGCCGCGAAAAGTAACGCTACGGCCAGGATAACAGCGCAACGTACCAGACGAGACCACTTTAACATAATTCGGCGACCTCCTGAGAAAAAAAGAGTAACCGCCCTCACAAGAGCGGAAATTAAACCACGTACATAAACCATCGTACACGCAGATAAAAAATTAGTCAATATCCAAAAAATCTCGCGCAAGAAATTTCAGTGATAAGAATAGCAAAGGGAGAAAAGTCTGACTGTTATTTTTCAGACAAACAAAAGGATAAGCCCCATTGGCATGCAATAAGCAGAAAACCAGTACAGTTTGCCCTTCGATACGGTTTTTAAGAGCAGCTTCAGACAAACCCAACCCACGATTGCCGCAAGAAAACTACCGGCCATGAGCGGACCGATCTCTGCAGCTTCGACCTGAAAGGGCGCGCTTCCCATCATTATGCGGATCGTATCCCATCCCACGGCTCCGAGCATTATGGGAACCGCCAGTAGAAACGCGAAATGTGCCGCGGTTTGCTTCTCCAAACCCAGAAAATATCCCGCCACAATTGTCATCCCCGACCGACTGATGCCGGGCAACAATGCACATGCCTGTGCGATGCCCACGCAAAACCCCCTCCCGCCGTTGACCTCACGGCTTCCATCCCGGCGCGCAAAGCGGCTGGCCAAAAGAACCACGCCCGTCAAAAATAACATCATACCGGTCAGCACTGTGTTGCCCTCGAATATTCGGGCGATCGTATCCTCCAGCAGGACTCCAGCGCAAGCAGCGGGCACAGTCCCGATCACGATGGCAACAGCGGTGGGAAAAGCAGGGGCAGCATCCCGGGCTTTTTTGAGGCTTAAAGAATGCGCAGTGACCCAGGCACCCACGAGACCGTCTCGCGTCAACTCCAGCAGTTGCCGGCGGAAGACAATAATGATAGCCACCAGCGTCCCGAAATGGAGACAGATCTCAACAAAAAATCCTGGCTCGTTGACACCCAGCAATTTTTGAGCTACCACAAGGTGGCCCGAACTGCTCACAGGGAGGAATTCTGTAATCCCCTGGAGAATGCCGAGAATGATGTGGTTGAGAAACTCATGCACGATCCGGGCACCTTAATGTCTATGAACGGACGAATGAAACCTCTTCGATGCTGAAGACCCGGTGATGTGTGGCGCCCAATTCGCTACCAACCAGTTTAGTTCCCGGTTTCTCCCTCCGGTTGGGCTTCCGTCTTCTCTGGCTGTTCTTCCTGTGGAGGCTCTATATCGTTCTCTTTAAAAACCTCCAATGTCTCTTGCAGCTGGTTAATTTGTGTCTGTAAAGCTTTTTTCCGGGCAGCGAGATCAGCGAGTTTTTTGACGGCATTTATCACAGCGTTTTCTTGTTCAAATTGAGCCTCCAGTCTCTCATTCATTTTCTTGAGGCTCTCTTTCAATTTATCTATTTTAGCCGGGGGAGTGTCTTCTTCCTCTTCTATTTTCCGCAACTTTTTATTGACCGTTTTGAGCTCTTCCTCCACCTCCGCGAGCATTTTCCCCAAAATGTCACTTTGCTTCTCGCCAAGAGCGACGGCTTTGCTGCGAATATCCCGTATCCGCTCGATTTGTTTATTTACTTTCTCTACTTCATCGACGTCGGCGGGGATTTCCTGGACCTCTGTGATCAGGTCACCCACATTCTTACCTATATTCCCGCCGGCCTTTTCAATCTGTTGCGTTAGTTCGACAACTTTATCGCTGGCCTTATGAACATCTTGAAGCAATTCCTTTTGTCTCGCCTCAATTTTTTCTCGGGCAGTTTCAATATACGCCTCATAGGCCTTCTTCGCCTTTGCAACACTCTCATCCGTAGCACCGTCGGCAAACTTTTTATTGACAAACTGGAGTTTTTTTTGCTGCAGTTTTCGCAACACCTGGATCACATTCACATTTTCAGCTTCCCAGGCTTCATTCTCCCGAATACGTTTTTTCGCTTCGGCGAGATCAAACATCTTCGGTTTAAGAGCTTTCCACTTCTCCTTTAGCTCCTCTGTGGTTTCTTGAACCGTCTTTTGTATTTTGTCCTGGAACTCTTTGACCGCTTGTCGGTATTTAGAGAGGTATTTTTTGCGGATTTCCCCTTTGTTTTCTTTGGCGGTTTTATATTTCGGGCTGTTTTTGCTTGCCCAATCCCGAACTAAAAATATTTTCCGTTTTTTGCGATCTTCCTCTGAAACCGTTTCGCCCCAGGGATACTCGCCTTGTAGACCAAGTTTCTTCCCTTTTTCCCATTCCTCGGCCGTAAGCATCCGAAGCATCTGCCACCCGGCCGCCTCCTGAGCCTGCTGCCGTGAAAGCCCGGTAACAGGATCCTGATAATCAACATCGGGAGACTTAAGCCTGTCGGGAAGGTTCTGTCCCGTTTCTTTTAAATACGCGACATACTCTCCAATCCTCAGCGGGTCCTTTCGCACGAAAGCCACGCGAGACGTATCCGGAATCCGTACGTATCCCGGCGGGGTTTTTTCTTTCGCCTTCGAAACACCGCCGACTTCGTTTGCGGTTCCTCCCGCAGATTCGCCTTTCTTGCGACAACCCACCAGCAAGAAGGCCAGGCACAATGCGATTACACAAGTTTTTCGCAACATAATGTCCTCCGGAATTTGTGAACAAAAACCTATAGCGAATGGTTTTATCTTAAAAGATTTGACACCTGAATTTCCAGACTTCTTACAGTTTGTCGTCAAGTCTTTTTTTTAATTCCACGATTTCTTTTTCGAGCTTTTTAATCCGGTTTCGCATATTGGGCAATCTGGCCTGCAAAACATGGATTCGCATTTGCTGTTTGAAAGGCCGTGCGGGCGTCCCAAACATTTTCGATCCCGGTTTCACATCCCTCGTAATGCCGCTCTTGCCGCCGAACTGGCTTCCTTCACCGATTTGAACATGATCGGCAACCCCCGCCATCCCCCCCAGGACAACGAATTTGCCCAGAGTGCAGCTCCCTGCCACCTGCGCTCCCCCCGCCATAATGCAATGCTCGCCCACCTCGCAGTTGTGCGCGATCTGGCAATGTTTGTCGACCTTAACGCCCTCGCCCACAACCGTATCTTCGACCATACCCCTGTCAATCGAAGAAAGACCGTGAACAGAAACATTGTCACCTATGCGAACCGTCCCGATGTGCGGAAATTTTGTGCTCTTGCCCTCACGCTGGAAATATCCAAAGCCGTCATCAGCTATGACGACGTTCGGGTGGATTTCACAATTTCCCCCGATCCGGGCCCCGGCGCAAATCGTCGCATGCGGGTGAACGACGGTCCCAGCGCCAATTTGCACGCTCCGCCCGATGTAAGCCAGCGGGTAGATAGTAACTCCTGCTGCAATCTCCGCATTCGCTTCAATAACCGCATAATCCCCAACTGATACTTCATCGCCAAGGGTCGCATCCGCACTGATCGACGCTTTGTTGCTTATTCCGGTTGGGCGAGGGTAGAGAGTATTACGGACCTCCTTCAGAACAGCCACCAGTGCCTTTTCAACATCGTCACAGACGATTTGGGTGCCGTCGAAATCCTCAATTTTTTCCGCAGTGAGCAACGCTCCAGCACTGGACGAAGCAGCTTTCTCGCTCCGCGACTCATCGCCGGCGAAAGACAGGTCTCCCGGCCCCGCATGATCGAGATCACGGACCCCGGAAATAGCAACGTTCTCTGGACCATGAAGGCGACCGTCCGTCAGCTCACAAATCTCTGCAACCGTCATCTCGAACATATTTCTCATCCTCCCCGCATCAAGGAAAACATCCGGGAAAGCGTTCAGTCTGGATCTCCCGCTCAAAAACACTTGACTTCCCGGCCCGCGCCGTTTACTTATTCTAATCTCAAGGGCGTGCTGGTTAAAGCAGCAGCGCCATTATCTCGACGAGGAGATGTCTTTTGAGCAAACAATCAGAAGAAAAATGGATGCGAGAAGCTCTCAAAGAGGCTCGTGCCGCAGCCGAAGAGGAACAGGTACCCGTCGGTTGCGTAATCGTGGTCGGCCAAAACGAGTTGGCTCGCGCCCACAACACGAGAGCTTCAAGCAAGGATCCCACCGCCCACGCCGAAATGCTGGCACTCCGCCGGGCCGCAGAAAAACGCGGAGACTGGCGTCTGACCGACACCACGGTCTATTGCACGCTTGAACCATGTTGCATGTGCGCAGGGGCATTGCTCAACGCGAGAGTCTCACGCCTGGTCTACGGACTCAGCGATCCCAAAAGCGGCGCCTGCGGAAGCGTCGTCAACCTCCTTAATATCAGCGCTTTCAACCACCAGGTGGAAATCGAAGGCGGAGTGCTCGCCGACGAAACCCGCGAACTTATGCAGTCTTTCTTCCGCCAGAAACGCTGACCGCGGCCAAACGCCTGGCGACGGGACCTGGACTCAATGGCGTCAAGATCGCGTTCGAAACGGGCAGGTGCTCTCCGTAACGTCCGATTTCCCCTTTCTGCCTCTTCTGCTTTTTCCCACATCCATATCCTTATTATGAGCGCGTTCTGAACTCCAGCCTCTGGCTGAAGTCCAGTCCGCTCACGGCTCTGCATGCTCCAGCCCAACTGAGAGGCGACACACCGGGGGTTGGCGGGGGTCTGGGCGCGGGCCCAAATAGCAGATCTCTACGATCAGGCAACCTACGACAGCGATCCGGAACTGCCCACCCTGATCAAAAACGTTGCGCTCAATTATGGACTGATGTCGCAGTATACATCATTCGTAGCGGTCGACAGCTTGAGCCAGACCGCCGGCGATCACGGCACGACCGTGGCTGTGCCCGTCCCGGTGCCGGAAGGCGTCAAATACGAGACGACGGTAGAAGAAAACTAATATTCAGCAACGCTCGCTCAGCAAAATTAATGTTGGAGCAGGCGCCGATCGGCTGTATAATAAATCAGAGGCAACGGGGAAAATATTCAACGAAAGTGAGCAATCATGCGGTTAATATTAACAGTGCTGAGCATCTTGATTGCAGGTATATATCTGGCGCTTGCGGCGAACGGCGATGAAATCATCCTCAAGAGTGGCGCGAAGATCCAGGGGGAAGCCGTAAGAAATGGCGACGAATTGCGTGTCCGCACGGAAAATGGCGATCTGACGATATCCATGTCAAGGGTGCGCCGCATCTTGAGTTCATCCAAACCCGGCGTTGTAAGACAAAAAAAGGCCGTCGTTTCTGACTCAGAGGAAGAGGGTGGTGTCCGGATCCGTTCCTACACTCCGCCCGCCACAAGCCGGGATTTGCCCGATTTTCTTCGGCGCGTTGAGGGCAAAAAGAGGGATCCAAAGAACCATACCGTCTCCGATGAAATGGTCGAACTTCTAACAAAAAAAGTCGAGCTGAAACTGAAAAAGGGGACTCTCAAGGAAATTGAAAAAGCCCTTGAAGAAGCGACGGAAGGCACTTTCGTCATCCACCCGCAAGCCGATAAATCCGCACGCGTTCTGAAACCCGGGACTGTAAAAGGAAGCGTGCGCGAGTTACTGGCTCGTATGGCGCAAACTCAAGAAGGCGGATCAAAAATTGTTGGGAAATTTATACTTCTCGGCGTGCGGGAGAAGACTGTCTCCAAGAAGGAATATCCCGAAGTCCGAAGAGGCCCGCGAGTTATCGTCGTGGAAGAGCGGGAAATAGTCCCAAGCAAAGTTGCTAAACAGCTCAACAGACGTATTTCAGTGGATTTTGATGAAACTCCGTTGCCCGAAGCTCTCCAATTTATCAAAGAAATAACCGGTTTGAATTTCGCGTATCGCAGTTCCGACCTCGAAACAAAGGCCCGACCCGTCACCCTCAAAGTGAAAAATGTGTCAGTCCGGCAAATCCTCGATCTCCTTCTCGATAACCGCGGTCTGGGATGGCAAATACAGGGAACCGTCGTGCGTATCCAGCGTGCAAAATCATCGAAAGTCCGTAAAAGCCACGGCTATAACGTCGTGGGAAACGTTCCGGAAATCCGGGATCACTGGGCTCCGGGCAATACCTCAATCCTCGATCAGTCGGACGAAGATGACGACGATATGGGCTCGAACGAACTCTGGGGAGGGGGTAGCTGGAATGATGATGACGACTCGGAAGAGGACCGACACTCCGAACGAACCCGAACTCCCTCAGAGCGGATCAGCAATCTCGCCGGCCTCATCACAAAAACAGTCGAGCCCGATAGCTGGCAAAAGCCAGCCGCTATTGTGGTCGGCTGGTCCGATGAATCGGAGCAGCGGGATGCCAATATCTGGGATTAAAAAGCGTCGGGCATCCTGCCAGGACTGATTCAATCCGGAGGAATGAAAACAGCGTGGTTCTTTGTCGCATTGGCGCTCCATTGTTTGATCGCGCGTTTCAAAGCCTGTGATGCAATCTCCGCCGTAATACCCTCCGCCAGATATGAAGACGCAAATGCGTAGGTCGTCCCCAGATCTTTCACCGCCGCATTCGCCAGGGCTTTGCCCTGCACCGGACCGGGGTACCAGGCATCCATGGCAATGACCGTGAGACGCCATGTTGGATCTATCACAACAGCGGGCGGGTAAGCACGTCCGCTGCCGAAAAATTACCGGCGGAAAATACCCTATACCGCACCCCGACGGATCCTTCCAGCTTACCCCGCGTGCGAAAACACAGTTTGACCATAGCAGGTCCCCCGGCTGCCAGAATCTGTCCGGTTCTTACGCGACATTGAGATCCAGCATGTAGTTCAGAATGGGCTGGAAGAAGAACACAAGCTGAACACAACATAACCCGTCCGCCAGCAGCAAACCCACCAGAGTCGTCAGTTCTCCCGATTTATCTTTTTCTTCCTCGGTTTTAAAAACAACGAGGATTGCAACGAGCGCAAATATAACCCCGGCCGCTACCGAACCGTACCGTATCGCAGGAAAATAGTCCGACGAAATTATAACGGGCCAGAGCGTCCAGCTCTCAAGAAAAGCTGCTGCAGGCGAAACCGACAGGGCAAAAACCCACAGGGGAAAGGTCTGATCTTCACTCAAAACCAGGTAGTGTTCCAGGATTGAAGCGACGAAAACCGTAAATCCGGTAAAAACAAACGCCGAAAATGCCCATGCCAAAAACCAGCCGAAAAAAACTCCCAGACTGAGCAGAAACTCGGACATTGATCTTAAGTCCCTTCCTCGGCCTTCTCTTTCGTGGACTCATCGCCGGAAGGCGGACACGCCACGGCAATGTAGGCGATCTGTGCGCTCGGGTTATCCAGTTTGTTGTGGCGTTTGCTCGGCTCGGATACCACCAGTTCAAGCTTGTGTTCGGTGTTCTCCATGCCATGGGCCAGCACCGCGCCTTTGCCGAACTCGATGAAATGCCGCAGGTATGGTCCCGGAGTCTTCTCCCCGTCGATTTTGGCCTTCACCTTCAGGCCGTTGTTATACATCAGTCCCCAGACGGCGACCGCGGTTCCTTCAAAAGTAAATTCCATCTTCGCTCCCGGCGCGCCGACCAGCAGATTGTCGAAATACCAGGGAACAAGCTCGTCGGCTTTCTGGTCCCAGTTGCCTTCCAGCTTCACCCCGCTTTTCTTCTTCGAGGGGTCGTAGAGCTCGATGTGCTGGAGTTCATCCGAGACGATGGGATCCGGCAACGGCGCACTGCGATCGACTTTATCGCCCTGCTGATACCGACGGACCTGTTCTTCAAAACAATCCCGCATGGCCTCAAAAGAAAGCTGCTGGCCATAATCATTCAAATGGTAAGGATCGTTCTCTTCGAATTCCAGGGCGATATCCTCCCAGCTCTCGCCCCGCTCCTCAAGTGTCTCCAGGATATAAGATTGCATATCCACAAAAGGCACATCGTAATGCTCGGCCACCTGCCGGTGGAGAGACTGGTCGATCTTCCCGTCGGGGTGTTTTGGATCCGCGCCCGGTCGGGCTCCCGTGCCGAGGATAATGACGTCACAGGAGTTGTCGGCGGTTAGCAGTTTGCGGACAATCCCTTCCATCCCTTTGATCACAAGATCTTTATCGGGAGCGGTTTTGTCATTGACACAAAACTCGATAAAAGCCAGATCCGGGTTATGGGGAGTGACGTTGCGCGGCAACATAAAAGCGGCGGCGTAGGACTCACTCGCCCCGATCGCCCCCATCACCTCACTGACCTGACAGTGGTATTTCGGATGGTAGGTCTCGTAGACGTACTGAGTGAACAGCGTCCGCCAGGATGTCCGGGAGACGTCGCTTGCTCCCACACCGACCGTCAGTGAACCGCCGATATACGCGATATTGCAGTGGCTGGCTGCGAAGATTTTCTGAATACAACGGGGGATCTGGCACTTCTCGGACATCTGTAACTCCTCGATTTCATATCCGGTTTCGCCTCTGAGACAAACGGTTCCCATATTACGACAGCCCCGGCTGAGCTGCAACCCACACGCTGTGCCCGAATGCGCTCGCTGGAGAACGGCAGAGCAACCCTTGCACTCCTTGGCTGCCCCGCTGGCGTTCAGGGATGCGGACACCCAAAACACCTACGGATTATTGAATGAGCCGCATTCCGAAGGACCGTATCAATTCCTGCAGTCGGGGCTACTGTTCTCGCTGTAGCGCCCACCTGAAAACAGGTGTGATATGCACCGTGATCTCGTCGAAAACAAGCGTTTCCGCCTGTTGGTGGGTAAGGATTCGCCCTTCTTGCAGGCCGAGGCGTCTGGCAGCGGTTACAATCCCGTCAAGTTCGCGCTCCCGGTTATCGGGGGGCAATTCATAACACACCTGGATGAGATGCTGTCTGCCACCCCATGTTGACACAAAATCGCACTCTGAGTTTGCGTCGGCGAAGTAGAACGTCTCTCGCTCCCTTTTTATAAGGAACTATACCCCATAGGTTCCTTATTGCAAGGAAAGTCCCATGAAGGAATTTGCGCTGTAGGTGTTTTCGGGGGCCGGCAGCCGGACATCCCCCGAGAATCCCGGCTGACTCTGCCGTCGGACGGAGCGCAAATTTCTCAGGTTTCCTTCGGAAATCGGCAATAGCAGTTTAGTGCCGAAACTCTGCCGTTCTCTTACGCACCTTTCCCGCAGAGAAGCACTATTTCGGCTACTTTTTGGCGGCGCCGTTGCGAGCGGTCTAAGTGGCCCCTACCAGACTTCTTATTGTTGGCGCCGTCCTGTCCTCCCCGCCGGCGCCTTTGCTGCTGTTTTGCCTCACCCGCCCCAGCGCCATCGCAAGCATCATTATCAGGTGCAACTTATAACCAAACCACTTGACCACGCTTTTCCACTTCGTGCCATCCTCCCTTTTGCCTTTGTAGGTCTTCACCCCGAAATCAGCATCCAGGTCCCGGCGCCGGTCAGGACCTTCCTCCAGTGCCTTCTGAGCCAGATTCTGGTGGGCCTCTTTGCCCCTGGGCCGCCCGTGGCTCTGGATGCCCTTGGAATCGGCCGCCAGGTGCTGTCCGAAATCGGGTAGCTCTTCCCTCAAGGCCTCTACCAGGCCGTGGAACATCTCGTCGATATCGGGCGGTTTCTAGCCAACTAATCTTTCTCACCCGCGGGACAAGGCCGCAGGGGTCGGAAACCACAAACGCATGTAGCACAGGCTCTCCAGCTTGTGGACCGGGCCGTCAGGCCCGGATAGATGGCTTCAGGTTTTCGTTGTTCAGGGATACGTGAGGCGGGGTATATTTCGTGAAAAGAACGGCCGCACTTTCGGAAAATGCCCGAGAGCTGTAGGTCCGGATCGCCGAGCCGGACCTGCCGTTTGTCGTTTCTGCGCGAGCCCAGCAGGTTTCTCGACCGCGTTCTGAACTCCAGCCCCGCGTGGCGGTGCTGAAATCCAGTCCGCTCACCGGAATTGTAGACTCGAGTTCAGCTGAGCCCGCCACCAGCGGGCGAAACTGGACTTGAGGCGGGCAACACCAGGCTTTGTGTGAGAATTCGGTCGTCGGACCGCGTTCTGAACTCCAGCCCCGCGTGGCGGTGCTGAAATCCAGTCCGCTCACCGGAAATGCAGACTCGAGTTCAGCTGAGCCCGCCACCAACGGGCGAAACTGGACTTGAGGCGGACCAACACCAGACAGAGCCTGAAACCGGTGGGGTGAAAAACTGGAGCTTCAGGCCAAACGTAGTCCTCAGTGGCTTTCAAAGCCGGATTATGGGGTAAAAACTTTTTCTACCCATCTCTAAATACCGCCTGTACAATTACTTCTGCTCAACGCAAATAGCACCCTGTCCTCGGGTTTCTGCGAATAGTCAATCGACCAAAAACTCGCCGTTTCACCCTTCCATCCGGGCAGGCCTGGGTGTCCTGGGAGGAAGCTTCTTCTTTCGGAGAAACATGCAACCGGCGCACCTCAGCAGCCGACTAAAAGCACTACCAGAAGCAGCACAACGACGATTTGAAGAACCCACGCCAGCACTGTAGCCCAAAGCGCTTTTGAGAAAGTTGTCTTGAAAACAACCGTCATTACTGCGGCCGTTATCAAAAAACCAGCCAGGGAAGCTACAATTGCGGCGTGGGCAGGAATGGCTATGCTGAGAAGTAATTTGAAAACGAACGATATTGCTCCGCTCACTATTGTTATGAGCATAGCGCCCGTCAGTGTCCGCTCTCGAATGCCGGCTTTCTTCGCACCCCAGACGAGAAAAAATGCGTGCATAAGCCAGAAAACGAAAGCGAATGCGGCAACAACAAGGATCATTACACCCCCGACGATCCCCAGGGGCGCGAAAACATCTTTCCATTGGTCAGCGACAAACTCTTTCCAGTCCTCAGGAAAAGTATATGTTTTGCCATCGTCTTCCGATGCGTCCTCATCACCGGATTCTTCCGCCGCGAGATCATTTCCCCTGACGGTCTCTTCACGGGGGAGCGAGCTGGCAATCTGGAACTTACCCGGCACCACAATATTTGCCCGCGCAATCCCGAGGGCCGCCAGCCGGGCCGTCCGGGGCGGCGATGGACTGCGCTGCCCGTAGGAAATCGCCGTCAGGAGCATCCCCATAAAAACCATCACCAGCACCATTCTCAAGCCGTTTCTGCTCATGTCGTTCTCCTTTCTGTCCCGCAGAGGGTTTTTAAATCCACATGTCCCTGCAATCCACAAGCCTATGAACCCCGGATCAGCCGTTTCCCTTCGCATACCGAAGATTCGTTCATACTCTCCCGGCCCGATCGGGTTCAGTCCCTCTTAGCCCAAAAACCAAACTCCCCATCAAGCTGAACCCATGCTGAAATCTGCCTTTTTCGGTCAGCCCTGTCAAACAGAATAACCGTTGAACTCGTGCACGGCATCGATCATTGCGACGGCGTTTTCCACGGGAGTATTCGGCACGACGTTATGGATGGAATTGAACACGAATCCGCCTCCGGGCGCGAATATCTCACATCGGCGCAGAACCTGCTCGCGCACCTCTTCGGGGCTGCCGAACGGAAGCGTTTTCTGCGTGTCGACTCCTCCGCCCCAGAATACCAACCGGCCACCGTATGATGATTTCAGATGGGAAGGATCCATCCCGGCCGCCGAACACTGGACGGGGTTTATGATGTCGAATCCGGCTTCGATAAAATGGCTCATAAGCCGTTCGGCCGCCCCGCAGCAATGTTTAAATGTCTTCCACTCTGTGTGCTCGTGAATCCAGTCGTTTATCGCTTTGTACTGCGGGAGCCAGAGTTCGTCGAACGTCTCCGGGGAACAAAACTGGCTGTCCTGGGTGCCAAAATCAGTTCCACAGATAAAAACGGCATCGATGCGGTCCCCGACGATCGGTTCGATACATTCGAGATTCTCCAGCGCATACTCGCGCTGCTTGTTGAAAACGCTCTTAATGTAATCTCTGCGCATAGCGGTGGACATATACCACTCGGCGATATCGCGGATTCCCCTGGGGTGTTTCAGGAACGGACCCGGCACGAGCGCGATATCTCCGAAACCCGTGCCGCCGAAATTGGCGATCACACCGCAACCGGTTTTCTCCGCCGCCGCGGTTTCGGCATCAAGGTGATCCAGTTCCTCGTCCGTTATCGGCCCGAATTCATCCTGCCAACCGCTGTGACAGATTTGATCGTCTGTGCTATCATAATTTCAGTGTCGCTGTCCTGATACCACCCCATTGACTCATCGAGATATCGTCGTGAAAATTTTGCTTGTCCGGCCCCATATTGTCCTGAAAGTGGCTCAGCGACTCCGTGGGTTTCTTCACCTGGAACCGCTTTCTCTGGAGATCGTGGCCGGGGGTATATCCCGCGCTCACGAGGTGCGCATTCTCGATCTGGCATCGGAGTCCGATCCCCAGGCGGCTTTCAATGCGGCCATCCGGGGGTTCCGGCCGGATGTGATCGGGTTCACCGCCTATTCAAACCAGGCAAAAACGGTCAAAGATCTCGCCACCCGCGCCAAAAAGGCCCTGCGCGAAGTTACAATCATCGTGGGCGGGTGCCATGCGACGATGGTCCCGCAGGATTTCAAGTTGCCCGGCACGATCGATCTCGTGGTGCGGGGGGAGGGCGGTTCGGTCATTTCCCGGCTCGTCCAGGCACTTGATTCCGGCCAGGGATTGCCGGAAGAGGATGTGTTTCTCCCGACGGAATCCGATGGTTTCGATGAACTGGCCGCCAAAATGCCGCCGGAACTGCCTCCCTGGGAAGATGTTCCCGATCCCCGTCGCGATCTCGTGGAACGGTCAAATTATTTCTGCGTCTGGCACGGGGAAAAACGCGAAATTCTGCCGACTTTATTCCCACAAACCGCCGCCCTCCGCACAAGCGTCGGCTGTCCGCACCACTGCCGTTTCTGCGTCGTGCCGTATCTCGCTCACGGGAAATACTACCCGCGTTCGCCCGAGGACGCCGTCGACCAGATCGAATCTGTTCCGGAAGACCACATCTACTTTGTCGACGATGAGATGTTTATCAACGCCAAACGCTGCGAGCGGATCGCGGATTTGTTGATCGAAAGGCAGGTCAACAAAAAATACATCAGCTGGGCGCGGGCCGACACCATCTGCCGTCATCCTGAGCTGTTTGCCCGCTGGAAAGAGGCGGGGCTTTCGTTGCTGTATGTCGGACTCGAATCGATGGCGGAATCGGATCTGGAGGATTACGAAAAGGGCATCGATCCCGGCACCAATCGCCGGGCCGTGCAGATTCTGCGGGGTCTCGGGATCGGGCTCCACGCCGCCCTCATGGTTCGTCCCGATTTTTCCACCGAAGATTTTGTGAGAACCCGCCAGACGGTCTATGACATCGCCCCTGCCGAAGTTACATTCACCGTTTTCTCGCCGCCGCCGGGGACGCCGCTCTGGGAGGAGACCTGCGACGAATTCATCTGCGAGGATCCGTATTCGTTCTACGACTGCATGCACACGCTGGTGGAACCGGAACTCCCGCTGAAAGACTTCTACAGTCAGTTTTCGCTTCTGTACCTATTTGGTCTGCGCGTGAATCCCTGGCGGCTGAACAAAGTCCGGGTTCCGGTAGGAGATTTCTTCCGTTTCGGCTATCGAGGTATGCTCTACGGCATGGCCCTGCGCAACATTTACCGGGATTACGAGTGACTGAAGCGACAACCGGTCTTTTTTCCTTCCAGCAAAAACCTTCTCTTCCCTCGGAAAGCCGTGTGTGCAGAACCAGCGATCTCCTATGCCATAAATCCCGGCTTGCTCTGCCAGGCTTGTCCGCCTCACGCACGGCTTGCCCGGCAATCGTCAGGTTATGACGCAAATTCCTCAAAGGCTGTTTCGCTGGAAGAAAACCGATCAAACGACTACAATATTCGCTCCCGGTGGTGACTTGTGGACCCCAAAACCCCAAAACATGTCTGGATTCAATAAGAATTTAACGGATACTTCTGCTGACAGGATCAAAAATGAGCGAACAAACTGCTTCACCAGCAAGTGAAGGCAAAGACACGGCCGACCTGGCTCAACTCTCCATTAACACCATTCGGACTCTCTCTATGGACGCAGTTCAGGCAGCCGAAAGCGGACATCCCGGAACCGCTATGGCCCTGGCACCTGTCTCATACGTGCTGTGGCACAAATTCCTGCGACATAACCCCGCCAATCCGGATTGGTTCAATCGCGACCGCTTTGTGCTGTCCTGCGGTCACGCAAGCGTGCTGCTGTACGCGATGCTGCACCTGACGGGGTACGACCTCTCCCTGGAAGAAGTCAAAAACTTCCGGCAATGGGGAAGCAAAACCCCCGGGCATCCCGAATACGGGTTGACACCCGGTGTCGAAACCACAACAGGTCCCCTCGGTCAAGGAGTAATGAATTCGGTGGGAATGGCCATGGCCGAAAGACACCTGGCGGCCATCTTCAATCAACCCGAACAGGAAATCGTCGGCCATTACACCTACGCTTTCTGCAGCGATGGCGATCTGATGGAAGGCGCTTCCCATGAAGCCGCCTCACTGGCCGGGCACCTGGGTCTTGGCAAACTGATCTGGATCTACGATGACAACCACATTAGCATCGAAGGCGAGACCGAGATTACGTACTCCGACGATGTCCCGGCGCGTTTCAAAGCCTACGGATGGCAGGTCATCGATCTGGGTGAGAAAGCCAACGACCTCGATGCTATCTCGGAGGGGATCGAGACAGCCCGGGGAGAACCCGACAAACCCTCAATCATTGTAATCCGGACTCACATCGGTTACGGCTCCCCGAACATGCAGGATACTCCGGATGCTCATGGCGCGCCCCTTGGCGACGATGAGATCAAGTTGACGAAAGGTTTCTACGGCTGGCCGGAAGAAAAGAACTTTTGGGTCCCTGAAGAGGTTAAAGCCCACATGAGCCAGGCTGTCGAGCGGGGGCAAGAATTGGAAGCGGAATGGCGCCAGGCAGTTGAAAAATACCGGGAAGGCCACCCGGAACTGGGCGAACAATTCGACGCCTGTCTCTCCGGCGATCTGCCCGAGGGGTGGGATGAAGAAGTCCCGCAATTCAAGCCCGAAGACGGTCCGATGGCCACCAGAAATGCCGGCGGAGATGCCCTGAGGGGAATCGCTTCGCGTGTTCCGTGGCTGTTGGGTGGAAGCGCAGATCTTGCGCCTTCCACAAAAACGCTGCTTGAAGACACCGATTATTTCAAACCCGGGCAATACGAAAACCGTAACGTTGCTTTCGGCGTGCGGGAACACGCTATGTGCGGCGCATGCTCAGGAATGGCCCTGCACGGCGGCGTGCGACCGTTTGCGGCAACCTTTTTTGTCTTCACGGATTACGCCCGTCCTTCCATACGGCTCGCCGCCATGATGGAGCTGCCGGTCATCTATCACATGACGCACGATTCCATCGGGATCGGGGAAGACGGTCCGACCCACCAACCGGTGGAACACCTGGCGTCTCTGAGGGCGATGCCGAACCTCTGCGTGATTCGCCCCGCGGATCCCACCGAGGCCGCTGCCGCATGGCGATGTGCGGTCAGCCGTCAGAACAGTCCCACGCTGATGGTCCTGACCCGGCAGAAAATGGATGTGATCGATCGCGAGAAGTATCCTTCGGCCGATGAGCTTTTCAAAGGCGCCTACGTGCTCTCACCCGAAGAAGGCAAAGAACCGGACTTCGTCCTGATGGCCAGCGGGAGCGAAGTTGCACTTATCCTTGAGGCGCAGGAGCACCTCCGTGAAAACGGCGTGGATGCCCGGGTAGTCAGTTTCCCCAGCTGGGAGCTCTTCCGCGAACAGCCGCAGAGTTACCGCGACAAAGTGATCCCGCCAAATGTAAGCGCGCGCCTGGCGGTCGAAGCGGGGGCATCGACAGGTTGGCGGGAATGGATCGGAGATGACGGGGAAACGATCACGGTCGATCGGTTCGGGGCGAGCGCGCCCTACAAGGATAATTTCGAGCACTTCGGTTTCACGGTCGAAAACGTAGTGCAAACCGCCTCTGAGATGGTGGAATCGGACTGAGGTCCAAAATGCTGGTCGGAATTGCGGCAGACCACGGTGGATTCGAACTGAAAAACGAGCTCCTCCGCCGACTTCGGCAGGAAAACTACGAAGTCAAAGATTTCGGCCCGGAAGACTGCGATCCCGATGACGACTATCCGGATCTTGCGGCGCCCCTGGCACGGGCGGTGGGCAGCGGCGAAGTTGATCGGGGCATTGTAATCTGCGGTAGCGGCGTGGGAGCATGCGTCGCCGCTAACAAAGTGAAGGGCGTACGCGCCGCTCTCATTACCGAAGAATACAGCGCGCACCAGGGCGTTGAGCATGACGATATGAATATAATATGTCTCGGGGGACGGGTGGTGGGACCGGAACTGGCGTGGGATCTCGTCCGAGCGTTTCTGGAAGCCCGGTTCACCGGCGAAGAACGCCATCGCCGACGGTTGCAGAAACTCAAGCAGCTGGAGAGGGAAGAACAAGAGCGGGGGAGTTGAAATCCAAAGACATTTGCCGCCCTCTGTGATTACGGTGAATGGCAGAGTTCGGTGCGCCTTACGGCGAAAGCACCCGTTGTTCGGGCAAGCCCCGGGATCCCGGACATGCCACATAATTTCCCAACCCCGAAGGGTTGACGCAGAAGTTCCGGAGCCGGTTACGTTTACGCGTTTTTCCTATTGCCCTCAATGTGTATTCGGTTGCCTCGGCCCTTCGGGACTCCCGTATTCTCGATACGTCACATCTCCCCCGGGTTCACTTCACTCCGTTCTCCGGGGTGGGCTGGAGCTTGGAACACGCCTGACCACAAATCCCGGCCACAACAGCTCCGGGGCTCGCGCCCCGGTCCCCAGGCTGGAGAGCCTGTGCTACATGCGTTTGTAAACCGCCCTCCCAGCTGGCTTTCGGCCCCCACGGGCTCGTCCCGTGGGTGAAGAAGATTGGGCCCGCAGCGGACTGGACTTCAGAACCGCTCCTGCAGTGCTGGAGTTCAGAACGCGGGCAGTTTCGTCCGAGTTGCCATTTTCCAAGTTTCGTCCGCCTCAGGTCCCGCTTCCTCCGCCATTGCGGACTCAGCTGAACTCGAGTCTCCATTTCCCCGGAGCGGACTGGACTTCAGAACCGCCACGCGGCGCTGGAGTTCAGAACGCGGTGCGAAAACCTGTTAATTTGGCCGCAGAGCGCTGGCACGGTGTTTGGCCAGCCCCACGACTGCGGGGCAATACTAACGGCAGGTCCGCCTCGGCGAAGCGGACCTATAGCTCTCGGGCATGTTCCGAAATCGCAGCCGTTTCTGGTTTTTGAGACTTCCCGGAATATAGCTTGCCCTCACGTATCCGGGACGCTACATACGATTTAGGGCAACCGATTTCATTTTGCGAAGATGAAATCGTTAGAGCAGGAGAAAGTAAGGAGAAAGTAGAGAGGAGAGAGGACATACAGCAAAAAAAGAAGTTTCCACAAAACAAAATGCTCAATAAAGCGCTCTCCTCTGCGGACTCCTTTCTACATTCTCCTTTCACATCCCGAAAATCGCCGAGCGCGCCCTGCCGTTCCGCAAGACGGGCCTCCACACTCGATTCGTTTCTCGGCGGCAAACGGAGCAGAATTCGTTTCTCACTGCAACGGACATGGTTTGCCGTTATATTGGAAGGCCATGTTGTGCTCAGCGGAATAATTCTAAGGAATCTGATCCGGTTCATCAGGAGATCCAAGAATGCCTCAATTACCGAACTTCCTGCATATCGGAGCCAGTAAATCCGCTTCCAGCTGGCTGTATTCGATCTGCAGGGAAAACGACGAAATTTATGTCCCCGAAACACCGGATAACGTGAATTTTTTCACTGTCCACTACCACAGAGGATTGGACTGGTATCGCGAAACATATTTTGCCGACGTCGGCGAGGAAAAAGCCGTTGGAGAGTTCAGCAATTCATACATGTGCTACCGTCCCGCCCTCGAACGCATCGCGCGCCATATCCCCGATGTCAAACTGACATTGACTCTACGGCAACCGATCGAAGCGCTGTATCTGGCCTGGGCTCACATTCACCTGAAAGACAAACCGTATGGTTTTAACGCTCGAAAAGGCATTGGAATTCCCCTGGAAAAATGCCTTCATCACCACGGGCACTCGTGGTTTCGGCTTTACATGGACCCGCGATTTTACGCACGCCACCTGGAGGCAATCTACGAATTCTTCCCGCGCGAGCAGGTCTGCGTGATGTTCTACGATGATCTCTGCGACGATCCAGGAGGCTTCCTGCGCCGGTTTTACGATTTCCTGGAGGTCAAAGGCAACCTTGAAACTCCGCTCATCGATCAGGACATCAACCCCGACGCCGAAGATGCCGACGTGAAATCTCTGGATTCCGAGTTCCTGTCCGAGCTGCGAGACGTATTTGCGCCCGACATCCGCCATCTGGAAGATCTCACAGGACGTGATTTGAGCAACTGGCTGGAATAATTGTTTCAAAGGAATCAAACAATGGAACTCGTGGAGTGGAACCCGGAAGATGTGCCGGATTACAACGAAGGTTTTGGATGCGGTTGCATACAGAATGATTTCAACCTCATGGAGATTCACGGCGAGCGTGAAATGCTGCGACACGGTTTCGTACAGGATATCGACGGGGACGGCAAACCGGAGATTATAACGCGCACTATGAATGCCAATCGGGCGCGCGCCATGCGACTTTCGGATGCTTCGACAATCTGGGTAAGTCCCGATATTGCTCCACCACCAGAAGAATCCGTCCAGATCAGTGATATAGACGTCGGCGATCTCGATGAAGATGGAACACCGGAAGTTCTGCTCGCATCCTATCAGGGGGATGTCATCTGTCTCGATGCCACTGATGGCTCGCTGAAATGGCACCGAAGACTCGATTATCTGATCAATAACTCCAGTCTGAAAGTACGAAAAATCGCACCGGGGCCGGGGAAAAATATCGCGCTGACAGTGGCCGAAAAAGTGGAACGTGAATCCTACGGCGGCGAACGTCCGCGCTACAACCACATGGTCAAACCATCACTGCTCGTGCTGAACCATCGCGGAGAAACCGAATTTATTTGTGAAGAGTACGCCCCCCGCAACTCTGCCGGTCATTACACCTGGCCATTCGATATCGATAATGATGGATACTGCGAGATCGGATGCTGCGGGGAAAAGCAAGTTGTATGGTTTGACAACGACGGGGCCCGACTTTTCAGTCTCCCTTCACCGGGGGAGGGCGGCCATCCCGATCATCTCTGGGTCTGTAACTGGGACACTTCCCGCGAGGGTCGCGAAATCATTTACCTCAACGGCACCAGGGGGGTAAAAATCTATAGCTGCCGGGGAGAACTGGTCCAGGAAGCCGATTATCCAAAAGATGTGGCGAGCCATCTGCAGTGGTTTTCTGTCCTGCCGCGGACGAATCCCCCGGAACTCATTGCATCGAATATTCGGGCGGCCGATTCAAAGCTTCTGCGATTGAACCACGATCTGGAGGTGGTCTGGGGTCTGAAGCTCCCGGTTGACCTCATGGTGGCGGGGCATCTCGACTGGGACTCCGACGGGGAACAGGAGATCGTCTGCGGTGGCACCGGAGGGGACTATCACTACAAACAAGGTCCAGAAGAATGTTCCCTTCACGTTCTGAATCGCAACGGCTCGCCGGCTTGCTGGCACAAATGGCCCGGCCACTCCGACTGTTTCCCGATTGTCATTGACGATGTGGACGGCGATGGGCGCGAGGAGATCATTGCCACCGTCGGGTCCCACGACGGCCCCGAAGGACGTTTCTCCCTTCCGGAGACCGAGCACGTCCATCTGTTGGTCATAGGCAATTCATAAGAACGCGCCCTGTTTCTTGATGAACGGCGGCGTTCTCGATACCATCAGGATGGTTCTCACATATTTTCAGGGGGAGTTGTGATGCCCGGTAAAAAGCCCGAAAAAGTATTCGGCGAACTTGCGGTTGAACTGGGACATATCACATCCGAGCAGTTGGATGAGTGCCGGGAACTCGCCCGGGAGTTGCGCGAAAAGGGACTCTCCGGACACAGTCTCCCCCGCATTGCCCGGGATAAAGGTTACCTCGACAGAGACCAGTGCCGTCAGATCAGGCGTGAGATGCGCAAACGCGGCATTCACCCTAAACTGGCCGGATACGAAATTCTCGGCAAGATCGGTGCGGGAGGAATGGGCGCCGTGTACCGGGGAAAACAAATCTCGCTTGAGCGAACGGTCGCCATCAAAGTGCTCCCCGGCGAACTGGCACGGGACGAGATGTACGTGGGCCGCTTCGAAAGGGAAGCAAAACTCGCCGCCCAAATTTCCCACCCCAATGCCGTCCAAATCTATGATGTCGGCGAAGAAGGCGGACGCCACTTCATCGTGATGGAATACGTGGAAGGGGTCTCCGCCAGCGAACTGCTGGAGGAAGGGCCGCTGGAACAAAAAGAAGCCCTTCGTATTACCCGGGATGTCGCAAAAGCACTCGCCCGAGCCCACGAAAAAGGGATCATTCACCGGGATATCAAACCCGCCAACATCCTGGTCAGCTCCGACGGCACCGTCAAGGTGGCTGACCTCGGCCTGGCAAAACGCGTCGGTGGATCCGACAGCATGTTGTCGTTGACGAAAACAGGAACCTCGCCCGGGACACCCGGCTACATGTCTCCCGAACAGTGCCAGGGATCCAAGAATATCGATAACCGCACTGATATCTACTCGCTCGGCGTGACCCTGTTCCATATGGTCTGCGGGGAACAACCATTCACCGGCGACACCCCGATGAACATCCTCTACCAGCACGTTAACGAACCTCTGCCCGATCCCCAGAAGATCAATCCAGCGGTCGGGAACGCAACCGCTGACCTGATTCGCAGCATGACGGCCAAAGATCCGGATGCGCGTATGCCAAACTGCAAGAAAACCGTCGCGAGAATCGAAGCTATCCTCAGCGGAAAACCGCTCCAGAACACCGCCCGGGCAGGAACCTCTACGGCACCGCCCTCCCAAACAGCCGGGAAAACCGCGCCAGCAAAAGCCGATCCTGAGCGACCCACAGGTATCTCTAAAAAATCGAAACTGCTGGTCGCCACGGTGGCAATTTTCGCTGCCGCCTTAATTGTCTTCGCGGTAATCGCATACCTCTACACCAGCCGCGGCCGACCCCCTGGCGGGACGGGCCAACGGGAAGAGTACGCGGCGCTGGTTCGCGACGCTGAAGATGCCGAAAAAAGCGGCGATATGGCCAGAGCACTGGAACTTTATCGACGGGCAAGACCACTGGCCGATGATCCGGAAACTACCAGGCGAGCGATCGCGCGGATCCTCTCGGATCTGCCCGAAGAGGACCTTGGCCCAAGATACAGAAAAAAGCGCGCCGAAGCCATGCGCCTGGCCAGTGAAAGAGACTGGGAAAGAGCCGCAAGGGCCTATACCGAATCCCTGGAGATCGCCGACCAGATGAAAAAACGTCCGGCCGACTACAGAGACCTTCTCGGTCGGCTGGCGTACGTGCGGGAAAACCTCAAAGAAGAAAAACCCAGAGAGGATAGGCTCAAACAATTTCGGAAAGAAATCCGAGATGGCGAAGACGCAATGGCGAGGGGCGAGCTGGATGAGGCCGCCCGTATTTTTAAATACGCGCTTACCCTTGCCGACGAAATGGACCCCCCTCCCCCGGACCGCCACGAGGTAGAACAAAAACTTGAGAAATGCCGCCGCCAATTGGACCGGACCACCAGCGTCGCCGGACGGAACTTCCGGCTCAAACTCCTGAGAAGCTGGCGACTGGAGACCTCTCACGATCGCGTTTACGACTACCACCTCAAAACAGCCGCCTCGGCCGTGGCGCTTCATTCCGGCTCCGGGATCCTCGCAGCGGCAACTCCCGATGGTACAATCCATTTCTTCTCCCTCGATCGAGGACAGATCGCAGCTGAAAAAGAACATATGGATCTGGTTTTGACTCTCGCTTTCAGCCCGGACGGCCAGCTGCTGGCCAGTTGCGGGAAAGACGGAAAAGTTAAACTCTGGGACGCGAGAAACGCCAGAGTGGTTGAAACTCTTACCAGAGAACCACAACCCGTCGCCGACCTCGCGTTCCGCCCTGAATCGAAGTGGCTGGCCATTGCTGGTTCCCGCGGCACCGTGGAGCTGTTGAATCTGGGCGCCCGAAACCGTCCGCGTCTCCTGCACGGCCACGAAGGAACCGTGCGATCCCTTGCTTTCAGTCATGACGGAAGAATTATCGTGACCGGTGGCGAGGACGGAAAGGTGAAGTTCCGCGACGTCTCCTCCGGAAACATCCTCAGCGAACATGAGTGCAACTCGCCAGTTGTCTGTATCGCTCTCGAACACTCTTCAAAAACCGTAGCCTTCAGCACAAAAACTGGGAAACTGTGGGCCCGAAGCCGAGGGGCAAAAAACTACCGTCTCATCGATGACGAAGACCGTCCCGCCCGCTGGATTTCCCTGAGCCCCGATGGGAAATACCTGGCCGCGGCCGGCAACGACGGCGGACTCAAGATCTGGGATCCCTCCACCGCAGACCTGGTAAGAGACCTTCCGGATCACGATGGGCCCATCGCTTTCAGCCAAAAAGGTACTTATCTGGTCGATGTGCGGGATACAGAACTATGTCTCTGGACCTATGGCACGGATCCCGATCAGGGCCCTCTTCCGGAAATAACACTTTTCGGTGAAACGCCGCAGGATACTCAAAGCCCGGAAGACATGCCCCACGGCTGCAGGAGAATAATCCGAACTGGACTGCCAGGTGGAGGGAGCGTCGCTCTCAAGTTCAGCAACGACAGCGTCCACCTTTTCCACGCAGATTTCAAAAAAAGCGTTGTCCAAAAATGGAATATCGACACAGGGGATAAGGTGTTTGAGATAGGCCCTTTTCCAAAACCACTCCAGGGATTCGATATCAACCCACGCAATGACCGCTTCGCAACCCTGACTTCCAACCCAAAAGCAAGAAACACAACTATCAGGCTCCGGGACGGCGACTCCGGGAAATCGCTCCGCGAGTGGTCTTTCCAGTCCAAAGGGAAAAGCTTGTGCTACGAAAACAGGGGCGAAGCTTTGCTTTTCGGCCGGGATGGCGCCCTCAGCTGGCTGAATATCCGCGAGTCGCGGCCGAAACCTGTTGGGAAAGGCCGTCTCGACGGACGCACTCTGGCGGTCTCTCCTGACGGTCGGCTGGCGGCCGGAACAGAAGGAGATCGAATTGCCATCTGGGACCTCGAAAACTCCCGCCTCAAAGAGTACATGAAACATCATCGCACTGACGTGACTTCACTCAGCTTCCATCCAGAAAGTTCCCGGCTGGCAAGCGGATCTCTCGATGGCTCTGTAAAGATCTGGGATCCCCGAAAGGGTGCTCTTATCTCGACGCCCGTCTCTTACGAACATGACGAACCGGTGTATGTGGCGTTCAGCCCCGACAGGCACCTTCTCGCTTCGGCGGGCGTGCGCTCCGACCGCGGGAGCGTCGTCGAACTGCGAGACATCAAACGAATGGACAGGCTGGCCGATTGGGAACCCGGACATAATGTCGCCGCGTTTGCCTTTACCCCCGACGGACGTCTTCTGGCAACGGCCGGCGAAACCTCAGGGACAATCAAGGTCTGGAACCTGAAAGAATTGCTCCCCCCTCCTCCCCGCGACAAGCCCGACCCATGGCGGAACAATCCCGAGCGAAGACCGAACGTCCCCAAAAAAAAGGAGTGGTGAAAAAAGTCTGCCCGTCCCGTTACGGTCCCGCCTCCTTCAGCCGCGTTTGAGCAAACCCCGCCAGCAAAGGCTGTTCGGCCTCTCGAACGATCCGTAGTATCGGGAGAGCTTCCCCCGCCGGAATATCACCCAGAAGGTTGATTGTCTGTTTTACCTCCTTGAGGAACCGTCCTCCGGCCAGCCCCCGGGCCACCAGCTCCGGCCGAGCTTCCAGAACCGAATCCAGACGCGGACGTGTGGCCCGTTGAAGCTGGCAGAGCAGAGCTTTAAAGCGCCTTAACTCAGCAGTCCGGCGCCGCACACGAGCCCTGTCATCCGGCCCCGAAGGCCCCTGGGCGAGAGCTTCCCACAGGTTAGACGATGTCCGATCGCACAGGTCACGATACTGTCCGAGCATTGCCCACTCGCGCGCAAACTGGGCGGCGTATTCCTCGGTATCCCAACGGGCAGCGTACGCGAGCCAACCGACACGACGAAACAGACTTTCAGAATCGAGACACGGCACCTCAGGAGCCGCCATTGAAAAGCCTTCTCCCCCCGTGTAACGTCGTTTCACCTTCTGCTCGGTCCGGTTCCAGCTTTCAATACGATCCCGAGCCTCTGCCATCAGATCCTTTTCCGGATAAAACGGGACGGCCATCGCAAGATATCGCCGGCGCTTCGCGGGGTCAATCTCAGGGGCGTTACCCTGTTCGTCGAACAGCTCAGGGAAGTCCTCGGAACCCGATGCGGCGAGCAACATGTACCCGTAACCTCGTATCGTAAGATCGGTTTTTTGGACGCACTGGCGGGCCTTCTGTTCGAGCATATCAGTTTTGAGTCGACAGGCAGCCAGAGCCATGCTGAACCGAAGTTCATCGGGCAGGTTGCCCACCATCGCGAGTTGATCGGCGACTAAACCAAGAATCTCCGGATCGTCCCTCTTGAGCAGCTTCCTGAGAAGCGATACGCGGGCCGCAAGTTCTTGCTGAGAAAGCGCTTTCGCAGTTCTGCTCGACTCCTCCGAACCACCGTCGGTGCCGCCCAGCGTCAGGCCGCCGTCCCCGCTGTCCTCGTCCCCCACACCCATCAGATCCTCCATAACATCTCCCTCGAGTTCGTCTTTCAAATCGGCAATCTTCGACCGGTCAAAATCGACTTCACGTTCCCGCACCACCGACGCTTTTGGTGAAAGCCAGCGCAGAACAGCGCCAAGAAGACTCGGCCAGTCGTTCCATTCAAAAAAAGCTGTTGCTTCCGGGTTGGAATGTCCCCGATGCATCGCCATCAGGCAGGCCACCCGGCCCTCGCCTTTTTGCCAGCCCACAAGAATCGGCCGGTTGCCGGCTTTGAGGAAGACTTTGACATTGGAATCCGGCCTCAAGGCCACTTCGTTCCAGGCCCAGAAGGCCGGCTCGGCGCTGAAATCACACTCCACCCCGAGTTCACCGAAATCCTTACCCGGTTCGAGATGGAGGGCTTCCCGAACGTAACGGTTATCACGCGGCCGAATGGAGATGACGGGCAAAATCTTCCGGTCAAGCACGGTGTGGGCGTAACGGCCTTTCCCGAACGAATATTCTCCGCCCAGGAACAGAACCCCGCCTCCGGCACGAACATAGGGAACAAGCGCGTAGCTCTGTCGGACGCCGATCGCGGCATGGGGAAGATCCGCGTAGCATAAGACATCGTAGCGTGGCAGTTCCCGCGCGGATACGTTCTCCCGGAGGTCAAATCGTTTGCCACCGTGGGGGCATTTCAGCCGCGCTTCATGAATACGAACCCGGTCCACGTGCGCGAAAGCGCCGTACAAACCCCACCGGTAATCCATCGCGCCACGGCCGTAAAAGATATCGGTAATACCATTCCGTAGAGGTGCCATGTTCCCGAACTCCGGGGGATCCTCTTTCATTTTCAGGTCGGCAGGCAGTTTGACGCCGTAGGGATAGCTTTTCAGATAATGTTCGATGGGTTTTCGCACTTCACACAGCGCTTGATTTCGTTTTTCCGCAGACATCTCACGGTATTTTTTCTTTTCCTCCCACCAGAGATTTTCAGGGCCGGGAAAACGTTTCTTCCAGGCATGGTAAACCTCTTCTTCCGATGCTTCGGGATCGAGAGTCAGCGGCCTGCGTCGTTCTACCTTCAGGTTTTCCCGTTTCACGCCGACCGTGCGGGGTGGACCAAACAATTCGCCCAAAGTCGGCGATTCTTCGTCTGATTTTAAATCCAGCACGAGCACCCGCCAGATGGCAACCGACGGGATTTCAAGCCGTTTTCCCCGCAGTCCAATTTCAGTTCGCCTCAGCGTGAACGGATCAATCAGATGAGCGGCACTTACGCGATAGCTCTCGGGAAGAGTAGTCTGAAAAGCAAACGGATCCGTGCCGGGACAAAGCCTAAGCGGTTCGGATTTCTCCCCGACTTTATCCTTGCGCGGCAGATTGAGGAGGTTGACGACGAGCTGAGAGCTCTCGCCATGGCGTCGGGTTTCGTAAACGAACGGCGTCCACCAGAGCTGCGTTTTTTGCGCTGGCCTCAACACTTTTCCCGGCCCGGCAAGACGCGTCATTGTTTCATCGAAAACATATTTCGAAAACCGGGTGGCGTAACGGTTCAGGATGCGGTTCTCCCCCGCTCCGCTGTACGGCCGGCAACCCGCGGCGAACCAGAGAATCGACTCAATAAACGTGTCCCGGTCGCTGACGTGATCGCACGAGATTCCGAGCAGCAAGCCTCCCCTTTCTCGGGCAAGATCACCTTCGACCTGGAGGTTGCGCGCCATCCACTCGAAAGTGTGACCGTGGCTCTTACGGATCGACTCGTTCATGAGCAACCCGCCGCCACGGCAGAGTTCCTGCAGCTCGAAATCTTCATACGCCCATTCATAAAACGGCTCTCCCTGAGTGTGCAGGTAGTTGTACCCGTGCTGAGATCCCGGATGCTTGCTGGCGACAATATCCTTGAAATAACGCACGAGAGTCTGCGTCTTGCGATGTCCCGTATAGCTGTATTTCTTGTTCCGAACACCACCGCAGGAATTTCCCCATGAACCGGCGCCTTTCGGATGACCGTCCCAGCGAATCCCATCCCAGCCAAACATCTCGATCGAGCGGTTGACCTCTTCGGCGGCCCGGCGGACGTTATGGGGTACCGGATCGGGGTTTATCGGCATGAATGGAAGACCGGCGTAGTTTCTGCCAAAAAGACCTTCTGTAACGGGCGGAGAACCCGCGAATTCTTTATTTTTAAACCTGTCCAGGGCTGCGACATTCACACCTTCCCACATTCCGAGCGGAAAGGAATACTGTTTCTTGTGGTAGAAAGGATGATCATAAGCGGTTTTCCAGCCGAGATACCCCGACATGATAAACTTGCCATACGTCGCGACCCCTACGCCATATTCATGGGCAATATCAATCCACCGTTTGAGACCTTCTTTGCTCATGTGGTAAGTGGTCTGGCCCGAAAACCAGTAATCCGACTCCGGGCTCATCTCCACCATATCCTCTTCGGCCCAGAAAAAGATTTCACGGCAGTTGGCGTAAGATCGGACCGCTTTCTCGATACCACCCCGCATCGCTTCTTCGCTCCGAAACGTCTGCCGGTGAATCGGATTGCCAAAATGGATTGCCACGCGATAAAAATTGTCGGCAATGTTAAAATACTCGGCATTCTCGTACGCAAGAGCCCCCTCAGCGGGGATAAATCGGGCCACAAGAGCGTGTCCGAGTTTGCGATCCGGAAGCGGAAGTTCAACGGAGACCCGTCGGCTGCCTTGATCGAGCTTAAGGTCGATCTCCTTCGCAAGAGTCCGATTTTGGACTCCATGCTCAAAAAACAGTTGAAGTTTCCCGCGAGCACCGGCATTGAACGCAACAATGTCCACTTCCCCTTTCAGCTTATCACCAGACTCGTAGCGGACTTTGTCAACGTTAACCTCTTTAACATAGGCCGTCGGGCTGACGCTCTGTATTTCCGCCTGTTCCAGCACGTAGTAGAAACTCGCAGCCCGGTCAAGTTTCAAAGTCAGGCCCACATCTGCGCTTTCTTCATCTTCATCCCCGAGCAGCGTGGCGTCCGGTGTCACAGCACCATCCTTAACCTGTTTACGGGCCTCGGCCTGCGCAAAAACGTCGGCACCGATGCTGGCAACCAGCTCGATCTCAAGGGGCGTTTCCCGATTCAGAACGATATCGACCGTCTTCACTTCCGGCTCGTTCTCTCTGGCAAAACGGAAGCCTCTCCAGCTGGACGGAGTCAAAACCATCCCGGTGCGGCATCGAACTTTCAGGGCACCATTCCAGGCGATAGCATCACTGACATGTGAGGGGCGAATACGCAACTTTAAGCGATACAGACCCGGCGAAAACGCTTTCTCGCTTCTGAACTGGAGCGTGCCTGATTCCTTCTCTGGATATCCGACGGTGCAGACTTTTTTGCCTTCCAGCCCTTTAATTTCATAGCGAGGCCCGTCCCACTTTGGCGGAGGCAAAGGTCGCATCTGGCCACCGGCCGAAGCCACCCGCGACAACCAGACGACAGCAACAAACAGTGTAAACAGCGCGAAATCCCCGACGCACCGGATTTTCACCGTTCTGATCCTCCCTGACTGAACTTTCTCTGCCGTGGTTTTACTGCTGCGGTATGATTCGCAGGATTTTGCAATCATGCGGTTCGACAATGGACGAATAGCACCGGGTGAATTCGCCGAGGTCTTCCTCACGCCACAGATCCCGCACGACACATGGACGTCGGTCGTGAATTCCGATAGCGTCCCACGAGAGGGGAACCATGCGGGTATGGTTCTCATGTCGATTGAAAAGCCCGACCGCAACAGACCCGTCTGCCAGTGGTTTTTTCCACACTTCACTGATTCCACCATCGTCACCGAGGGAATAACCCTGACGTCCGAGCGGATCCTGGTCAACGGCGATTACTTCAGGGGCCATAAGTGTGCGTGTGGTAGCATCGTTCATATTTCTGACATCGCAGCCAATCATCAGGGGCGCGGCCAGCATGCACCAGAGGCTGAAATGAGTCCTGTACTCCTCGTCTGTACAACCCCCTCTGGCCACATTGCCTTTACTGTGCATCCCAACAATCAGCATGTCCGGGTCGTTCCAGTGTCCGGGTCCGGCAAAGCGCTCGAGGTTTTTTTGTTGTTCAAACCCGATATTCGCCATGGATTCCCAGCTATCATTGATATCGCCGGTTGTTCGCCACATGTGTGCTCCCGCGAGGGAAGAGCCCCAGTTCCATGGATTCATGGATCCCCATTCGCAGACGCTGAACAGAATGGGCCGGCCGGTCGCTCGCAGGGCCTGTCCCATACGTTCGTAGTGTTTCTGTCCTTTCACGCCGAGCGGGGCGTAACAGAAATCGTACTTGAGAAAATCCACACCCCATTCCGCGAACGTTTGAGCGTCTGTTTCTTCATAGCCGAAACTGGCTGGTTTGACGCCGCATGTATGGGTGCCGGCACATGAGTAGATCCCAAATTTAAGACCTTTGCTGTGAACATAGTCCGCCAGAGCCGGAATCCCCTCGGGGAACCGCGATTCGTCCCAGTGGAGACGCTCGTCGGGACCTCGCTCGGGAGCTTCCCAGAAATCATCAACGACCACGTATTCGTACCCCGCGTCCTTGAGCCCGGTATCAACAAAAGCGTCGGCCGTTTCGCGCACGATTTGCTCATTGACTTCAGAACCAAATGTATTCCAGCTATTCCAGCCCATCGGGGGCGTTTGGGCGAGCATTGAAACGTATCCTCCTCAGTTTTTACAGCAAGTTCTCGAATTTTATTGTTGCCGCCTACTCCGACCCCTCTTTTTCAACTATACCCAATTCCCGGAGAAAATCATGATCGGTAAGAGACGGGCGCATTGGAGTCACCGAAATTTTGCCATCCTGGAGCACGTGTACATCACAGCCGTTTCCGGGAATATTTTGTTCTTCCCAGGGCAGATCAAGCTGAAAGAGATCGCCCTCCTCTGATTCACTCCGGATATAGCGTTCATGGAAAGCGCCCGTCCAGTGATGCGTAAAAACAATCTCGGGCTCTGGTTCATCAAGGAGTGATAGATTCACGTTCCACGCAATCGGCTGATCGGGAATCACACTATTGGCGTGCACATACTTGATCGTCCGAAGCGCCTGCTGGGCATATTCGGCCAGTTTTTCACCGGCTTCAAACGGGACCGAAACGGCAAAAGAAGGAGTCTGATAGAGCGCTCCTTCGATAGCCGCCGCCAGCGTCCCGCTGTAAAAAACGTTGCAGCCAACATTCAAGCCGAGGTTGATGCCGCTGACAATCAGGTCGGGCGGCTGTTCCACAAGTTCCAGCAATCCGAATTTCACACAATCTGCAGGCGTGCCGCTCACAGCATAGGCCGTCTGATTACCATTCCTGCGAATAATTTCAGCTGAAATCGGGGTGCGGTAAGTAATAGCATGGCCCATACCGCTCTGTTGTTGCTGCGGCGCGACTATTAGCAATTCACCAAGAGACTCAAGTTCGTTGGCAATGGCCCACAGGCTATCGGCACCCACTCCATCATCATTGGTAAGCAGAATTCGCATCGATGATCACCGGCGATCCCCCTCAGGAGAGCGCCGAAATTGCGGCCTCCGTATCTTTGACGCGAAAAACGATAACGGCATTCTCCTGAGTTTCTGCCGCCGTGCAATAAGCATACTCGACATTTACTCCCGCATCGCTCAGCCGTTTGGCCATTTCCCCGAGGGAACCAATCTGATGCGGAAGATCCGCGAGGACAACTTCGTTCTCCACCACCAACGTGCCCGCTTCCCCCAGAAGGTGGGCGGCTTCATCGGGTTTGTTGACGACCAATCGGACCACAGCATAATCGACGGTGTCGCCGACACTCATTGCAAGAATGTTGATTTCGCGGGCCGCGAGCTGATCACACATCATAGCGAGTGTCCCGGGCTTATTTTCCAGGAACACCGAAAGTTGTTTGGCGGTTCGCATCAGGCACCTCCTTGCTGCTATATCCAAAAGAAGTGGTTCGCGGACATGGCGGGAAAAACATAAACGCCTTCCATTCCTCTCCTCACGATGCTATCCGAGACCCGGAGTGAAGTCAACACCGCTCACACACCAGCGCTGTCTTTGACAGACGAAACGACCCGTCGGCAAAATTGCGCGTGCTGAGCAAGGGTATAGGTCTTATGGGTCGTATAAGTCGCATAGGTCCTATCGGACCCTCCTTTGCACTTTTTTGGGGATTAGCTTAAACATGACTGAAGCACGCAATAAATTCATCCCCCCTCACGATGGCTACCGGGATCTCTTACCAAAAAGCGGACATTATCTACCAGGGAACGGTCTGTTTCTGCGAAAGGTTCCTGAACAAGCGCGACCGGACCGTCGACCAAATGGTCCAGGCCGCCCGGTCGGGGAAACAAAATATCGCGGAAGGTTGCATGGCTTCGGGGACGTCCAGAGGAACAGAAATAGAGCTGGTGGGCGTTGCACAAGCCCGTCTTGAGGAACCGCTCAGGGATTACCATAATTTCCTTGCTATTCGGGGCCTGGACCTGTGGCAAAAAGACAGCCGCCCGGCGAAAGCCGCGAGAAAACTCGCCTATGCGGATAATGAAACCTATATCGAACAACGCTCCCCCGAAACGGTTGCCAACATACTCATCTGTCTCATCCATCAGGCCAACGACCTGCTTGACCGGCAGATCAAAAGCCTTGAAAATGCTTTCTTGAAAGGTGGCGGCATCCGCGAACGGATTGTGCGTTCGCGGATTGCAGAACGCAACCGATGCCAGAAACGCCGGGAAAACCCCGACCTACAGGACCTATCAGTTCCGCAAACTCCGGAGAAAACAAACATTGTCCTACGAAGACGGCCAGGCCGCCCTGAACCTTGAGATGCCGCCGCGTGTTCCCCGATTCGAACCGAGCGCCGCGCATTACCATTTTCAGCTCGTCCGGGAAGTGACGGGAATGAACGTGGGGCCAAAAAGTTCCATTGAAGAACGCAACCGGGCCGCCCGCGCGTTCATGGAAGCATGGGATTACGGAATCAATTTCGGTGCGCTTATAAGCTACAACGAGCTTGGCGAAAAATTTACCCGAATGGGTCATGCCGAGTACGCCGAAGAAGGGCGCGATTTTGATGGCCGCATTGAATCCCTTTTTGAAAGCCCCGAACAGGTTCTTGAATTTGACCCGTGGCAGTTCTACGGCGAAAAAGACCACGACGAATTGGTGCGGCGCTTTAATGAACACTACCACGAGCGTTGCGAACTTTACCCCAACACTGTCAACACCACAGGCATCTACATTTCTCTTATGTCCGGGATGATAGCGGTATTTGGCTGGGATCTCTTGCTACTCGCGGCGGGCACCGACCCCGAAGGGTTCGGGGAGGTGCTCAACCGCTGGGCTGGCTGGATGCAGCAGTACTACAATGCCGCCGCGGATTCCATCGCGCCTGTCATATACAGTCACGACGATATGGTCTGGACTGAAGGCGCGTTCATCAACCCGGAATGGTACCGAAAATACGTATTCCCCAACATCCGGCGCTACTGGGCCCCGCTGCGTGAGGCGGGCAAGCACATCATTTTCATCTGCGACGGAGACTACACGGAATTCGTTGAGGATATCGCCGCTTGCGGCAACACGGGCTTCTGGTTCGAAATTTTTACGGACCTCGAATACATCTGCCGCCAGTACGGGCAGACTCACGCCATCATCGGAAACGCCGACTCCCGCGTCCTTACGTTTGGCGACAGAGACGCCATCCGGGAGGAAGTTGAGAGATGTATGAACCTTGGAAAGGACTGCCCCGGTTACTTCATGTGTTGCAGTGGGCACATTCCCCCTAACGTACCTGTAGAAAGTGCACTTTATTACAACGAATTCTACATGAAACTGCGTGACAGATAGCCAGCTCTTTCTGGGACTATTGGTCCGTTCCATTTGATCTTGTGGGTTCAGAGCAATTCTGCCGAGGTCAGTTCGAGGCGCGGCGCCAAAGGTGACCCAGACGGGTCCCTGCGAAGCCGCAACGAAGAAATGACCCGGCAGAATTGCTCCCTACGGGCCGGACGGCGGCGGCCCATCTGCGGCGTTGCAGTTCGGCGTGGACCCACTTGGGTCGAACTTCTCACTGCACCTTGCATCTGAACCACCGACGACCGGCTGAACCCACAAAATCAAATGGAACGGACCATATATCCCGCTAACAGGAAAAACCTGAGGATCATTTCAGGAGCTGGTAACCCGCTTGACCAGCCTGGATCGTTCAGGTAGCCTATTTGCAGACTTGACAGTGATTTGAAAGAGGCACAAAGTGGCCCGGGAGAAGCTTACTTTTGCCTGAGAGGGGTAAAGCATGAAGCCAGCAACAATCGCAAAAATCGTTGTGGCTATAATATTGATCGGCGTGATAGTATGGGCTATTCAGCTCGGCCAGGAACAGTACGAACAATACGAACAGCAAAAACAAAATCTTGCCGCTCCTGATGTCATCGCGAAGATAGCTCCGGGATCCTCAAAAATCGACGGTCAACCGACCGAACTGAAAGGGGTGCAAAGACAAATTCTTTCAGACGGGGGCGGGGAGAGATCGAAGCAACGCGAGTGGCAGTCGGTTCAGGTGGCGCACGATGGCGAAAATCTACACATCTACATCGTCGCCTCGTACAACATCGGGGATGTAATCAAAAATAATAGCGGTACAGCAATACTCGGCCAGATTCAGTTCGACGCCGATAATGACCTGTCCACCGGGCTCTCGGGGAAAGCTCAGCGGGACTACATGGGGATTGAAAAACAGCTGGTTTTGATGGCTCGGCGTAGAGCGGCATCGGGAAGAACAAACCTTATCTGTTACCTTGAAAAACCCGAGTCTGTGCGGGAGACGGGGGTGAAGTTTCGAAAACTCGCCGGTTCACAGCGGAACAGCGCGGATGATACGGGATGGGTGGCGTATCAGGGCCGAGGCATTGAGTTGAAAATCCCCCTGGCCGACGTGGGCATAAAACCTCATTCGATGGCCCGACTGCTTTTTCAAGCAATGGGAACGAGTCGCATCCCGGAAGTCGTTTATGAGGTTGAATGAATCCTGTGATCTATCACAATTGCTGCCCAGTGTGATTGAGATAGTGGGACAGAATCCCCGTTCTCATGAATGGCTACCGGTGTATCTGACAGGCGAAACACTCAACCTTTGCGGCTTCGTTTAAGAATACCCGTGAGGCTGTCAATCAGGTTATCTTTTTCCTTATCGCTGAACTCGAGTATTTCCTGCAGAGCCTCACCAATGTGGGGAATGTAATTCTCGATATATTTCCGTTTTCGCTTTTCCTCGCGCTTTTTATGGCGTTTATTGACGAATCGACGCAGTTTACGCGCGGCTTCCTGAAGGGCAAGAGTTATTTCTTTGACGATTTCGGGGTAAGTTGCGACGGCTTCTTTGCTCTCACTGGTGAACGGCACCCAGGGGCTGGCCATATGGACCATGACGAGCATAGGTCCGACGGGACCTGACCCAGAAGGCTGGTCGATTTTGTATTGTCGCCAGTTCAACCCGCAAACAGCCTCTCTGATTGCCCCCGAGCCAGCCCGATACAGGAGAGGGACCCGGTTGGCAAACCGCATAATTTTTGCCGCTTTGTCCTTCCGGAGTTCTCCGCCGTAAGCGATTCCCGCTTCAATCAAAAACGGTATGCCCCTGTAAACGGAAGGCTTACGGGTAACAGTCTCGTAGAAATCCGCTTCCACCTGGTTCTGCATACCGGCAAGGATCTGTTCTTCGCCGATAGGTGCGATACAGTTCATAGGGGGGTTCATAAGGTCCGTATCGCGAATCGCAGCCAGCAGGCTTTCGGCTTCCTGCCTCGCGATGCGTTTTGGACGAGCATTTTCATAAACATCGGCTTTTTCACAGATCTCCAGAGCTCTACGTTTGCTCACCCGGCAGAAATCTTCCCGCAGGCACGTCTGCAGTTTCCGACATTTCGTTTGCTGGAGCATCTGAATGAGCGTGCCGAGCTCGATACCATGCGGATGGGGCTTAATTGCTTCCGGCTCGTCAGGCAGGACTTCGACAGCTCTCTCGAAATGATGTTCTTTTCCGTCGGGTTCGATGAACGTTAAAGAAACGTGTGGATTGGCGATCACTGTATGGCGAATATACTCTTCGGGACTCCACTTTCCTCGCTGGTATGTCCCCTCGAGTTCGATCTGCACAGAGGTGCCGGCATGGCCGTTCCACTGGACGGTATCTTCTTTTGCGATTTTCGGTTCATTCTTTTTTGTATCAAGCACAACCCGGAAAAAGTTTGCCGGTCCTTCGGCCCTGGTTTTCGAAAGAATTTCCACCGGTTTACCCGTTGTCATCTGGCCGTACATACCGGCCGCACTGATTCCGATTCCCTGCTGTCCGCGGCTCATTTTCAAACGGTGAAATTTGCTTCCGTACAGGAGTTTCCCAAATATTTTAGCCACCTGCTCCTTGGCGATACCCGGACCGTTATCTTCCACAATTACCTTGTAGCGATCATCGCGCTTGCCGACGGATTCAATCTTAACCACGATATCAGGCAGAACCCCCGCATCCTCACACGCATCAAGCGCGTTGTCCACGGCTTCCTTGACCGTTGTCAGCAGGGCCCGCTTGGGATTATCAAATCCAAGCAGGTGTCTGTTCTTGCTGAAAAATTCGCTGACACTGATCTCACGCTGCTGTTTGGCGAGATCGTCCGCTGAAAGGCGCTTTCGCTCAGATGTGCCGGATTTTTTTGCCATATTATTCTCTGGACAATCAAAAGAAAATCTTTTTCCGACGGGTCCAGCCGGTCCCGCCAACAAAACTTCTCATTATGCACGCCCTTAACATAAAGTGTTATTAAACAGCGACTTAAGTCCACCTGATTGGGGCCCGCACAAATGCCCCCGAAGACACTTTCTTCGGCGACTTATACGATAGCGGAAAAGGACGGGTGTTTTCAACACTACATGCTTGAAACTGCCATATATCTCCCGGTTTTATATAACAGGCGCCACATCTGGCACCCAAGAGCGATGACTTTCACATTAGGCTAAAAGTTAGAGGAAATATGAGAAGTATCGCGATTTCCAATCAAAAAGGAGGGGTCGGAAAGACAACAACCGCCGCCAACCTGGGGGCGTGTATTGCGGAACTGGGCAAAAATGTTGTGCTCGTCGACATGGACCCACAGGCGAACCTTTCTATCCATCTCGGCGCGGACATCGATCGCGATGAAGCCTCCGTCTATACCCTCATACGCCGTGAAGATTCCCTCGAAGAAACCATGCGTGATACTCCATTGGACAACCTGAAAGTCATCCCCTCAAATATCGACCTGGCGGGGTTAGAAGTTGAGCTTTCAACCGAAACTCTCGGCCGCGAAAGATGCTTAGCTCGTGTCCTAAAAAGGCTTGAAGATAACTTCGATTATCTTGTAATCGATTGCCCCCCGTCCCTCGGGCTTCTTACGCTCAATAGCATGTGTGCGGTAGACGAAATATTTATTCCCTTGCAGACGGAATTTTTCGCGCTTCAGGGACTGGGAAGACTGATGCGGACGGTAAAACTTGTCCAGTCCTCCCTTAAATCCAGCGTCCGGGTTTCGGGCATAATCGCCTCGATGTTCGATGTCCGAACTTCCCTGGCCATTGAAGTGCTGCAGGACATCCAGAAGCACTTCGGGAAAAAAGTCTTCGACACCGTCGTGCGAAAAAACGTGCGCCTTGCCGAAGCGCCAAGTTTTGGGCTCCCCATAACGCTGTATGATTCGGAGTGCTACGGTACAGAAGACTATCGGTCCCTCGCGCGTGAAGTCGTGGCAATGGCAGGGGAATGGGTAGATATACCAATCGAAGATGAGAGCACTCCGCCCTTGCCCGAAACCGCCAAAACTACCGAGCTGGCCAGGGCCGGGTGAATAACCTGTGAATGACTCTAAAGGATAACACAATAAACTAGTATGCCGGAGGCAGTATGGGAGATTCGGAAGCACGTGAAGAAGAGACAGTCGGACGCCAGGCAAACTCCGACTATCAGGAAAGGAAAGAACGCCTTACACCTCGACAACTTTGGGCGTTTCGCAGACAACAAGAAGAGACCGGACAAATCGTGGGCGAGATACCACCAAATGAGCCGGAACTTCCCGAAGAAGAGGAGGAAATGCGCGAGGCGAAAGTTCAAACACCTGTGACACAAGAAAAAAAGAAAGGAAACCATGATTCCTCTGAAGAACAAAACTCCCCTACCGAAACTAAAGAAGAAATAGAGGCTGAAAAGGAAGAAAAGGAAACAGAAAAACAAAGTGAAGAAACAAGCTCAAAAGTTGTGAATCTCCCGCCCCCTCCTCCTCCAGCGGACAGTGAAATGAAAGAGAAAGAAGAAAAGAACGAAGAAGAAGTCCAGGAAGTTCAGCCCAAAGAGCATAAAGTCGTCACCCTCGGCGGCAATTACACGAAACCCGAAAAAGAAGAAAAGCAGGAAATCCAGCCTCCTGAGATCGACCATAAAACAGAAAAAAAATCCGAAAAACCCCTCCAAGACGAAGAAGATACCATGGCCGATCTGCTCGATTCCATCCTGGCTGCGGCACACGAAGAGCCGGAAACGAGTGAAAGCGATAAAAAATCGGAGACCTCAGAGCCTTCTTACTCCTACACTCCCACTCTACCGAAACCCGGAGGCAAGCCAGAGGATCTGGAAGAAACGGCCGTCGAGCTGGAGGAAGAAACAGAAAAAACCGTTTCTTCACACTTTATAATCGGGGCCATAATAATTGCTGCTGCTCTGTTCGTCGGCATCGCACTGGCCGGGCAAAAAGGAAAAATTCAAAAACTCGAAAACAGAATCAGTGAACTCGAGGCCCAGACTGACATTGACGATTCACTACCGCTTGAAGCAGCAAGCCGCTGATACAAATTCGTGACGGGGCCGGCAACTCCGGTTCCGCCCTCAGCGGCATTCGCATAAGCGGCCGGCTTTAAGGGGGCGACCAAACCAACGGTCGATCCCCCTTGGTCGGACCGCGAAACTCTCACTCACCCCCGGCTAACCATTCGTCACATGTTACCCCTCCGGTCGCAACACCTCCCCGACATTAGGCTCTGTCCGAAAATACGGATCTGGATTCGAGCGGCTGCATTTGCGGCTGGCTTTGTCCGCCTGTATCGGCTTATCTCCACTGGATAGGCCTGCTTCGGCGTCCGCGCCATCCGCAAATTCGCTCGCTCTCGGTCCGACGACCGCATTCTCAGACAGAGGCTAGTTGATAGGGCGCAGTTCTTCTGATACATTCCACATTTCCCGGACATTGTCCCCGGGCCGCCTGCTCACAAGAAAACCACTGGAGGTACCACTCATGGAAACACTCGATGTGAGGACCGGGGCTCAGATCGAACTTCTCGACCTGACGGGCCGCATCTCCTCTCTCGCCGGAGATAGCGATATTGAGGAAGGCTTTTGCTGCGTGTACGTGCCCCACACAACCGCAGGGATCACAATCAACGAAAATGCCGATCCATCTGTAAAAAAAGATCTACTGAAAGAATTGAACAAAATAATCCCTTTAAGCGATAATTATGCCCACGCCGAAGGTAACAGCGCAGCGCATATCAAATCTTCCGTCATGGGCCAATCGGTGATCGTCCCGATTGAGGGAGGGAAACTGGCTCTTGGCACGTGGCAGGGCATTTTTTTCTGCGAATTTGATGGCCCGCGTTCCCGGCAAGTGCACGTCTTTTTTAAATAATTTCACGCATGGCAGAGACCATCAATAACGAAAACCAGAAAGAAAAGGGCAAGGGGCAGCCATTTGAGAGCCCTCCCTGGTCCATGGTTGAAGGCCTCATGCTTCTTATCCTCTTTGCCACCATCCATGCTTTTTTCGGCCGCGTCTTTCAGACATTCGAACCTCTCCAATCGGGCCGCATCCCCCTCGAACTCGCCGTCAGTAACACCGCCGTGCTGATCATCTGCTTCGTATTTCTATGGAGCCGAACTCGAAATTGGCAGACGCTTGTCAAAAATATCGGGCTTCAGATTACCCCGGCCAGGGAGCTGGCCCGCCGGAGCATAAAGCCTATTGCGATTGGCCTCGGAGCTTTAATACTATGGGAAATTGTGCAGGCAAATGTTCTGCAACTTCTGGGCCGGCAGGCCAGGCCTCAGCTTGTGGTCCGCTGGTTATTCATGGCCCAGCAAAACAAACAGCACATGAATATGGCGCTGTTCTGCTTCTCGGCCGTCGTTCTTGCGCCCATCGTTGAAGAGCTTATTTTTCGCGGTTTTCTGTACCTGCCGGCCCGGCGTCGCTACGGCAGCTTTCGGGCGGCTGCGCTGATTTCTCTCATATTCGCGGGAGTTCATGCCTACCCAGCCGGACTGGCCCACCTCTTCATCCTGGCCATGGTGCTTACGTGGGTCTTCGAAGCGTGTGGAAGCCTTGCGATGGCAATCTTTCTCCACATGCTTCACAACGGAGTAATGCTCGCGGCGTTTTTCCTTTATGCTTACTTCCACTAAAATAAGACAACTCGCCGGTTTTGCCCCGCAAAATCCGTTTTTACCACCAGGAGAGATGATGGAAAGTTTCGATGAACAAATGAACCTTATACGGCGGGGTGCTGCCGACATCGTGCCGGAGGAAGAGCTCAAAGAAAAGATCCAGAACGCTTGCGACAGCAGCAAACCTCTGCGGGTAAAACTCGGGCTTGACCCGACCGCACCCGATATTCACGTGGGCAACGCGGTACCTCTCCATAAGCTAAGGACATTCCAGGATTTGGGACACCACGCTGTCCTTATCATCGGCGACTATACAGCAACCGTGGGCGATCCCAGTCAGCAGAACGCGATGCGCCCGCAGCTGAGCCACGAAGAAGTGATGCAGCACGCCCGCACTTACCTCAATCAGGTCGGCAAAATCGTCGACCTGGAAGAAGCCGAGATTGTGCAAAACGGAGACTGGTTCTCAAAAATGAACCTCGGCGATGTTATCCAGCTGGCTGGAAACCTCACTGTCGCGCGCTGTTTAGAAAGAGACGATTTTCAGAAACGTCTCGAGGAAGGGCAGGCCGTCGGACTCCACGAATTGCTCTATCCCATGATGCAGGCATACGATTCAGTTATGGTTGAAGCTGACGTCGAATTGGGAGGAACGGATCAAATTTTCAACATTCTGCTGGGCCGTAACCTGCAACGGCAATTGGGGCAGCAACCGCAGGTGGCCGTCACCAATCCACTGCTGGAAGGGCTCGACGGAACCGAAAAGATGTCAAAAAGTAAAGGAAACTACATTGGCATTAACGAAAAACCTGCAAAAATCTACGGAAAGGCGATGAGCATACCGGATGAGCTGATGGAAAAGTATTTCATCCTCACCACGGATTTGCCAATGGAACGAATCGAACAGCTGCTTTCTCCGGAGACGCATCCCCGCGATGCCAAAGCTGCGCTGGCAGCTGCCATTGTGCGGCGTTATTTCGACAAAGAAAGCGCCCGGGAAGCCGCCGAAGAGTTCGAAAGAGTCTTCCGGGAAAAAGAACTACCCAGCGACATGAAGGAAATTGAACTCTTACCTGAAGACCTGGAAGACGGCCGCCTGTGGCTGGTAAAACTCGTCCGGCTCGCAGGATGTGCTGACTCAAACAGTCAGGCCCGTCGGCTCATCGGGCAGGGGGGAGTGAGCCTGGGAAGCGACGCCGACTCGCTGGAGGTTATAAGCGACACAAATGCTGACGTTCCAGTGCATAATGGCGACATTCTAAAAATCGGGAAACGTCGTTTCGTCCGCCTGCGCACATGACGGCAACAGCTTATTTTTCGCCCTCCAGACGTGTCCCATTTCCTTTCTCAGCATTCTTCTCCTGGGTCTCCTCAGCTGTTGCCGATGAAGTACGGTTCTTCTGGGGCGCCGGAGTGGTGTATGTCGAAGCGTGGATCTTGCGTGTCGTTTCAATCAGACGTCTCAAAGCGGGATTATCACTGCCCATTTTGAAAATCTGGTAGGCTCTCAAATCACGCGGAGCCATGTTTTCTTCCTTAACGACGTTAGTGAGCGTTTGCCCTGCCCTGTCAACCAGTATAAAGACATATACCACCTCACCGTTCTTTTTTTGGAGCCGCCGGATATCGTAGAGTGAGGCGGAATCGGGGTCGAATTTGCCTTCAGCTTCCTTTTTTGGAGCATATGCTCGATCACTGTCGATACCTTTCCATGCCTCGACGGCACCGGCAATGGCCTCAATGCTCCTCGGACGCACCCGTTCGAGTTGCTTCATCTTCCGACGGAGGCGTCGCATTTTCTCTTCGTTAGAAAGTTCTCCAAGTTCCCGTTTTGTCTTCGAGTAAATCTGTTTGAGATTGACGGCCATTTTTCGATCGTCAACGTCGACAAACGCTTTTGGATCAAGCTCAACCTCTACGGAGGTAATCTCAACTGGCTGCGGTATATTTCGAATCGCCGTAATAGGCAGACCACTCAGATCATGCAGAACCCCTAAAACGGCCAGAACACCAAAGATTATGAGGTGTACGGTGAGGGAAATCAGGAAAAATGTCATGTGGTTTTTAAAACGAATCTTTTGCGCCATACGCACCCCCGCCCCAACATTGAGTTTATAGGCCACGAGACATTATTATCTATCATAGGGATAGTGAGACGCAGAATCAATACTCAAATATGCTCTGTGCTGCATACATCGTTTTTGAACAACTCAGTTCTCTCAATTCGGCACGGCCTTTTACTATTGCTGAAGCCGGGATGGAAAATAGCCCAGGTACTTTGCCCCGCACGCAACGATACGCTAAAATAACGGAAACTGTGGATTTTAGGCGCGAACAGTCCTTTACCGACCCGTATTGCTCGTAGCAGAATACGGGGTATTAAGCGGCCAGCTGTGGATACAGCACCGCTTATATATACTGTCTAAACTTTCGAAATCGAGGGGTTCGCTTTGGCCTCAGAAAAATCGCAGACTTCCCCTGAAGTTCAACATAGCATGGAACGCTACCGGCGTGCCGGTTTCATCGCCCTGGGTGGCGCAGGCCTCTGCGCGCTGTTGACTCTCGTTTCAGCCGTCGAATTCTATGTATGGCCGGCCGGGGTAGAACTTATCCTGAGCGCAGGAGCAACCTGGTTGATTGCCGTAGCGTGGTATGCCCTGCGCCATTCGGATGAATTGAGTGATATGACGATAAAGAAATTGGATCGGTCCGCCACGATCCGACTGGAAAAAATGGCCCGCGCTTCCGAACCAAGCGGCACCAACGATTATATGTATCTTAAAACCCGACTGGACGAAGAGCAGGCGAGGATCGACAGGCACGGAGGGGTCATGAGTCTGCTGTACCTTGAGCTACTTGATCTCGAAGATATCCGCGGGCAATATGGGGCAAAAGTGCAAGATACCATCCAAGAAGAAACCTATTCTTTGCTCGCCTCGCAACTGCGACAATATGACGCACTCGGCCATCTTGGGGGAAATGAATTTCTAGCAATGTTGCCTCAAACGAATCGGCGTGAAGCACGAACCGTAGCTGAATCTGTGGTCGAAGCCCTTTCGAGTTTCTCAATTCAAATTCCGGGTGGTAAAGTCCTCGATTCGTTCCAGATCGGCGTTGGCATAGCCGCTTATCCTCTCAATGGCGAGACCACAGAGAACACCGTGGCCGCTGCCCGTAATGCCAAAGATGAAGCTGTCAAAGGGGAATCCGGAATATCCATTTCCGAACAGTTCGTTCGCACTGACTCGACAGGTAAAGAGGTTGTCTCCGAACTGAAAAAAGAGTGAGACGCCGCCTCTTTAATCTCTCCCTCTTAACCGGCGTGCAGGCATACTTCTCAAGAAGTCCGTTTCCCATAGAATCCCGGCGAAGGTCCGGTGCTCCCCCTCGAGTTGACCTTAAAAGTGTTCTCTGATAACCTCCTTACAATGTTTCCCTGGTATCTGCGCTTTTTCTGTGCTGGCGAGCGACGGGCGATCGACCTTCCTTTTTCAGAGGTGGGACAATGAGCCTCATATCGGAACTTTTCGGCGAATCACCTTTCGGGCCTCTGCTCAAACACACGCAGAAAGTCCATGAAACTGTCGAACTGATTCGACCTCTCCTGGAAGCCACTATCCAAGAGGATTACGAGGAAATCCATCGGCTTCAGGACGAAGTCTCTAAACTTGAATACGAGGCCGATCAAATCAAACACGCCATCCGCGAGCACCTGCCGCGGCGGTACTTCCTCCCTGTTAACCGCGAAGATCTCCACCAGTTTTTGCATTCACAGGACGCCGTTGCAGATGCAGTGGAGGATTTTGCTGTGGTCCTCGTGATACGTAACACGAAAATACACGAAAAACTCAAACAGGATTTTCTCGAATTTGCGGATCAGGTGATCCAGGTGGGAGATACCCTCATGGACGCAGCCGAGGAGCTCGATTTTCTTGCCGAAACATCTTTTAGTGGAGCCCAAGCTCAGTCCGTCCTTGAAACTCTCACCGGGCTGGGAGAAGAAGAGTGGAAATGCGATCGCATGCAAAGACATCTCAGCATTGAGATGTACAAGCTGGAGGATGAACTTGGCCCCATAACAATTATCTTTTATGAAAAGATACTGGAGACCCTCAGCGAAATCGCTAATGCCGGCGAGAATACCGGCGAGCTTCTTCGGATGATGATATCCAAAAGCTGACCCTCCCCGCGGACTGAACTTCCCGAAAGGAAACTATGGGCTGGATCATCGTATTGATCACGGCGGCGCTTGGCCTCTACATGGCGTGGAATATCGGCGCAAACGATGTCGCTAACTCAATGGCCGATGCCGTTGGGTCTAAATCCATCAGCATCAAAAAAGCCATAATAGCCGCCGGCATCTGCGAGTTCGCCGGTGCGGTGCTGGTTGGGTCACACGTGACGAATACCGTTCGAAAAGGAATCGTCAGTCCTGAGCGTTTCACCAACATACCTGGGCTTGAAGGAACGCACGAAGCGGCGGCCTTGCTGGCCATCGGGATGGCTGCGGCACTTCTGGCGGCAGCTCTCTGGCTTAATCTCGCCACCTGGATGAGCATGCCGGTATCAACGACCCATTCCATCGTAGGGGCCATCGCTGGCTTTGGAATCACAGCTGCCGGTTGGAGCGCCGTAAATTGGGACAAAATGGGACAAATCGTGGCCAGCTGGTTCATCTCGCCGGTGGCCGGCGGCATCTTGGCTTTTATCTTTTTCAAACTCATCAGCTGGGCGATCCTGGGACAGCGAAAACCGGTGAAAGCGGCGGTACGTTTCGCCCCCATTATCGTCTTCTTCACAGGTATCACCGTCACACTTGCCATCTTCTACAAAGGCCTTAAACACCTCCTCTCGGAAGCCGATTGGCTCACCGGCACAAGAGCAATCGGCATATCCCTGGCTATCGGCCTGCTCTGCGCCTGGCTCTCGAAATACCTGATCAAACGCTTCCTGCGACAGGACGGTAACCGACCACTTCACGAACAACTGGAAAAGGTGGAAAAAATTTTCGCGCCCCTGGTTATCGCAACATCTTGTTGCGTGGCCTTCGCCCACGGTTCCAACGATGTCGCCAACGCGGTTGGCCCCATCGCCGCTGTGGCTGAGATCGTGCGGTCCGGCACCGTCCAAATGAAGGTTTCTGTCCCTTTCTGGATACTCGCTCTCGGAGGTTGCGGAATCACGCTTGGCCTCGCAATGTACGGCTACCGCGTGATGCGAACCGTGGGCGAAAAAATCACTCAGATTACCCCTTCTCGCGGCGTCGCAGCGGACGTTGCAGCAACCACCACGGTCCTCCTCTGCAGTCGTCTCGGTCTCCCCATCTCGACCACCCATACACTTGTCGGTGCAATCCTGGGAGTCGGTCTCGCCCGAGGACTCGGGGCAGTGGACAAAAAAGTGACTCGCAACATCTTCGCCTCGTGGCTCATCACCGTTCCCGCAGCCGCCGTGCTATCAATGGGCTTTTTCCTGCTTGGTCGTGCTTTCCTCTTCAACTCCGTCCTTAAGCTCATCGAAGCCACTCCCGCTTGAAAAAGTCTCTCCCCCAAAATCTCCTCTCCACACACCTGATCGTTGCGAAGAAAATTCTCCTATTTGCAACACCTCCCGTCCGCGCTAAAATGGGTCCCTGTTCATTTCGGCTCGCTTCATCTCATCGGGAGACATGATAATGGCCAGCAAGTCAGAGACGGAAAAAAATCGCGCCCGCCGCATGAAATGGTGGCACGATGCGCGTTTTGGAATGTTCATCCACTGGGGACTCTACTCCCAGCTCGAACGCCACGAGTGGGTCATGAACCGGGAACGTATCCCCCTGAAAGAATACGAAAAGCTCGTCGATAGCTGGAAACCAAAACCACGTCCCATGCGCGAATGGGCCCGACTGGCCAAAAAAGCCGGTCAGAAATACATGGTCATGACAACCAAACACCACGAAGGGTTCCTGCTGTGGGACAGCGATATGACCGATTACAACGCGGCACAGCACGGACCGGGGCGGGACCTCGTCCAGGAATACGTCGATGCCTGCCGCGAATTCGACCTGAAAGTCGGGTTCTATTACTCCCTCATGGACTGGCACCACCCCGACGGCGCTCGATGTAAGAAAAATGAAAAAGCCCGACGGCGTTTCGTCGATTTTACCCACGGCTGCGTGCGGGAACTGATGAGCAACTACGGCAAAATCGATATCCTCTGGTTCGACGTCTCCTGGCCCCTGCCCGACGCCGAAGCCTGGGAAAGCCGCGAAATGATCGATATGGCCGGCGAACTCCAACCCGAGATAATCATCAATAACCGCGCAAAACTCCCGGGCGATTTTGGAACCCCCGAGGAACATGTCAAAGCCGAAGAAGGAGACCGCGCCTGGGAAGCCTGCATGACCTTCAACGGTTCCTGGGGCTACCAGCCCGCTCCGCCCGAAGACTGGCGCTCGGTCCGCGACGTGCTCGGCCTGCTCCGCAGCTGCACCGCTGGCGGCGGCAACCTCCTGCTCAATATAGGCCCAAAAGCCGACGGATCCGTCCCCGAACAAGCCACCGAACGACTCACCACAGTCGGAAAATGGCTCAAAAAATACGGCGATGCCGTCTACGGCGACGTCACGCGGATCGACGACCGAATTGAATGGCTTCCCACCGGAAGTTGGACCGCGAAGGATAAAGGCCGTTGCGCCTATTTCTGGTGCGAACGCTGGCCCGGAGAAGAACTCGCTATCGGCGGCCTGAGAAGCACCGTGGAAGAGGTCACTCTGGCCCACAACGGCAAGAAACTGGATTTCGTCCAGAACCCGGGGAAAAAACGACGCCTTGTCATCAAAGGGCTCCCGAAACGCTGCCCGGACCGCTACGCGGGAGTGGCCCTGCTGAAACTCAAACTCAAATCCCGCCTCAAACAGGTCCTCGGAGCCGGCTACGAAGTGCTGGACTGAAGGCAGTAGAGTATTCAGTAAATCATGTTGGCCCGCCCCAGCCGCGCCCTGGCCCGGATTTTACGGATAATTGGAAGCCATTCTTGCCAAATTAGGGTAGAATCTTTTTTGAAGACCGTTCATAACCCTTCTCAGCCAAAAATCCGGGCTAAACGGCATGCGCCGTTTTATATAGCCTGCATTCATAGGATCGTATGCGTTTAACGCTGGTGCTGTCGGTAAGCCCGCGGAGCTGGCGTGGCAGACGTAGCCCGGGGCGAAATGAGGCCGCTGTTTTTGGCCGAACGAG
>JBKHIT010000068.1:0-22282 GCA_046538485.1 Candidatus Brocadiia bacterium | reverse complement strand
ACAGGATGGAACGACCTTTAAGCCTTGACAAAAGGCCTCATAGGAGCCCCGGGTGATCCCGCCCCGCGGGAGAACCCGGGGTATAAGAAGCGAGTTTCTGGGAAGAGTGGATCGCACGAACGAAGTTCGTCGCAGCAACATGCTGCGCTCGCCTCCGGCGAGGCGATCCACGCGGGCACTCTATCTGAACTTCGGCCCCGGTGTTCGGTCGGCCGCAGAGCGGCCTCTCTTCACACCGGGCTACGTCTGAGTCGCCCGCTTCGCGGGCTCCTTCCGGCGAAGGATAAACGGCAGGTCCGCCTCGGCGATCCGGACCTGCAGCTCTCAAGCATCTTCCGAAATCGCAGCATTTGTTGGTCTTTGAAATTTCCCGGAATATGCCCCGGCCTGACGCATCCGTGAACAACGGAAACATGAAGCCATCTATCCGGGCCTGGCGGCCCGGCCCACAGGCTGGAGAGCCTGTGCTACATGCGTTTGTAGCTCACGCCATGGCAGAAGACTACACAGGTTCTCGCCACACGCCGCATTGCAATGCCAAAACTGCCTGGAAAGCACTTGTCAGAGCCAACGGCCCGGCAGATAATGGGCCCGCCGTACGGCGAATAAAGAGGCCTGAAAGTGTCCTCGGGGCCCTGCCGTCGCCCAGCCCTGCAAGGGCTGCATATAACAGCCCAGGGCACAGAGGACTGAAAGTCCTCGGCGCCCTGGGTTATAGGTGCGCAGGAAAACACAGTGGGCTGAAGGTCCACCATAAATTCGTTCCCAAAATACCGTATGAGGAGCGGACTGGACTTCAGAACCGCCCTGCGCGGCTGGAGTTCAGAACGCGGCCAACAAACGGGAGTACGCTTACAAAATCTTTGCGGCTGAACATCAGGTATGTAACATAACGAGCTTTAAAGAGGCTCCCCAGGGAAACCAGAGGAACTTGCACCCTGCCCGTTCGCGAATCGGTGGCAATCCAAATCAAATCCACGCTCCCCAACCCACGAAACGATCCACAGCGCAAATTCCTCGTGCCGCGTCCGCCGGTTGTTTTCCAGGCGCAAAACCATAAAGATACTCAGACAAACCGTCTTATTTGTCCATAACAGGAGATTCAGCATGACGCGCCCGAACATTCTTTTCTGTATTGCCGACGATGCGGGAATGCACATGGGAGCCTACGGATACGACTGGGTTCACACGCCCGGTTTTGATCGGGTGGCACGCGAGGGTGTCCTTTTTAGCCGGGCGTTTACCCCGAACGCCAAATGCGCCCCGTCGCGGGCCTGCTGTCTGACAGGTCGCAATTCCTGGCAGCTCGAGGAAGGAGCGAACCACCAGACGTTCTTCCTGAAGAAATTCAAAAGTTCGTTCGAAACGCTGGGCGAAAACGGTTATTTCACCGGTTTTACCGGGAAGGGCTGGGCACCGGGCGATCCCGGCACTATCGATGGTAAGCGGCGAGAACTCACGGGTCCTCGCTACTCCGACAGAACCATCGACCCTCCCACGCCCCACATCCATAACTGCGACTACGCCGGCAATTTCGAGGATTTTCTCAACGACCGATCGGACGACCAACCGTTCTGTTTCTGGTACGGAGGATTCGAACCGCACCGGGGCTACGAATACGGATCCGGGGTCGAAAAAGGCGGCAAAGATCCCGCCGATATCGACGAAGTCTATGAAATCTGGCCGGATAATGAAGTCGTCCGGAACGATCTGCTCGATTACGCGTTTGAAATCGACCATTTTGACCGACACCTCACGCGCATGCTGGAGATGCTGGAAGAGCGCGGGGAACTTGACAACACCCTCGTGATCGTCACCTCCGATAACGGCATGCCGTTCCCGCGGGCGAAAGGTCAGGAGTATTTCTACTCCAATCATCTGCCCCTCGCCGTCATGTGGCGGAACGGGCTCGAGAAGCCGGGACGCAAAATTGACGATTTTGTGAGTTTCATCGATTTCGCCCCCACATTCCTGGATGTCGCCGGTCTTTCGAATGAAGATTCGGGGATGGAACCGATTGCCGGGCGCAGCCTTATGGACATCATTGGCTCCGAAGTAGAGCCCGTGGTCAATCCCGACCGCGATCACGTTCTGATCGGCAAAGAACGTCACGATCTGGGCCGTCCCGGCGACGTCGGATATCCCATTCGGGGAATTTTCAAGGACGATTATCTCTACCTGCGGAATTTCGAACCCGATCGCTGGCCCGGAGGGAATCCGGAAACCGGCTATATGAACTGCGACGGAAGCCCAACCAAGACGGAGATTCTGAAGGCCCGCAAAAACCCCGAAACGCGCAAATACTGGGAATGGTCTTTTGGCAAACGGCCGGAGGAGGAACTGTATTGTATCTCCGACGATCCGGCTTGCCTGAACAATCTCGCCGAGTCCGAGCAGCATCAGGAACTCAAAGAAGATTTGAGCAACCAGCTGGCGCAAGAACTCCGGGCGCAAGATGATCCGCGTATTTTTGGCAACGGGCAGATCTTTGATGAGTACCCGACGGCGTCAGGAAACCTGAAGAACTACTATGAGCGGTACTTCGAAGGTGAGCTTTCGGTGGCCGGCTGGATTAACGAGACGGACGTAGAAGATCGGGAGGAATTCGAGTGATACGCAACGGCGGCTTATGTCCACGTATTGAGTCGGTTCACATATTGCCCTTGCTGTAATAATCAGGGTCTTCGGCAAGTTTTTCGCGGACTTCTTCAAAGATCGGGGCCAGCCGTGAGGTTTCCCATGCTCGCTCGGTATAAGGTCCGGACCGCATCTTTTTGATTTCGGTCTCCAGTTCTTCGTCCTGGTAGCTGCCATAAATGTGGAGCGAATCCGAGATATCAACATATCGGCCGCAGCTTACAGGTTCGCCCAATTTTTCTTGAAGCCTTTCGGCGATTTGCCGCTGAAGATCTGTAATCGCAAAGACGTTCATAAACCATGCTTTATAGAGGTCGCGGGACCGCCAGTGCGAATTAAAGCTCAATACCCAACCATCATCTTCGGCAGGGAGAAGGCGAGCCCATAAACGCTGCAGGCAAGGCGGATCATCCGTCGCAGGATCCGCGTGAGGAATCCAGGTGGTTCCCTGCGCGCGGCGAGAATACGGAATATCTGCAAGTTTTTCCACCATCCACGCAATCTGGTTGACCGGATCGAAGGGCGAACTTTTTTCGGGGTCTGTAAGGTCTTCACAAGCCAGGTAAGCAAAAAGCCTCTGGTGGTAAGTATAGGTCCATTTCCCCGCTTTGGGATCGATCCAGTGATCGTGGATGCCGAGCAAAACTTCCTGCCGGTAAGTTTCGAGTTCCGTCGGTCCCCCCGGGAAATTTTTATGAATGCGCGGTTCGGCAAGGGGCTTTTCAACAATAACCGTTACGGTGGCGTCAAGACTTGGCGGATCCGATTCGCGATCGTATTCGGTCTTTATTTTTGCCCCGTTGTCATAGACCGCAAGAAGTGCTTTTTCCCATGCATCGGGAACGTTCTCTCCCTTTACAAACAACACTGGGATTCCGTTCGGATTATTATTTTCACCCAATTTTCCCTCCTTTGAATGACAGATTCCTGTCCGCCTTGGACGAGTTCCAGTGGGAGTTTAACACCGGGACACCGGGCAATCAAGATGAACGTATCCAGCGGCCCATTTGCGCGCGCCCAGAATTGGTGGTACCGTGATCATTCTGAGCCTTTTGCGCAAGCAAAACCGTGTAAATTCAGGAGTTCTCCGATGAAACTTGAGAAGTTCTTTTCCCCATCGTCTGTAGCAGTGGTGGGTGCCAGTCGCACTGCCGGCAAGGTGGGGCACGACGTGCTGCAGAACCTGATTGAATCCGGTTTTCAAGGACAACTTTACCCCATCAATCCGAAAGCCGATGAAGTCCTCGATCTGCCGTGTTATCCGGACCTGCCGGCCATCGGGGAGCCCATCGATCTGGCCATCGTCGTCATTCCCGCGAAATACGTGCCGGATGTGATCGATCAGTGCGGAGAGGTCGGAGTCGAAGCCGTCATCGTCATCTCGGCCGGGTTCAAAGAGTCCGGAGAAGAGGGCGCCCGGCTCGAAGACGAAGTAGCTGAACGCTGCCGGAAACACGGAATACGCTGCATCGGACCGAACTGTCTCGGTGTCATCAGCCCCCCAGGCGGTCTGAATGCTTCTTTCAGCGGAACCACCCCTCCCGAGGGCAACGTCGCCTTCTTCAGCCAATCCGGCGCGCTCGGAACGGCCGTGCTCGATTGGTTTGCCGGAACCGAAGGCCAGAACCTCGGAATCTCCCGATTCATCAGCTACGGGAATAAGGCCGATGTCGACGAAAGCGATCTTATCGAGGCCCTCGGCGAAGACGATGCAACCGAAGTCATCCTCGGATACGTCGAAAGTATAGAAGACGGCCAGAAGTTCATGGAGATCGCGCGGAAAGTCACCCGCCAAAAACCCGTTCTGATTCTCAAATCAGGCCGGACTTCGGCCGGCGCCAGAGCGGCCTCAAGCCATACCGGAAGCCTCGCCGGATCCGATTCCGCCTACGAAGCCGCCTTTCAACAGTCCGGAGTTATCCGCGCCCGGGACGTCACCCAGTTCTTCGACTATGTTCTCGCTTTTTCGCGCCAGCCGGCAGCTCGCGGACCGAACGTCAGTATTGTTACGAATGCCGGCGGCCCCGGAATCCTTGCCACCGACGCTATCGAAACCTCCACCCTTACGATGACGGAACTGAATCCCGAAACGGAATCGACGCTCAAGGAAAATTTGCCCGGCGGAGCGAACGTACATAACCCCGTCGATGTGATCGGTGACGCACGTGCGGACCGCTACAGGATGGCCATGGACGCGGTCCTGGAGGACGAACATACCGACTCGCTTCTCGTCATTCTTACCCCTCAGACCTCCACCGAAGTCGAAAAAACAGCGGAAGCGATCGGTGATGCGTCCGCCGAGTGGGATAAACCGGTTCTGGCGACTTTCATGGGGAGCCTCGCGGCGGTGAAAGGGCGGGACGTGCTGAAGGAGAGAAAAGTTCCGAATTATCCCCACCCCGAACGAGCGGTGAGAACCCTCGATGCGATGCTATGTTTCCACCAGTGGCGAGAGCGGAAGCCAGAAGAACCCGCCAGCTTCGATTTTGACGACTCGGTAATCGCAGGTGTGCTGGACGAAGCGGAAGAGCAGGGAATGAATGAACTTGGCGAACGTTTTGCCCAGCGCGTGGTCGCGGCCTGCGGCATCAAACCCCCGCGGAGCATTCTGGCACACGACAGGGAAGAGGCGGTCGACGCTATTAATGAAATTGGGCCACCGGTTGTGATGAAAATCTCCTCGGAAGATATTATCCACAAATCGGACGCCGGAGGGGTTAAACTCGGGATTCAGACTCCGGATGAAACCCGAGCGGCGTATGACGCCATAATGAATGCCGCGCGCGATTACGATCCGGATGCAAGTGTGGAAGGTGTGCTCGTCCAGCAAATGGTCAAAGGGGGAACCGAAGTCATCGTCGGGGTCAACCGCGATCCGCAGTTCGGGCCGCTCGTGATGTTCGGGCTGGGTGGGGTCTACGTTGAACTGCTGAAAGACGTTGCATTCCGCGTGGCTCCCCTGACCCGACGCGACGCCCGGGAGATGATCGAGGAAATCCAGTCGGCCAGGATCCTCCGTGGGTTCCGGGGCGAGGCACCCCGCGATGTCGAGGCGCTGACCGACTGCATCCTGCGTGTCTCGCAGCTTGCGGTCAGCTACCCGCAACTCGCCGAATGCGATATTAACCCGCTCGTGCTCTTCGAAGAAGGACAGGGCGCCGTCGCCCTCGACGCCCGTTTTCGTATAGCGTCTGTTTGATGTCAGGCTCTGTCTGAAAATGCGGATCTGGATTCGAGCGGCCGCATTGGCGGTGACGGATTTTGTCCGCGCAATCCGCGGCTACTGTAAAACATACGTTTAATTTGTGCCAGCGCTTTCAGAGTATTTGACTACAACCCCGTGAAAGACCCAAAAAAAATGATAAAAGCAAACCTCCTCCACCTCAGCTATAACATGTGGGGCGATACGCCGGCTCCCCCGGACTCCTCGCCGGGACAGCGGGACACGCATTACGATCCTGTGTTGGGGTTCCATGAAGAAGTTTGGCGCGAGTGTATAAAGACAATGGCCGATGCGGGGATGAACGCGGTGCTGATCGATCTCGGCGACGCCGTCCGCTACGCGAGTCATCCCGAAATCGCCGTGGAAGGCGCGTGGGCGGGCGAGAAACTCCGTAAAGAACTTGCATTTTGCCGCGAGTGTGGACTCGAGCCCTTTCCCAAACTGAATTTTTCCGCCTGCCACGACGCCTGGCTTGGAGAATACTCCCGCTGTCTGTCAACGCCGCAGTATTACGAGGTCTGCGCCGATCTGATCGGGGAAATCTGCGAGCTTTTCGACGGACCGGAACTGTTCCACATCGGGATGGATGAGGAAGATTGGGCGCATCAGAAAAACCTGCAATACGCCGTGATCCGCCAGGGAAAATTGTGGTGGCACGACCTGAATTTCTACGTGGAGAGGGTCGAACAGAAAGGCAGCCGGGCGTGGGCCTGGTCGGACGTACTCTGGAACGCTGATCGCGAAAAATTCGCGCAATCGATGCCCCGTTCGGTTGTGCAGAGCAACTGGTATTATTCGCCGCAGTTTCCCGGACAAGAGGTCCCCGTGGCGTTGCAGGCTTTCGAGTGGCTGGAGGAGATGGGCTACGATCAGATTCCCACCGGCAGCACCTGGGAAACCCCGGAAAATTACGGATCGCTGGTGGAATGGTGCCGGGAACGCATCGCTGACGATCGATTGATGGGTTTCATGATGGCCGACTGGCGCGCCACAACGGAAGACTGGCGTGAGACCCACCTTGAGGCCATCGAGACCGTCGCGAACGCGCATGAAGAATGAATTAATGGGATTTGTGGGAGCTGTCGGTCTCCGCCTACGGCGGACGAGGCGGATTTGGCGTTGGGCGTTCTGCTTTTTTGCTGCGAGACCTGTCGGTTTATGGTCCGCGTTCTGAACTCCAGCCTCCGGCTGAAGTCCAGTCCGCTCGCGGGGATTGAGGCGCACAAACGTTGGGAAATGCGAGGTAGCTGTAGGTCCGCATTCTGAACTCCAGCCCCGCGCGAGCGGTTCTGAAGTCCGGTCTGCTTATGTGCCAGTGCCAGGGGAAGGACCTGGGGCCGCCGGCACCGGCACCGTGTTTGGAAGCCGGTTTACTTCAAGGGGACTTCGGAGGTTTTAAGCGGCTGTTGCGTCTCCAGAAACCTACTCTTTATTCTTCCCGGTTTCCATTACCCACGGCCACATCAAATCCGCGTAGAAGCGATGCCCCTCTGAACCGTAGCAATGACGGAAGTTCTGCTCCGCTCCGGCGGCCTGGAAGATTTTTTCTGCGCCCGAGACGGCGCGGTCAACTTCGGACGGCGGGAAAAGGGCATCTTCCCGGCCGTTGATGATAAGGAGCCTTCGGGGGCAGATAAGACCGGCGACATCGTGAATGCCGCCGAATCTCATGACGCCGGGCACAATGTTGCAATCGCAATGGTGCAATTTCCCATTCTTCCCCACATAAGGGCAGAACGAACAGCTCACAACGGCGGTCGTCACCCGTTCGTCGCAGGCAGCGGCATACAACGTGGCAACTCCCCCTCCGGAGTTCCCCATCATTAAAACTTCTGAGGTGTCGATTTCTGTTCGCTCCGATGCCCAGCCGATCAACCGCTCCAGATCCCAGACGCGTTCGCCGATCACTGTTCGGCCGGCAAGCAACGAATGCATCAGATGACTGCGGCAGTCACGCTTGCCGTGCCGTCCGGTGACGTCCGGGATATCGGCCGGGTGGAAGCCGCGCGTTGCCGGGGCAATGGCCGCGAAACCCCTTCGGAGTGCTTGAATCGCGACGTCACGGTCCTGTTTCTCGATTTTCTCGGCCATTTCGGGTGTATCGGCAATCCCGAGGGCGCAGTCCAGACCGTTCTTGCTGTAATGTCCGTGGGGGAAGATGGCCAGAGGGTGAGGACCATCGTTTGCGGGTTCCAGAAACCAGAACGGCACCTCGAATCCCGGTTCTGTCTCCATGATCCATTTCTGTCGGGTGTAATCTGGCAGTTGTTCCGCATCCTGAAGTTCGAAAGAGGGGGTGAAATGGCCCGCATCCTTTCGGATACGGTTCAGGCCGATCAACTCACGCAGAGCTGGCCGCGCGTTGTGGGTCCAGTTTTTGAAATCCGACAGCGAATCCCCGCCAAACGCATGGTTCCGTCGATCGGCACCGTAAAGATCCTTCAGATACGACAATGTCTGCTCGTCATATTTTTCTGACATCTTTGCGTCCTTTTTTCATGTCCTAATTTCGAAAGTGCACTATAAATCTGTCTGCTAAAGACAAATCCGCATCCTCATGCCCGTTCCATTTCTCCCAGCATTACCGGCCATGCATCGTCCGCGTAGAAACGATGTCCGCCGTCGCCGACCACGAGATGGCAGCGGTCTTCGGCGCCACAGGCGGCGTAAATCTCTTGCAACTCGTCGAACGATCGGCGCACGGCGCCGATGGGGAATATTTCATCCTCTTTACCGGCGACGATGACGACGGGACGCGGGGCGAAAAGTCCCATAACATCCGACATTTCAGCGACTTTCAGAAGACCCGGCACGTAGTTGCACTCGCAGTGGTAGAGCGACATGATCGAGTCTTTGAAGGTACAGAAGTAACAGGACGGCATGGCGTACGCGAGTCGCTCCAGCACGGCCGCCGAGAAGACGCTGGTGGTGCCGCCACCGGAATTGCCCATCACTCCGATGTTGTCCATATCGACGTCGCCTCGGGACTGGAGATAATCGATGCCGCGATCGACGTCGTAGACGCGTTCTCCGATGAGGGTTCGGCCGAGTTGCAGGGCGTGCATTGCTGCTTCCTGACAGAGCCGATCCGAGCGGGCTTCCTGTTTTTGTTCGCGGCGTTCGCCGAAAGATCTTTGTTCGATGCACAGGGCCGCGACGCCTCGACGCATGCATACCAGGCCGAAGTCCCGATCACCTTCCACCTCCAGGGGTTTCGTTTCGTCCTCCCGCTCGACCGCGATGGAATTGTGCATGCCGCTTGAGTGTCCCTGCACGCAGATAAAGAACGTATAGGGCGGATCGGCCTCTTCAGGGAGACAGACGTAGGCGAGGGCGTCGGAATAGGGTTCGGAGGTGAAAGCAATTTTCTCGATTGTCCCGAGCGGATGGTCGCGTTTCCAGATCTGGCGAACGTTCAGATCGCAACGTTCGGACGGCATATCGCCGATTAATGTGCGCAGTTTGGGTCGGAGTTTGTTTTGCCATTCAGCGACGTCGCCGCCGTTGTAGCCCATTGACGGCGTGATGTGGGACATGAGATGACGATGTTTTTCGGACGGCGACAGGTGAAGTTCCATGCGATAGTCTCCTCAACGCTTGACGTAATTTTGAAAAAAGAAACGCAGCTGCGATTCTACATGATGCAGATTCCGGATGTTAGCATATTTTTGATTCGGAATCATTCTACGATCAGTTGAGGGGTATTAAACAGGCCGAGATGAATTTTTTCTTTTCGGGCCAAAGTACAGGGTGTACCAATAGAAAAGCTCGGCCCGGCTGATGAGTTCCCTGAGGGAGCCGGGAAGGGGAGAGGTGGGCTCGAGAGCCCCGGCGACCGCCGGTCGCTCATTCGGCGCCGCATGCCGGTGAGCGGTCATCTCCTCCTCCAGAAGCCTCTGGAGCATCACTTCCACCAACCGACGCAACGGATCGTCAGTATCAGAAACTGCACCTTGCCAAAGAGCCGGCAAACCTTACCATCGCGTCCTCGCGAGTCATCTTAGCGGCTCCATTAGATTAGTGTTAACGTCGATTTGGAGATGTTAACGGCTCGCCTTTTTTATTCAAGCCTGATTACACACAATACTGGACGTCATCCCTTACCCGTTTGTAACTTTCGAATTGTCTGCAAATGTGAATAATAGCCGGTTACCCACATACTAAAGAGACGGACCGAGGTTTTTAGCACATGGAATCATCCGTACACAGGACAAAAGGACAATGGAAATGGAAATCAATCGGACTCGCCTTCGGGATACCGCGCAACAACTTGTTCAAATCCCCAGCCATCAAGAAGTAGATTCTATTTCCAACCATATCCTCCATGAACTCAAAGACACCGGACTGGATTCGGTTTATCGTGACAGAGACGGAAATATCATCGGAACCATCGGACATGGGGATGGACTTCTTCTTAATGCACATTTGGACACCGTTGATGTGCAGGGTTTTGATGGCGACCCGTATTCGGGACGCATTCAGGACAATCGTCTAATAGGTCGCGGTGCGTCGGATTGCAAAGCGGGGGTGGCGGCCATGATGGAGATTGCCCGCGTTCTGAGCGGCCAGGACCTCCCCCGCCGTTTAATCTTTGCCTTCACAGTCTGGGAGGAAGGCGGAGCTGGTGGGACAAATGGCGCATTTGGCGCGGCGCGCCGGGCCGATGCCACCGAGGCAATTGTTCTGGAATCCACCGTCAAATCTCCCACCCAGATGAACGTCGAGGCTGGCTGCGGAGGGATATTGCGGATGGATATTACCGTCAGGGGAAAAGCCGGCCATAGCAGCGATCCGGACAACGGCGACAATGCCGTTTATAGAGCAGCCGACTTTGTTACCCGGTTTCAGAAATGTTTTGTCTCTGAAAAAATGCCAGAAACAGAAACTCAGGTTCTCGGCAAAACAATTGAACTTCAAAGCGTTGTCAGCCTGACAGAGATCCATGCCATGCAAGGCCGTAATATTATCCCGGATCGATGCCTTATAGGTTTGGACTGTCGTCTGTTTCCAGGCCAGGATGAAAAAGCAATAAAAGATCGAATTACCGCTCTGGCAAAGAACTATGAAGATGATTATGTCCGTTTCACAACAACCAGTTCTATCCCCGGTCACTTTTGTGAAAAAACAGAACTAATTCAAAACTGCATATCCGCGGCAAAGAAAAACGGTTTCCAATCCACGCCTGAAATAACTATGTCGCGTACCGATTCCACGGTTTTCCACAATGAGGCCGGAATACCGGCTGTTGTTTTTGGGCCGGGAACATCAGGAGAAGCACATACCAAAAACGAATCGCTCCATCTTCCATCCTTTTATTCCGGAACACAGGCATGTCTGGATGCTGTTACCCCGGACACGTATGAAAGTTGAAGTCAAGAAACACTCCCTCCCCCGGATTTTACGGATAATTTGAACCCACTATTGCCAAATTGCACGCGGCTTGTTTATTGAACACCGTTCATAACCATTCTGAGCCAAAAATCCGGACTAAAAAAAACGGCGCATAAATCTGACAACTTAAAATTCGTGATCAGCAACGAGTCGAACGCGATGTTGCGAAACGATTTGCTTTAACGCCTTTTTCACAAGGAACATACAGACCTCTTCCGGCAGAGTAGCACTGGCCGTAAATTGTGAAACACTTTTTGTTGTTGTAAGTTCTTACGCTTGAACGGCATGTGCCGTTTTATATGGTCTGCATCCGTAAGATCCAGGCTAAGCGGCGGAACGACACTTGTTGGTTGTTAGTTGACGGCGGACGGCCACAGGACGGGGCTGCAGTTGAGAGTTATGAGTTGGTGACGGGATACGGGATGCGAGGTGCCAGAAGCGGGATGGCCAATGACGTCTGCGAGAAGGGCGCAACCGCTTCATCGAATTCCGCTTTCTCCTCCTCGTCCCACGTGCCCGCCAGATCATCGAGATCATAATGGTTGCGTTGAAACTTTTTGTCCGCCTGTCCCGTCGCCTTGGTAAAACGGTTCTGTGTGGACAGATTGAGGGGGCCCGGTATTTCAACTGTGACATCCCCTCAACGCAGCGGCAGGTGGCCGACCCGGAATGAAATTTCTGGCCACCGGATCCTCAACGCTTGCAGCCACCGAAAAATTTCGGGATACGCTCACCGGACGCAAATTCTCAGTGCACCTGTTCCCGGTATTGTGGAGGGAATGCCTGGGCAATTTCGATGTTCGGGATTTCCTTTACCGGCCGATCCGGGGAGGTTTCCCCGAGAGGTTGCTGAATGCTGATCTGGGCCCGTGTTGTTTTGAGGAATGGCTGGATAGTTTCTATTCCCGCGACATATCGGAGCTTTTTGGCGTCCGGAACCGGACCGGATTCATCACTTTATTCAGGTTGCTGTGTCTGCGCAGCGGGGCGAAGGCCGGCTGAGCCACAGCCGAATGTCCCCCCAGCAGCTGCGCCTGGCCGAGGCGCTGGATATCGGAGAGGTAATGGCCTGGGGGCAATACACAGACCCGCCTCGTAACCCATTATCAGAACACACGTTACGACTCTTCCGCCAAACTAAGTGGTAAAGTCAGGCTAAGCCCTCTGAGAGGCCTCTTGAAATCCGTAAACGCTGTTTGAGCAATAAGATGCCATGGTGCGTCCCCACAGCTCCTATGCACAACGGCTATACCACAAACGAGACTCTTTTGCCGGGAAGATGTCGAGAATCTGGGCGATCTGCATCGCCTGGGCCTGGTGCTGGAGGCCATCCCGGACGAGTCCCTGATGCAGACGCTGGAACGGGAGCGTGGCAAGGGGCGCGATGATTACCCCATCCGGGCGATGTGGAATTTGGTGCTGGCAGGAATTGTTTTTCAGCACGAATCGGTGCAGAGCCAACGCCTACGGACTCCTGTTCGCCACACCGCGGGTGGGAACCATGTCCTGGCAAACTAACTGTGGTCGGTTGACAAAAGGGCTTTCGGAGGGGTACCATTCTTTCTCTCTTATCGCTCATTGCCCGGGGTCGGGGCAAGTTCTGGAAGTGGGTCCTGGTGGTCCAGCCCCCGGAAACAAGAAGAGGGGAAAAAGTCAGATGAAACTTATAATTCAAATACCCTGCTATAATGAAGAGGAAACCCTTCCGGTTACGCTACGGGACCTCCCGCAGGTGGAAGAGATCCCCGGGGTTGACGAAATAGAGACGCTGGTGATAAACGACGGGAGCACTGATTCCACCGTCCAGGTCGCTCGGGAACACGGCGTCGATCATATCGTTGATCTGGGAATCAATCGGGGGCTGGCTTTTGCGTGGTCGGCGGGGCTGCAGGCCGCCCTGCGGGCCGGCGCAGACGTAATAGTCAACACCGACGGCGACAACCAGTACTGCGGGGAGGATATCCCATCGCTGGTCCAACCCGTGGTGCAACGGGAGGTGGACGTCGTCATTGGGGCACGTCCAATCGAGCAGATAGGACGCTTCTCCTGGCTCAAGAAGCGCCTGCAGCGGCTTGGCTCATGGATGGTCAGCAAATGTGCCGGTGTCCGAGTGGAGGACGCCGCCAGTGGATTCCGCGCCTACAGCGCGACGGCCGCACGCGAGCTCACCCTGCTGTCGGACTACAGCCACTGCACCGAAACCCTCATTCGCGCCGCCCGGCGCGGTCTGAAGTTCAAAAACGTTCCCATCCGCGTGAACGAACAACTTCGTGAATCCAGGCTGTTCTCCAGCCTTCCCGCGTATCTGGCCCGGCAGGCCCGGGACATATTCCGTATTGCCGTAATGGTCCACCCGCTCAAGGTGTTCGAGGTGCCCGCACTGCTGCTGTTCCTTTTGGGCTCCGCCGGATGTCTGCGGTTCCTTATCTACTATTTCACGGGCTCGGGCGCCGGGCACGTCCAATCCCTCATTTTTTCGGCCCTTTTCATTATGGTCGCCTTCCTCCTGGGCATGGTGGGGGTGCTGGCGGATATGGTGGCCAGCAACCATCAGCTCATAGAGGACACTCTGGTAGAGATAAAACGGCTGGATGAGACCAACGGGACCGAGCGGCAAAGGACCGAACCTCGCTATGAGAGAACCGAGACCGCTGCGGGCAGCGGAGGGTAGTGGTGGAGCTCAAAAAATACATCCCCCTCCTGAAGTGGATCCTGCTTATCGTCCTGGTAGCGCTGGGCGGATGGTACGCCTACCGGCATCCCGACCTTTTTGCCGCACTTCGGAACGTCTCAGGCTTCGCCATCGCCGCAATTGCAGCGCTCGTTCTGCTCGGGCGGGTTTTGCAGAGCCTTCAGTTTCACGCTCTGTGTCACGGCCTGGGAGCGGAAGTGGGCCTCGCGGAAGCCTTCGGGCTCGTGATGTGCAACAGCATGTACAGCCTGCTGGCCCCCGGCCGGGCCGGTCTCGGGGTGCAGGCGGCGTATCTGAAGAAAAAGCATGGTCTCTCACTCGCCCACTTCGGCTCACTGGTGGCCGTCTCGAACCTGCTGCGTTTCCTTCTGGCCCTCGGCGGAGGTCTCGCGGGCTGTCTCATCGGACTGGCCGCCGGGGTAGCCGTCCCCCCGGTGCTGCTGATGGCCTTCGGCGCACTTTTCGGAGTCTGCGTTGTGGGGTTCATAGTGCTTCCGATCGCGGTTCGCCTCGGCACCCGCATCCCGTGGGACTTCCTCAACTCCATCTGCGAGAGAATGGAGGACGGCTTCCGGACCCTCCGCGGTCGAAAGAGACTGCTGTTGAAGATAATTGTCCTGGGCGCCGTCAACGTCCTTTTGGCGGCAGCTGTACTTTTGATTGCCTGCGGCGCGGTGGGGCTCGATGCAGGATTCCTGGAGGCCCTCACGATGGGCGGGCTGGCCCGGGTGGGCCTCCTGCTGCCGCTGACCCCAGGGGGCCTCGGCATCACCGAGGGCGCCGTGGCCGCAGCCGGCCGCGCCTGGGGCATGGCGGCAGAGACGGCCATGCTCGCCGCGCTGGTGATGCGGGCTGTTGGGGTTTGCATTGTCTTTGGGTTCGGGTCGCTGTTCAGCTACCTCCTGCTGGAGGGAGTTGGCATTTCGGATTCAGAGTCGTCTGATAATGGCACAGAGCAGCCCAATCGCAGGCGTGAAACGTTACCGATGGCAGCCATCTCGCCACAAAAAATTCTTGTTACCACTGTATCCGGGATGGGCAATATGCTGCTTTTCACTCCCGCTTTGATCCGTCTGCGTCGAAGGTTCCCAAGTACAGAACTCGATATGCTCGTCGAGGGTCATGCTTCTCTTGCCATCGCCGAATCTCTTTTGGAGGTTGACCATACCTTCGAAGTGGGATACGGTCACTCCCTGACTGGTGCATTCGGGCAACTCGCCAGTTTGAGGGCCCGTCGTTATGACATGAATGTTACGGCTTTTCCATCGAACGATTTTCGTTTTAACCTCCTTGCCGCTGCTGTGGGCGCGCGCCGGAGAATAGCACACTCGTATCCCGAGAGCAGTGCCATCAACTGTGACTTTCTGCAGACCGAATTGGTTCCGGCCCGCAGGGGGTTGCATGACATCGAGCAGAATCTGCGCCTTATTGCTCGAGAGGCATGGGGAGACAGCATCCGTTCGAAGCTGCCACGTCCCCATCTCTCGATTCCGCCACAGGACAGGACATTCGCCTGCAAGTATTTTAATGTACGTGAAGTAGGCGGTCCCATCATCGCCGTTCATCCCGGAAGCGCAGCGGATGGGGGGCAGCGTGCGAAACGATGGCCGGCGAACCATTTTAAGACTCTGATCTCCATGCTCGTTGATTCCGGCCACTCCGTTTTAGTATTTTGTGGACCAGATGAAAAAGGTCTGGGAAAGTATCTTCGCGAATCTTTTTTAAGAGCACAGGCGTCGAATGTCTTTTTCCCCCGGGTTCCAATTCTCCGAACGGCTGCCATGATCGAAAGGTGCGATGCTATGATTACCAACGACTCCGGATTGATGCACGTAGCAACCGCCGTGGAAACTCCCGTGGTGGCCCTTTTCGGACCGACCGATGCTTCACGCACAGCACCCCCGTGGGAGGACTGTCGTGTCCTGAAAGCCACCGAGAGTGGGAGGCTGGGATACCCCTTCACCACCACCATCGCCCGTCTCAGACCTTTGCCCGACGATTATTGGAAGGATTTGTCACCCGGCCGAGTGTGGACTGAAGTGAAGCGGTTACTGTAAAGAGAAAACGCCTCATGCAAAGTATGTGGCACAGGATAAGACAGGGTTGGAAGAAGCTCCGCCAACGGCCACGGCTATTCTATGGACTCCTGCTGGGGTTGATCCTGACTGTCCTCTATGCCCTGCTCCAGAACGGTTACTGGAGCGCGGGGAACGACAGCGAATATTATCTGACCCTCGCCCGAAATCTCGCAGCAGGACGCGGGTACGTGTTTAACGGCTTGCCTTTTGCTCATTATCCTCTTGGTTGGCCGGCGTTCCTGGCAGGCCTGCTGCACATATCGCGGCAGTTCTGGTTCCTCAATCTGGTCCCGAAGCTGCTTATGATAGGCACGGGCATCGGCTATTACGTGTTCATGGCCCGGCGCATAGCTCCCCGCCACGCCTTCGAATCTCTGTTGCTCACGAATATCCTCTGGTGGTGGTACCGGCCCAGTTACGTCCTTCTGAGCGAGAGCCTCTTTCTGGCATTGTTTGTCATTGCCCTTCTTGCCGCAGACAAAGTGCGGGAAGATAAATCCCCGGTGGCCTTCCTGGCTTTGGTGGTGTTAGGCGGGATGTTCCCGGTCATCCGATGGGCGGGGATTGTGGCCGTACCGCTCGTGTGCGTGGTTCTTATTTCCGGGGAGATCAAGCCGCGTCTGAAAACGAACTGGATATGTGCGGTGGCGGCCTGTGTGATAGCATGTGGGAGTTTTCTCCTTGTGAATAACTATTTGGGCTCCCGGTCAAAAAGTGCGGAGTCGGTCCAGACGGAAAGTGCGGAGTCGGTCCAGACGGACGGAAGGGAAATCGGGAGGCGGGCTCCGGCTATTTCCCTACTTTTAAATAAAGCAAAGAAGCTGACCCGACTGTCACGTTCTGGAGAATGGATTTCGGGGCTGTTCTGGCCGCCTTTAATCCTGGGAGAAGACTTCTCTCTTGTTGGAACTCTGGAAGTAAGAGATCTATCCAATGCGGGGGGGTTGATCCTCTGGGCTTTCGTTCTGATTTTGGTTGTCCGCAAAACCCGGGAGAAGCATTGGATATGGCTGGGGGCAATTTTGTACAACTGCGTTTTCGTTCTCATATGGCATCCTCTTCCTCGCTATCTTCTTCCAGTGGCTCCACTCCTGATTTATGCACTATTTACAGGCTTGTCGTATGCCATGAGTTATGTTGACAGAAAACTGACGCTCAAGAATTCAAAACTTCTCGATCTACCCCTCTATTTGCTCCTGGGAGCTATAGTGTTGCCCAATCTTGCCATTCTCTCCGTCGTTGTTGGTGTGCAGCGGTCACAGGACTATTACGGGACATACATGGCTGGCCGTTGCGAAGAGTTGATAGCCAGCGGCGACTACCTCCGCAATCACGCGCCGCCGAACAGCAAGGTGGGGATAAACCCCAGATATGTCAACTTTGGGCAAAATAAATCCAACACTTTCGGCAAGGCTGCGGTGGTAATGCTGACGGGCCTACCTGTTGCCGAAAGTGCCATAAAGGTGTCGGCATCGGGTCCCGATGCGGAGACCATGGACTGGGCGCGGGCGAATGACATCGACTACTTTTTGTATCAGCCCCCTACGAGCCCCTGGCGAATATGGCATTTCCGTATGCCCTGGTTACAAAAGTGGGTCAAGGGCCAATCTGACGTTGAAAGAAACCCCTATTGGGAACTCTACCGGCGGCAAAATGGCAAATTGGAACGAGTTCAACTAACTTCTCCATCGCAACCTCTCAAGCAACTACCGGTCTTTCCGACCGCCCTTACTGGCGAGGAGGGCACAGGAGGTGTTTCTAAATGAGCACATCAGAGAGGTTTTCGAACTATGATTCAATATTTAAGTCACTCAGAGGGGAAAGAGTTTTGAGGTATTGTCAAATGTTGTGGATGAGGGGGAAAGAGCGTATCCTCTGGAAAGCAGTTTCACTTTTTTTCCATGTTGCCCTCAGAGGAGGGCACAGAAAGGATACGCTCATGCAAGATGATAACGTTGTAGATCTGGAAAAGCGAATCGAAGAAGACTCACGTAGCGAACTCGATAACATTTTGCGAGAAGGAGCCAGGCAAATGCTTCAGGCCGCGGTGGAAGCGGAGGTCAGCGCGTATGTGGAAAAGCACAAACACGTGGTCGATCCCGATACTGGCCGCCGCCTGGTCGTCAGAAACGGTTATGCACCAGCGCGCAACATTCAATCCGGACTGGGAGATATAGAGGTGCAAAAACCCCGCGCCAGAGACCAGCGAGAGGGAAAGGAATTCACCAGCAGTATTCTACCTCCCTACATGCGTAAGGCTCCCAGCATCGAGGCCCTGCTGCCGGTGTTGTATCTTAAGGGTATCTCCACCAACGACTTTCCCGATGCCCTGCAGGCCATCCTGGGTGAGGGAGCGGCCGGTCTTTCACCGAGCACGATCTGTCGGCTGAAGCGGGTCTGGCAGGAGGAATACGAAGAGTGGAATAGCCGTGATTTGAGCGACAAAAAATACGTCTACTGGTGGGTGGACGGTATCTATTTCAACGTGCGGCTCACCGATGATCGGCCCTGCCTGCTGGTGATTGTGGGCACCCTGGAGGACGGCACCAAGGAGCTGGTGGGCATCTGGGACGGCGAGCGGGAGAGCAAGCTATCGTGGCTGGAACTGCTCAGGGATCTGAAGGGCCGGGGCGTCCAGGAAGGCCCGAAGCTGTGCGTGGGCGACGGTGCCCTTGGGTTTTGGAGGGCCAAGGAGGAGCAGTTTCCAAAGGCCAGGAAGCAGCGCTGCTGGGTGCATAAGACGGCGAATGTGCTGGATAAGATGCCGAAGAAGATGCAGCCCTCGGCGAAGTCGAAGATCCATGAGATGTACATGGCCGAGACCAAGGAAGATGCTCTGGAGGCATTCGATGAGTTCATGGAGCGCTACGAGGCCAAATACCCGGCGGCCTGTGAGTGTTTGAAAAAAGACAAAGAGGTGCTTTTCACCTTCTATGATTTCCCGGCCAGGCATTGGGTCCACATCCGCACCACCAACCCCATTGAATCCACCTTCGCTACCGTCCGTCACCGCAGCCGTCAGACCAAAGGTTGCGGATCCCGGAAGGCGACCCTCACGATGGTATTCAAGCTCGGGCGAGAGGCGGAGAAGCACTGGCGCAGGATAAACGGATATAAACTGATTCCGAAGGTGATCTCCGGCGTCAAATTCAAGGACGGCATCGAACTCAAAGAGGCGGCATAAATGATTTTCCAGAGGACAAGCTCAAATCCCTCATCCACAACATTTGACAATACCTCAAGAGTTTTCGCGCCTTCCATTCTTCAAATGATCCTTAGTAACACCGGCCGCGCTGTTTTGGATATCGATACGGCAGACGGATATAAGCTGCGGAGAATAATTGAAGGGAGCAATGGTTGTATTGAAAGAGTAACTGCCCTCGAACCGTCACCCTTGTACCAACAGGCAGTCGAGGAACTCAAACCATGTAACGCCAGGGTGGGAGTGAAGCAGATATCGCTGGAAGAATACCAGCCACGTCTCCAGTATGACACCGCGCTCTTGTTTGAAGTGCTGGAACACGTGCCTCCGAAGGAACGCATTTCGTTTATCACCAGAATAAAGTCGTTGCTGAAGCCGGACGGAACCCTTATTTTATCTACACCCAACCGGCCGGTATACCGAGCCAAGTGCTGGTTCTCAGGAGAACAACCAGATTCTACCCACCTGCGTGAGTATTCTTTTCAAGAACTCCGAACTTTCCTCGCGCCGCATTTTAACTTTTTGAGCTTTCACGGGAGATTTCCGTGGATGGGTCTACTGAGACGTTTTCCCAAGCTTTATGAGGTTACGCCTCGCATTCCACCGTGGCTCTCCCATGGCATGTTTGTAATCGCATCGGATTCCCGTGAAGGCCTTTTATCATGAAAATTCTTTTGTTGAGTTCTGACCATCCCGGGAATCCTATCTTTGGGGGGGGCGGGGCACATCAGATTAACAGGATATGTTCTATCCTGCAGGAGGACAATGAAATAGAAGTGGTTACTGCAGGCTGGCCGGGAGGCCCCGTAAGCAGCACGGTTCGGGGGGTAAAATATACCCACGGATGGCGTCTTCCAGGGCGTCTGCTCAGCCGACTTGGCTATTGTCGGTTGGCTGCTGAACGGGCGGCCCGCGGCGATTTTGATCTACTGGTCGAGGAGGTCAGTGCATTCAGCCCCACTTCCGGCCCCTGTTTATCCAGGAAACCAGCTATCGCAGATTTTCGTTTGAACCCGTTCACGGCGGCGGATAAATATCCCGCAGTTGCCGGTCTGTTACGCACACGGCTCAGGCATAATCTGAAATACTATGATGGTGCTATAGCTCTTTGCCAGGGTCTCGCCTCCGAACTTACAGAATGGATGCCTTCATTGCCGGATATTCAGATGGTAGAACCCGGTATTGACAAGGAATTGCTTCAGCAGGATGTAAACGAAGAAAAATATATTTTGTACCTCGGCCGACTGGACATAGAGCATAAAGGACTCGATAACTTACTGGAGGCTTATGGCAGTATGCAGGAACAGTTCCCAGGGGTTCATCTGGTGATTGCTGGCGACGGACCGGACGAACCTCGCCTGCGCAAAATGGTCGCTCAAAGCGGGCTCGACGATAGCGTGCAATGGGCCGGATGGGTGGAGGGCCAGGAGAAGAGGGATCTGCTGCGCCGATGCCTGCTGGTCTGTATGCCCTCCCGGCGAGAAGGTTGGGGGCAAGTAGCCACTGAGGCTGCTGCCTGTGCAAAACCGGTGGTGGGATATGATGTAACGGGGCTTCGGGATGCCGTTGTGGACGGGGAGACCGGGCTGCTGGTCGAGCCGGAAGATACGGATGCGCTTGCCGGAGCTATGGCGAAGCTCATAGAAAATCCGGACCTGCGCCATCGACTGGGCCGTTCTGCGCGGGAAAGGGCGCGCCATTTTACCTGGGAGCGAGCCGCCCGGAAGTACGAGGAAGTCTGCAGAAAAGTGGTGGAGGATAACTGACTGATAAACCCGCAGGGAAAGTCTCTTTCAAACCCCGGCCTCGCGGCACATCTTCCTCCACTCGGGCTCGGTTCCGTATCCCAGTTCCTCCATAAGGTCCCCGCAAATCTGTTGGAACTGGCGCACTCTCTCGGGCCCCCACTCCCGCCATCCCGGGAAGCCATCTGGGTCGGATTTGTTTATTTTGCGCTCCAGCATCCCGTCCAGCGATTCATAATCAAATTCCCGTCCGTCCCCGAAACCGGTGGCGAAGTCCATCAGTTCGCGGAGGTGCCGGTAGCGCTCCTCTCCCCTGAAGATATCCTCAAACTTAAATAGCCGTGCTCCCGGCGTTCTGCCGACGCACTGCAGCGCGTATCTGTTTTTTGTGGCCCAGTACCAGCAATTACGCTGAAAGTTATTCATCTCTTCCCACGCCGTGGCCGTTTCCCGATCAGCACATATTTGAGGATTAGCTCGTCCAATTAAACTGCTCACTATATTTCCATACCAACCGGCCCCATATCTATAGCTTGAAACCAGCCAGTCTCGTGGATCACGGACCATGTATATAATATTAACATGAGGAAAAACGTGTGTTACGACATCGATTAGACCTATGATCTGGTGGTTGCTTTCCACATATGGCCTTCCCGACACGGTTTGAACTATCCTCTTTCGCAAACGATACAATTGCCTGGACGCCTCATCTGCGCTAATCCGGTTCCCGATACGTAATATTGATAACCCCCGCACGTTTCGAGCGTCTGCAAATTTGTCCAGAAGCAACTGGGAGAGCGTAAAGTAAGGCCAGTTATGGATTATGTCCGATATCGAAAATAGGTCAACCTGGCCCGGTTCATGGAAGGCGTCACAGTCGGGAACCACCTGATTGAATAGGTATGCAAAGAATTTTGTGCCGGTCCGGCCGGTGGAGGTTATAAACACGCAGGGTTTTTGTATCTTCTTCATCAAAACGTCTCCGGAAGGATTCTCAGACATTTTATAGCGAAATGATTATACCGTGCGGCCTTCTGAACCGTCAAAAGCTTGGGAGTCACTTTGCCAGGACATGGTACCTACCCGCGGAGTAAAGGTAACGAGAGGGCGCGAGAAGGGGGACGTACCATAGCAAGTGCTCGTCAGCAAACGGGATACGACAACAAAGCCGCTCTCGGATGGGCTTAGCCGCGTTTTTTGGGTAAGTATTCAGTAAACCACGTTGACCCGTCCCCGGCGCGCCCTGGACCGGTGGAAACATGATTGGCCACTACGCGCCAGAACGAACTTTAACGCTCTCCTCCGGTCCCCTAT
>JBKHIT010000129.1:0-5024 GCA_046538485.1 Candidatus Brocadiia bacterium | reverse complement strand
CCCCCGAAACCAGAAAGCTGGTTGCAAGGCCACGCACTTTACCGAATAGTTACATGCCAACCGAAAAAGCTAAAAAGGCCCGTTTTGGAGGGCTGATGGTTCATGAGATCCGAAGCAAGACAGAAGGTGGCATTGATCGACAACTGCTCCGGACGATGCTCGATTTTGGATACGGAACAAAAAAGTGCAGAGTCTATAACTACTGGGACGAACCAGCTCCCGTCCAGTCCGGGGATGACCGGGTCAAATGGCTGCTGTTGGAAAATGATGACAGACTGATGATCCTCCTGACCACCTGGAATCCCGATGCCGCATCCGCACGTCTGCGTCTGAACACGGATTTGTTGGATGTGCAGCCTCAATCCGCGGTGGATACGGAAACGGACGAATCATTGTCGTTCGATGGACGGGAGCTGCAGTTAGAGCTGGAAAGGTACGGTGTGCGGCTCATTACGCTGGAATGAGCTGGATCTCAATGATCCTGTTGAGGAGAACACAGTGAACCGGAACAGCCATTTCACTCTCATAGAACTGCTGGTGGTCATTGCCATCATCGCGATCCTGGCGGCCATGCTGATGCCCACGCTGGAGAGTGCGCGTCATCAGGCGAAGCGAATCACTTGCACCAGCAACCTGTATGATTCCGGCGTGTTCGCCAAAACCGGCTACGCAAACCGCGTCCTGTTTGCCGATGCGAGTGCTTATGGAACGAATTCCAGCGGACAGGTCACAAAAGCCGGACGCTGGAAATGGAACCATATCGACGGTGGGAACCTCGTGACGCACGCCGGAAGTGCTCACTGGTTGCGCAACGACCAGCATCGCATCGGCCCGAATGGCTGGTATGCCTGGCCGTCCGAATATGAGCTCACCTGTTTTGATCAGATCCACACGCTGCTGGAAATGCGTTGAATCACCCCTGACCGTCACTGGTTTACTGTGGCCGCCCGAACGGTCTGACAGCCTCCCCCCAACGAAATCGCCCACTGGCGGCTGAGGGTGTTCCCGACAGGGTGAATTCCGGCCGTTTGTTTGCCAACTCGCTCAGTACAGGGTGTGTACAAATCATCATGACAAAATACGTAGTAAGACCAGATTTAGGCATGTTTTATAGTAATGTCACTTCGGAATCCATGAAATAGGCCGGCTATGTTTTTGTCCTGACTAAACACCACTTCGGGCTTGACACCAACGGCGAAGCATGGCACCATGGCGTATGATATCACTGAACAGCCGTTCGATATAGTAGAACGCCCATGAGTGCTCAAAAAATCATCCAGTCTGTAAGTCGCGCTATAGATATTCTTGAATGCATTGCTGAATCCGAGTCCGGCCTGCGTTTGAACGAAATCGCCAGCGTAACGGGGCTCAAGAAAAACACGGCCCACACTCTCGTTCAAACTCTGGTTGCGCGGGGATATGTGGAGAAGACGGGGGCCCCGCTCTATCGTCTGGGGGCGGCCGTGGCGGATATGGGGGGCCGTTTTTCGGAAGGAAAGCTTTTTACACAATGCGAACGAGTTATGCTGCAATGTCAGGAGACCCAGCCACGGGCCACATGGGTGGTGTCACGACGTGCCGGAGGAGACATCGCCGTTATCCTGCGCATGAGCCCGGACCGACCTGGAGTGATGCAACGTCCGCAGGGGGCGACATTCCACCCGTATTCCAACGCGTCGGGCCTGGCGCTTATGGCCTTTCTCCCCGAGGAGGAAACCCAATCCCTCCGCGAACATTATCCGTTTTACGAGTTCGGGGCCCATCTCTGGGATAGTCCTGCAAACTTTCAGGAATATCTGCAGGACGTGCAAAACAAGGGATACGCTGTTCCGCCTTTTCCCGACCAGAAGTCCTTTCGGGTGGCTGTTCCCTTGCCGGACGACCAGGACAATGTGGTGGCCGCTCTGGGGGCTTCGGTTTCGAACCAACATGTGGAGAATACGGATGATCTTGTGGATCTGGTTATAAATGCGGCACAGGACATTACCTCGTCAGTAAAACAGTAAATGGAGGAGAAGGACATGACGAACGACCAACCTGTTCAACGGCCAATGGGGCAGACGGATATGGATCACGATCCGGTCGCGGCCGCCAGAGCCGTCAAACGCAAAGCTCTTGCGTTCGGGGCCGATGCGGTGGGTATCGGAAACATCCAGCGATGGAACGATGCCCCAACCCAGATGGATCCCAAGCAGATTATGCCGGAGTGCAAAAGCGTGATAGCCATGGCCTTCCGCGTCATGCGCGGCAGCATGCGAGGTGTTGAAGAAGGAACCTATTTCAGCAATTATTCGGCGATGGGATACGGTGGTATCACCTATCTGTATATGCCGATGACGGTGCTGAATCTCTGCAAGTTCATTGAAGACCGGGGGTATGAGGCGGTCCCCATGGGACATCAGAGCGACTGGCGGGGAATCGATGCCTACTATACGCGGGAAGGCGGACGTCTGAAGCCTGACTACAGCCGGCCTGTTGCACCCGGTCGTGCCGCCCCGGACGTGATGATTCACCTGCGAATCGCCGGATACCTGTGCGGTCTGGGAGAAATCGGTTACAGTGCAATGCTCCTCACTCCGGAGTTTGGCCCCAGGAACAGGGTCGGGGTCATAATGACGGATGTGGAACTGGAACCCGATCCCATCTACGATGGCCCTGAGCTCTGTAACAGATGCATGGCCTGCGTCAGGGATTGCCCGACGGACGCCATAAGCAAAGAACAGACGGTGCAGGTCAATCTGGCCGGCAATGAACTGGAATGGGCACAGATCGACTGCCATGCATGTAACAGAGGGTTCCGTGGTGCGGAGAAGGTTGATCGCGAACTGCCCGACGATGAACAGTATATGAGTGAGGACACGAAACCGGGTTGGTGGAGTCCCTTTTATAAAAAACCCAAGAATCTCTACAACACCGGTCAGGCCGTCGGTGGTGCCCGGGGTTGCACCCGCGCCTGCATGATCCAACTTGAAAAACGCGGTGTCCTGCGCAACCAATTCAAGGACGAGTTCCGTCGCCGCAAGCCCTGGAAGGTGGACTGGAGTTCGGAACCACAGTACCCCGACGACGTAAAAATGGCTCATGAACCGGTCATGGGCGATGGGGACGACAGAGTACGCGATGATGTGGATTGATCGAGGGCATCACGGAACCTCGCTGTGCTTGTGGGCTTTCGCGACGCACAGGTTCGCCCTCCCCGAGGCCAAGACAGCATTCCCACGTTGCTCGAGATATGAGGTGTATGGATGAAATTTGCCGTTGGATATCAACTTGCCGGGGACAACCAGGAATCCTTTGTCGATGTGGTACGGGATTACGCCGGCGACATCGAAGAGGTCTATTTCCCCTGGGTGAATGCGGCCTCCGGACGGGCGATGCTGGGGACGCGCAACGGATATGTGGACTGGACCGCTCAGGAGCGCCTGGAAGCGGACCTCAAAGAGTTTCGCATAATGGGCATGAAACTCGATCTGTTGTTCAACGCCAACTGTTATGGTCAACGAGCCATAAGCCGTCATCTTCAGGCCGAGGTGGCTTCTGTGCTGGAACATCTCCAGGATGTGGTCGGCGGGGCGGACGTCGTCACCACCACCTCACCGGCCATTGGTCATACCGTGCAGCAGTATTTCCCGGAGGTGGAAGTTCGCGCCTCCGTTAATATGCGGATAGGAACTGTGGAAGCCATGGGATACGTCGGCGACCTTTTTGATAGTTTCTATTTGCAGAGAGATTATCAGAGAGATGTTCGCTACGTTCGCGAAGTGAAGGACTGGTGTGTGCAATACGGTAAAGATCTGCTCATACTGGCCAACAGTGGATGCCTCCGGCTGTGTCCCGGACAGATATTTCACGATAACATGGTCGCACACGACGCCGGTATTGATGAAATGGACAAGGTGGACGATTTCCTTCCGCACGTATGCTGGCGTGAGTATCGTGATCGGTCGAACTGGCCGTCCATACTGCAGGCCACATGGATAAGGCCCGAGGACCTGCACCATTATGAGGGGGTCATTAATACCGTAAAACTGGCCACACGGATGCACGACCGGCCCCGAGCCGTACTGGATGCCTACACGGCCCGGCAATGGCAGGGCAACCTTCTCAACTTGTTTGAGCCCTCCTTTTCCACTGCGTTTGCCCCCTATTTTATCGAGAATGGACGTTTCCCCGACGACTGGTTCGCCCATACGTCGACCTGCGACCGCCGTTGCCACCGGTGTGATTACTGTGATCAGGTGCTGGAGAACGTACTCGTCAAGGGGGATGTGTGATTTTCCCGTTGTTGTACCCGTTTTTCACCAGCGCCAGCACATCCGCACCCCCCCGGGGCGAGCTTTCCCCCTGTACCTTATCGTTACCTTTACTCCGCGGGTGGGTACCATGTCCTGGCAAAGTTACGAGCCATTCGCGCTGATTGTAACTTTTTATGTGCAGGGTTTTGCAAACAGAGAAGGAAACTATGTACCCCAAGATGCCGTTGCGAGAGGCGGGTAAGGCGCAAATGCGGCGAAAAATCCCCAATTCGACCCCAGACACTGCATATTAAACTGAGCGCCTGAAGCTGGTTCTGGAGGTTATTCCCAACAATGACCCCGCCGTCCAAGCCCGCGGGAGCGGGCGCCTCACTCATGACCCCGGGGCGACCAACGGGAGCCCGGGGCTAGCGACGCACAGAGAAAACAAAAAGGAGCCCCCAGCGGGGGCGATTCAAGGGGGCAGTGAACAGAGCCGATGAAGTAGCCCGACGAAGTGCAGGACCCCGAGCTCCTATTCGGGCCACTTGTTCGCCCGTTTGGGTTTCCCCATTGAATCGCCCCCTTTCGGGGGCTCTCTTGTGTGCTGTATGAGCCATCCTGTCCCCGGCGCCCCCGCTGGTCGCACCGGGTCATGGGTTGAGTCGCCTCCTCTCGGAGGCTCTTGTATGTGGAGGGGCGTTCTGTTCCCCCGGGTTCTCTTCGTTCACCCGGGGCTACGGCGTGAATTGTCGTGATAGAGCACCGAGTCGTAAACGGTGCAATGCT
>JBKHIT010000015.1:0-83925 GCA_046538485.1 Candidatus Brocadiia bacterium | reverse complement strand
CGCACCCGTTGAAGCGCCAGGAAATGGATCAGGAGCACTAAATATACAAGCAACACCAATGGCCAAGAACCGGCAAAAAACCCTGCGAGACGCCTTAAACCACTGAAAATGCCGTTCACAATTCCGTCGGCCCAGGTACCCCGTATGAAAAGGGATCCTCGCAATCCTGCAAAAAGCTCCGTAATTGCTGATGCGAACGACTGACGTCCGGAACCGGCAGTTAAAAGATAGGTGAGAGCCAGAAAAAGAAAAGCCATGCAACCGGCCGCCCCTACCCGGCAAACCATGGTACTATCATTGTAATCCGCGAGCGCACTCCGGTGGACGAACCACAGCCATATCATCCCGAAGGCTGTTTCCGCCGCAATAAATGTAAGCGCGCACCATACCATAACCCCCGCGGGCGAATCAAAAACCGACGATGCGCTCTGGCCCCCTAAAATGCGGAGCATTACGGAACAACCGCTCAAAAAGAGAATGGCCATTGCCCCGCTTAAAAGCAGCCCCCACCGGGCCACCCACCCACCGTACTCCGACATCTGCCCCTTGTCGTTCTGCACTGTTTTCCTTCCAAACCACCAGATCAAAACTCCGAACATTGTCCCCACGCATATAAGCCCTTCGTCCACAATCATCGCCGTTCGATTGCCTGACAACCAGGCAATGGGCAACGTCAACAAAACAAACGGCAGAACCTTCCAGAAGAATTCTGCGGCGGCCATGATATCATGTCGTAGCCCCGGGTTATCCGACCATGCCCTGTAGACACCTTTCACAGTTAGCGGTAAGAGCCCCAGAACCACACTTACGGTCGCCAGTGGTAACACGAGTATCCCGATCGAACAGTTTCTCCCCGAGAGTTGTCTCGTTTGCAAAATAATCCATATAACTGAAACTACACCCAGCGCAAACCAACAGATATCCAGCAAGGTTGCACTTGTGGTGCTTTTGGAATCCGACTGCCACCGCTTAATTCTGCAGGCCAGTCCCACGCAACTCACAATCAGCGCAATAAAAGGGAGCAGATTGGGGAATAAAAGACGAAATCCGAATGCGGGTCGTTCGGAAAAACTGGATATGACATTTGGCGTAAAGTAGATAACGCTGATCATAAAAAGCGAAAGGATTCCCAACCCAATCGCACGCAAAGCCCAGCCATGACGCCTTATGCTCTTCCAGCCAACCGCCAGCCCAACACCGGCAAGCAAGACACCGAGAACTATCTCGTCGCCGGCGACGGCAAAGCTCTGTCCCAAACTCAAGGCCATAAGACCGCGTCCAAGCACATGTCCCAGACAAATAGCGCTGCTGCCGAGGGCAATCAAAGCAAGGGAAAGGCCACTTTCGGCCAGGGTCGAGCCTTTCCTCAGGATACGCACCCCCAATCCCAGGCAAGCCAGTGCTCCAAAAAAGAGAAATGCTCCTTCTTTAATGGGTGTGAAACCGGGTTCGAACAACCTCAGGACAACAGCACTCCCGGTTAAACCCCATCCCAAGCAGCCAGCGAAAACCATCCAGAACCCTATCCCCATGGCAACAGAGGGGTGTTCACTCGCCCCCTTTCTCTTCGAGCCTGGTATGGGCGGGATATCCGAGGACCCTATTGTCTTTTTCCCCTTCTTTTGAAGCAGTACCCTTACCTTTTCTTCGATTTCAGCTCCACAGAAGGGACATCGCACAAATTCTCCGGCAACTTCTTCGACCGAGCCCAGTTCCTTTTTGCATTTCGGGCACTTCATAACGACCATTCTATCGGATCAGCACTTCAACTTGATCTCCACATCACATGACGTCAATCAGGTCTCATTCTTCACACAAGTTATTTTTGGGTCTCCATCCGCGATAGTATCTTGTTGATCTTATCCTTTAGACGAGCGGCCATTTCAAAGTCCTCCTGTTCTATAGCCACCTGTTGTTCTGCTTGTAGAGTCTGCAACAACTCGCCATCTGTGAGAGGGATGTGATATCTTTCACGAAGACTTCGCCGAAAATCAATCAGCAGTTTTCTCTCGCTACACTCCCGGATTTTTTTAAGTTCTCCCAGTTCCCGGTAGAAGCTTTCGATTTCCCTTATCCCATGCGTAAGTGCGAGAACGGCGTTTTTAAGTTTCTCGCGCTGGATAGCCAGTAAAGCTTCGGCACGCGCTCTATCAGAAACTAATTCGGGCCGTTGCGATGTGAAACGCCGCCTGGCTCCGGTAGATGTCGCGTATTTGCCAACAAAATCGACAATTTCCAGGCCGTGGAGGGCATCTCGAACAACCCTCCGATAATCTCCGATCAGAAGAAATGCCTGTCGCCGCCGCGCGTAATCAAGCAATTCGCTTTGAAGCTCTTCCAACAGGCTCGCTGATAGAAAGTCGGGCTTAGTTTCTTGATCTTCTGCAATTATTTTGAATCTTTCAGCAAGCTCTCCACAGTAATCCAGCACATTCTCGTACCCGTATGGCTTCTCCCCATCGGGTCGTCCTTCGACTTCCCACTGAATTACGCCCCCGCGAACACGTATCTGAAGCTTAAGGTGCCCGTCCATCCCCACAACCTTACGAATGTTCCTGGTCTGATCATCTTTGTCATAAGGCCAGCCATCCAGCACAATCGCAAGATCCATTCCAAATATCCTTTCCCCGACAGAACGATTCACCTGTGGTATTCGATAATCCGGCATCGATCATTCATCATCGCTCTTGTCCTGATTTGAGCCGCCTGTTTGGTCCTTTTGTACGGCTGACACGAAGCGCATACGAAGATCATTCAAAAGTCCATCCAAATACTGACGCTCGTCCTTTTCCAGGTTCCCCTGCGTTTTTTCTCTTAACATACCAATCGTATCGATCAAATACTCTGCTTCCGGCAGGTTTACCTCTCGAGTTTTATCTTCCCCTTTATCCGCGTCCAGCTCCCCGAGCGCCATCATCGTTTGCGTGTAAAGGCCAGCCATGAAAACCTTGAAATCCGGTTCGGGGAATGCGCCTGCTGACGCTTCTCCCTTCGCTTCTGATTTGGCTTTTTCCCGGATTCTTGCTCGCTCTTCGGCGACGGACTCTTTCCATCCCTCATCAACCTTAAATTCCTTCTCCGAACCTTCGTCGGCCTCTGAAGATTGCCCTTCCATCGGCTCTTTTTGTTCCTCCTCCATTGCCTTCACCATCTAAACAGAGTAAAAGAAACATATACTTATTATACTCGGGAAGGTAGGCTTTTTTGCAAGCGACTTACCATGTTGCACGCGGGAAAATCAAGAAAAAGAGCGCTATTCCAGAAAAATGAAAATTTGATGAAACAATTTATACCCGATTGGCATCTCATATTACCTCGGGGTAAGGAGAGTTTTTATGGACAAAACAAACGGCAAGTTCCAACCCACAAAATGGGACCGTATGGACTATGTGAAAAAATCGGACAGGGATGTATGGGAATTGTGTATAAAGCCCATGAAAAATCCCTCGACCGCCCTGTCGCCATTAAAATCCTCTCCTCCCACCTTTCCGGAAAACGGGAATACCAGAAAAGGTTTCTGTGTGAGACTCGTACGACCGCTAAACTCCATCCCGCGAAACTCATCTCGCAATACGCTTCCCATGGCAGAAATCAACCGCAAATCGCTATACCGCCTGCCATACTGGCAGTGAAATATACTCTTCCGCTCCGCTCTAATCAGCAGTGCCGAGTGGGAATTCAAAACTAATGTTCCATCCTCTTGCCTTACAACACCTTACATGTTTCACCTTGAGTACGGTATTGTTTTTGCGTCACCAGTTGGTTGGAGCATTGCTACATAGCGCAAAAACGTTAACAAGGAGAGTCTGAGCAAGATGGCTAAAGAACGGATTATCGGAATAGATCTTGGAACAACAAACTCCTGCGTTGCCGTGATGGAAGGTGGCGACGCATCGGTGATCCATAATGAAGACGGGAATCGTCTCACGCCATCGGTTGTCGCTTTCACCGAAGAAGATGAGCGCTTGGTGGGCGCCAAAGCAAAGCGTCAGGCCGTCACCAACCCGGAACGCACAGTTTTCAGCATAAAACGCTTCATGGGGCGTCGTCATAATGAGGTAAAAGAAGAGGAAAAAATGGTCCCGTACGGAGTGACGGGGGCAGCGGATGAACTTGTGAAAGTCAAAATTGACAACGAAGAATATACCCCCCCGGAGATTTCCGCAATGGTTCTGCAATATTTGAAAAGGGCTGCGGAAGATTACCTCGGGCAAGAAGTCGAAAAAGCGGTTATTACGGTTCCAGCTTACTTCAATGATAGCCAGCGTCAGGCGACTAAAGACGCGGGGACTATCGCCGGGCTTGAAGTCGAACGCATCATAAACGAACCAACCGCTGCTTCTCTCGCCTATGGGCTCGAAGGCGAAGGTGAAGAAAATATTGCTGTCTTCGATTTCGGGGGTGGAACTTTCGATATTTCGATCCTTGAAGTCGGGGAAGGCTTGTTCGAGGTCAAGGCGACCAGCGGTGATACCCACCTCGGGGGAGACAACCTTGATGATGTTTTGATTAACCATGTTGCAGACGAATTCAAAAAAGAACAGGGGATCGATATCCGAGAGGATCAAATGGCCCTCCAGCGCCTGAAAGAAGGTGCGGAAAAAGCCAAATGCGATCTCTCTTCCTCACCGGAAACCGAAGTTAATCTTCCTTTTATTACAGCCGATTCTTCGGGGCCGAAACATCTCCAGATGAAAATTAATCGGGCGACCTTTGAAAAACTCACAGAGCCCGTTCTCGAACGTCTCAGAGGCCCCTGTGAGCAATGTTTGGAAGATGCCGGGCTGTCGGCCGATAATATCGACGAGGTTATTCTGGTTGGCGGTTCAACACGCATACCTCGCGTTCAAGAAATCGTCAAGGATATCTTCGGGAAAGATCCCCACAAAGGCGTCAACCCTGACGAAGTAGTTGCTGTCGGAGCCGCGATTCAGGGCGGAGTGCTCAGCGGTGAAGTCGAGGATGTCGCATTGGTCGATGTCACTCCCCTCTCGCTTGGGATTGAAACCCTGGGAGGGGTAATGACAACCCTGATCGAGCGTAATACACCTATCCCGACCAGTAAGAAAGAAATTTTCAGCACGGCGGCCGACGGACAAACAAGCGTCGAAATTCACGTGCTCCAGGGTGAGAGGGAAATGGCAACCGACAACAGAACTCTCGGGCGTTTTCAGCTCACCGGGATTCCACCCGCGCCAAGAGGAGTCCCGCAAATCGAAGTCAGCTTCGATATTGACGTCAACGGAATTCTTAACGTGAAAGCACGCGATCAAGGAACTGGCAAAGAGCAACAGATCGAAATTAAAAGCGATAGCGGCCTGAGCGAATCCGAAGTCGAAAAAATGCGGGAAGACGCCGAGGAACACGCCGAAGAAGATAAGGAGCGGCGCGAACGCGTCGAAACCAAGAACAAAGCCGACCAACTTGCCTGGTCGACGGAAAAAACCCTCGAAGAACACGGCGATAAATTGCCGGACGAGGAAAAGCAGAAAATCGAAACCGCGCTCGAAGATCTTCGGGAATCGATCGATGGCGATGACAAAGAAACCATAGAACAAAAAATGGAAGACCTCCAGCAGGCTTCCTATAAACTCGGCGAAATGGTCTACGAAAGCGCGAAAGGCGCCCAGCAGCAACCCGGAGCGGGAGCCGCTGGTGCCCAACAGGCCCAACCGGAAGCGGAAACCACTGAAGAAGAGGAAGAAGATGTGGTGGATGCCGACTTCGAAGTGAAAGACGAAGAATAGATAGCGTGCCCCCTTCCTGCGCCGGGCGGACAACTCGAAACCAGCTGACAAGATCCGGCGCAGGATTATCCCCCCAATTTAACCCCAGGGAGGGGAAACGTGCGCCTCGACAATTACACAATCAAAGCACAGGAAGCTCTTCAGAAGGCCCAACGGCTTGCCCGGGAGCAAAATCATCAGCAGATTGGGCCGCTTCATCTCCTGCACGAACTTCTGAGCGAATCCGAAGGTATCGTCCGGCCGGTTTTTCAAAAACTGGGCGCGCAACCCAGTGCCATACTTGCCGATGTCAACAACGCTCTGGAATCCCTGCCACAGGTAACGGGGGTCGGCGCCGACCAGGTCTATATGGCCCAGGAACTCTCTAACGTCCTGGAAACGGCCGAACAAGAAGCCAAGCAGCTCAAAGACGAATACGTCAGCACCGAACACCTCTTGCTCGCGTTGCTGAAAGAAGCCGACTCCGAGACAACCTCTATCCTCGAAGAACACGGGATTAACCGGCAGAATCTGCTTGCCGCAATGCAGCAAGTCCGTGGCACGCAACAGGTCACAAGCCAGAATCCGGAAGACCGCTACCAGGCTCTGGAACGTTATGCCCACGACCTGGTAAAAATGGCCCGACAGGATATGCTCGACCCCGTCATTGGCCGCGACCGCGAAATTCGGCGTGTTATTCAGGTCCTGAGCCGAAGGAAGAAAAATAATCCCGTCCTCGTTGGTGATCCAGGCGTCGGTAAAACAGCTATCGTTGAAGGGCTGGCACAGCGTATCGTCGACGGAGACGTTCCCGAGGGTCTCAAAGATAAACGCGTTGTTTCTCTCGATATGGGAAGTTTGCTTGCCGGCGCCAAATACAGGGGAGAGTTCGAAGACAGACTCAAAGCCGTCATGCAAGAAATCAAGGAACAGGAAGGCCGGATCGTTCTGTTTATCGATGAACTCCATACTGTCGTCGGGGCCGGGGCGGCCGAAGGTACCGTCGATGCTTCCAATATGCTCAAACCTGCTCTGGCACGCGGTGAACTCCACTGCGTTGGCGCTACCACGCTGGACGAATACCGTGAACACATTGAAGCCGATGCCGCCCTCGAACGCCGTTTCCAGACCGTGAAAATCGAGGAGCCAACCGTCGAAGACACAGTCGCTATCCTCCGGGGTTTGAAAGAAAAATATCAGGTTCATCACGGCGTGCGTATTACGGATTCCGCTCTGGTTTCAGCGGCGAAACTGAGCCACCGCTATATCACCGATCGTTTCCTGCCCGATAAAGCCATCGATCTTGTCGATGAAGCCGCATCAAAACTGCGTATGGAAATCGATAGCCTCCCCGCCGAACTCGATCAGGTGCGCCGACGTATTACCCAGCTGCAGGTGGAAAAAGAAGCTCTGCGCAAAGAAGACGACCCGGCGTCCGAAGAACGTGCGGAAAAAGTCGAGAAGATGCTGAGTGACCTCCAGGAAAAAGAAGAAGCTCTGACCGCGCAGTGGCAAAATGAAAAAGATATCATCCGGCATATCCAGAAATTGAACGAAGAACTGGATCACGCGCGCGCCGAAGAGAACGCTGCGCAACGCGAAGGCAACCTCGAGAAAGTCAGTGAAATACGGTATGGACGCCTTCGCCAGATTCAGGAAAAACTTGAAGAAGAACAGGAAAAACTCGAAGACATACAGTCGGAACACCAGCTCCTGAAAGAAGATGTCGAACCCGAAGATATCGCCGAAGTGGTCTCTCACTGGACCGGCATCCCCGTCCAAAAGATGCTGGAAAGTGAAAAACAAAAGCTTTTAAGGATGGAAGACGAGTTGCGCAAACGGGTCATCGGACAGGAGGAAGCTGTTAAAAGCGTCTCCGACACGGTGAGACGGGCTCGCGCCGGGCTCCAGGATCCCAACCGTCCTCTCGGCTCTTTTATCTTCCTCGGGCCGACGGGGGTGGGGAAAACTGAATTGTGCAAGACCCTCGCCGAGTTTCTATTCGATGACGAAGACGCGATGGTGCGGCTGGATATGAGCGAGTTTATGGAACAGCACAGCGTCGCCCGACTCATCGGTGCCCCACCCGGATATGTTGGATACGAAGAAGGGGGACGTCTCACCGAAGCGGTCAGACGACGCCCCTACTCTGTCGTCCTGTTCGATGAAATCGAAAAAGCTCACCGCGATGTCTTTAACGCACTGCTCCAGGTGCTCGACGACGGTCGTCTGACCGATGGTCAGGGTCGCACCGTGGATTTCAAGAACACAATCATTGTTATGACCTCGAATGTTGGAAGTGAGCATATTCAGGATCTCACAGGGAAAGGCAAACGGGAAGAGATGGAATCACGGGTCCGGCAGGCCATGCGAGAACAATTCCGACCCGAGTTCCTGAACCGAATCGACGATATCATTGTCTTCAATGCCCTTTCCGAGGATCTTATGGAGGATATCGCGCGTATCCAGATTCAGCGCCTCAAGGACAGACTGGCAGAACAGAATCTCGAAATCGAGGTGACCGAAGATGCCGAACACCTCATCGCCGAGATGGGATACGACCCGGTTTACGGGGCTCGCCCGCTGAAACGTACTCTCCAACGCGTAATCGAAAATCCCCTAGCCACGCGTTTGCTTGAGGGTGAATTCCCCGAAGGCTCGCGGATCGAGGTCGACGAACAGGACGGCGAAATCGTTTTCTCACGGACGGGCGAAATTCAAGAAAGCGAAGAAACACTTTCGGCCGGGTAAAAGGTATAAGAAGCGCCGCAAGCGATATACGGGGCTGAAGGGACTCAGTTTCCGCGGGCTTTATGGATAGAGACACGGAACAATGGAGTATTCCAGAAGCTCCGCTATCCCAAAAAGTACAATTTGCAGCTTCACATGCAAAAGCATATACTTTTGCACGTGTGGCACTATTTTCCCGGCCCATCGCCAGCCTGGAGTTTTTATGAAATCTCCTCTGAAAGTCGCCGCCTGCCAGATCGGAACTTCACCCAGCTTGAAACGCAATGCAGATAAGGTATGCGAAGCTCTCAAACAAATCAGGGACCTTGGATGCCATCTTGCGGTCTTTCCAGAGTGCATTCTCAGCGGCTATTTGCCTCAGCATTCCCTCTCCTTCTCCCTCCTCAAGGAGCATGAAAGTCAGGTCGTTGAATACGCCGGGGAACAAGAGCTGTGGGTCGCTCTCGGAACCACAACCGAAAGGGACGACGGATGGTATAACACAGCGCGATTGTATTCACCAGATGGCGATTGCGTTGCGACGTACGACAAAACGGAACTAACGGGTGCAGATCGCAATGTTTTTGAGCCGGGACAGAACCTGGAAGTCATCCAGGTTGGCGAATGGAAGATCGGTCTTCAAATCTGTTTCGACATGCGTTTCCCGGAAAACTGGCGCATTCTGCGTCGACAGGGCGCGGAGATGATAATCCATCTTTCCAATGCATCCCGAAGCGCGTCCTGGAAAGTACCGGTGCTTGAAGGCACGGTTCGCTGCCGGGCGGCAGAGAACGGGATGTATGTGGTCAGCGCCAACGACGCTCGGAAACCTCAAATGATGGTCAGTGCGATCTGTGATCCGAATGGCAAACACCTCGCCTGCGCCGAAGAAAACCAGGAGACTATCATTCATGCCACGCTTGACCGGAAACAGGTGAAGACCGACTACCTCGAAAAACGCCGCACGGATCTATGGTCCCAAAAAGACCTCCAGCAATATCTGCTTGAATAATCATCCCGGCGCCTAAAATGCAGAAAATTATGGTGATCGATATACCATAGAAAAACCCGAAGGAAATTATGATAAACACCCTTTCTGGAAGCCGCAATTGATAGATTGGCGGAAGACGATGAGCTTCATGGCAAACTCGTGAAAAATGCACTGGATCAAGCCCAGGGGTTTTCATGGAGGAAACGTACAAAAGGCTTCCTGAAAATCTGCCACCCTGTTGCGTAGTATTTGACCGAGAAAAAAATTTGTCCCGTTAAAATCCTCCAAATGCCCGTTTGCAGGAAGAAAGCTCTCAGGCCAATCTGAAACTGTTGCATTCATCCGCACGATTCTGCCATATTCAAAGGCCCGTGTCTTCCTTGCGTTTACGCCACCACATGTATATCAAAAACACACCGGCCATAGCCACCAGCATACCCATTTGTCCTCCCCCAGCCGGGCAGGTGCTGTTGCGCGTTCTGATATCCTCCTGATCCGGTGTTTCCTCGGGCGAGGCTCCCGGAGTGAAGAATGATTCAGCGGTTTCTCCCGTGTACTGGAAACTACTGACGATATGATCAAATTCTTCTTTCAATCTATCAAAAGCCGGTTTTGAACCCACGCACGCGAGCCGATAGGTCCTGGCCTTTGCGTTTTTAGGACGGACACAGTAGTGGACAAGCTGGTAGGTTTGCTTGCCCCGCCGCCCCGATGCGACAAAACGCATTTTATGTACAATCATACTGCCCTTTTGATCAAATGTAGACTCTTCTTCTTCGACCGAATCTTTCCCCTGCTTGAGGATCATCTGCCGGTGGTAATCCATGTAGTCTTTCAGATCCTCTTTGCCACGTAAAAGATATCTTTCGGGCCGAATTTCGAGGCTTGCGGCCACAGGAGCGTCCTTATTCCGCATCACAAGGAGCAAACCCGGCGGCACTTTGCCACCACCGGCACACCCCCCCCGTTGTTTGCTTTCCGAGGTAATTTGTGCCGGGCTCTTCACTTCCCAGTAATGTCCTGGCAAGCTGAGTTTAAACTTGTTTTCGCGGTCTTCGACAATAAGGTGTCCCTCCTCATCCACTCGAATAGTCGGAAAACCTTTACCAGAAGGTGGCGCCTCACTGGCTGTCAACGGAACATCATTAAAAAGAAATAGCAGAACTGGAATCGCAATCAAAATGTGTTTAAGTTTTCCCATGCTCAGTGGTTTCCTGGTCGGTTGTGGTTTCCCGAGTCCTCGTTTCAAACAAACGAGAGAGAATAGTTCCTTCATGCAATTGCGTACGAATTATGTCTTCTGTCTTGATATTTTCCGTGGAGCGCAGGACATTTCCATCTTCATCAAAAGTTATGCTATAGCCTCTTTCCAGAACTCTCAGGGGGCTTAAAGCGTTAAGCCGTCCTCCCAACGCCCGGGTTTTTTCCATCGACATTTCAAGCTGATGAGAAAAGGTAGAATTCAGCTGGTGAAAAAGGTCGTCGGCTTTTTGCGCTCGGTCTTCAATAAGATCTTCGGGATGTCTCAAAGCACGAGTGCCAGCGAGTGATTTCAGATGCTGGCGCGCGCGTTCTCCTTTTGAAGTCAGGGCGCGTGCGGCGCGCCAGGCGAGGTTTTGGAGCTGGTCTTTAATCTCGGGCATTGCCGGCACTGTTTGTTCGCCGGCTTCAGTTGGTGTAGCCACTCGCATGTCGGCCACAAAATCAGAAATAGTAAAATCAACTTCGTGCCCCACGGCGCTTACAACAGGTATCTCACTGTCAAATATTGCTCGCGCCAGCACTTCCTCATTGAAAGCCCAGAGGTCCTCCAGACTCCCACCCCCTCGTCCGATAATAATCAGATCCAGATCTCCCCGAAGATCATTCAAGACAAAAAGGCCGGCTGCTATTTCCTCGGCAGCACCTTCGCCCTGTACTCTTCGGGGTAGAAGGTAAATATCTGCAGGAGCCCATCTTCTCTCGATCACACGGATCATATCACGAACTGCCGCCCCCGTGGGACTTGTAATTATTCCTATTTTCTCAGGGTAACAAGGGAGCGGCTTTTTGTGCTCCTCAGCAAAAAGGCCCTCTTTCTCCAACCGATCGAGCAATTGTTTGAATGCCAGCTGCAGCTCTCCGACGCCTTTCGGCTGAAGCTCTCTTATGATTAATTGGTAGCGGCCCCGAGGTGGGTAGACGTCAATATTCCCCCGGGCCACGATCTCCAGTCCCTCCTCGAGATTGAACTTGATTCTTGATGCAAGGGAACGCCAGATAATCCCCCGGAGGACAGCTTCTTCATCTTTCAGCGAAAGGTAGATATGGCCAGACGATGCGCGCGTAAACTCGGATATTTCCCCCTGCACCCAAACGTCAGAGAAAGAGTTCTCAAGGACATTTTGAATCTTTGTTGTAATCTCGCTCACGCTCCAGATATCAGATTCCGGAGCTCGAAATGGCGTGTCGTTATTCATACGCAAATCTGAGCTTTCGATTCGCTCAAAGTCCCTGTTAATCGGTCCGTTCAGTCGGTCCCATCTCTGCCAGTTGCGTCCAAACATCTTCTGATTGTTTGAGTTACCACTTCCCACGCACGGGAGTGTTTTTTTAAACCTGCAGAGATAATATCACGTGAGTAGATCCCTGATCGCCTTCTGAATGATACACCCTGACAGGTGAGGAAACAACTGTGAAGAAACTTATCTGCTCCCGCCAGTCAAATGATCGAAACCGCCCCCTGTCAGAGAGAAACCAAGAAGAAACTCACTCTCATCATCGGCCTCATCAAATCGATACCCCAGGTCCAGCACCCATTTGTGGAATATGCGCTGGATGACAACTTTGGTTTCCATGTTGTCGTCATCGCCACTTCCATCAACATCGAATTCGTACCGTTCACTGACCCGCATTCTATAGCGATCGCTGAGCTTTGCCCTGAGTGTAGCCGCCAGGCTTGAGCTAAGATTTTCTACTCGATCGTACTCGACGCTGAAACTGGCCGCCGGGCTGAGATCCAATTTCGATCCCGCGTTGACAACATCGATGCCATCATCATCAAGACTAATCCGGTTATCGTGAGAAAAAAGCGTCAAATTCGGGTGGATTCTCCAGTCCATATCAGCCGTCAGGTAATCGTCGTCATTGCCCACACGGACTGAATCGCTGGATCTGTCCACATAGGCCACATCCAATTCAAGCCAGTCGACAATGCGAGGGATTTCAGCACCTGCCGCACTCCGTTTCGTCTGCAATCTTTGCCTGAAACCAACCCGAACTATCGCATTATCATCGATTGCATCGATGGTATCTTCCCGCACCCGCGGCCCGTGTCCCCTCCGGGGCCAGGGATCATAACCGCCCAGTTGAATAAACTCTGCCGAATCCTCGCTCGACTCCAACGCCTCCGCCTCGACAAAAGGCTGCAGGATATGACGCAGTCGGTTGATGCCGAGGAATTTGTTTTTCACGTTCATCGAGCGGTGGAACTGCGTGCTGAGACCGATTCCTCCTCCTCCCCCTACTCTCCCGACAGTTCCCGACCAGGAACCATTTTCCAGAGCTCCCTTATCGGCCCAGGTTGCCAGGACTCGCAAGAATGGATCGACTTTTAAAATCCCGATTCTAAATGGGAGGGAAACCATATGCTCTGTATGAGCTCGATTAACGTCCGGCGGTTCAGGTATAGCCAGCTCGTCGCTGACGGCAAGTTTGTAATTCCCCAATTCCACTACCGCGTCGTAGAGCATTCCCGCGATTGGCACCCCGATCCACTCGAGTTCCAAAGACGGAAGTTCTTCGAGCTGAGTCAGAAAATGATTGACCCGTTTCTTTGCTGTTAAGCCCGCCCAAAGATGCCCGTCCGCGTATCGTGTAAATATATAACTTTCCGGAGGTTTTTTGTGATCGAATTCGTATTCGAAGTACTCTTCAAGAAATCCGGAATCGGACAGATAGTGGAATTCAAAATCCGTCCGCCATTTTTTGGACCATTTTGTGCGGTGCTGCCAGTAAAAACGCCCACGGTGTGGTTTCTCAATCGGTTCGCCGGAAGAATCTTCGTCGGCCCGATCATGGACCCAGAACATGTTCATGTTTCCGGTATGCGACAGCTCCTGGTTTTCAGAACCGTATTCCAGCTGTGATCCCCCAGCCGGACCCCGATCTCCAAAATAATCTGCTTCAAGAATCCAATCCTCAATCCATTCTCCGCCAACCCCCGCGTGGCTCGGGCGCCACTTAGTTCGGACGTAAGATCCGAACTGACTGCTTGTCCCAAGAGAGACACTCGAAAGCAAATAGCCCTCATCCCGCGTCAGATCCTGAGCAGTGTACGGAAGACCGAAAAGCCTTGTTTCGTTTTCGCCAACAACAAGGTCCGTGTTCCAGGCTGAAACAACAACGCTCGAGCCTGGATGAAGCACGCGTAATTTCTCGGCAATAACCTGATAATGCGGATGAGCAAACGGACAGGTCGTAAAACCACCTTCTTTTATCAGCAGATTTTGGCTGTCCATTACATAGACCTGACGCCCACGGCCGACGAAAATGTCGTGCTCATTCTTGGCGCCCTCCGGTACCAACCGAAGTTCAACCCCCTCCGCCAGGGCTTTTTCCTGTCCCGTGTTGATATACATCTCATCCGCCCGGAAAGTCTCAAACTGGCCCAACCCAAGCTCGTCTTCACCCGAATCGGCTCCTGGCTTTTTTTCTTTCCGGCGCAGAAGGACGTTTCCCGATGCATAAATCTCAAAATCGGATTTGTCTTCCCGTTTCCAAACTACGCTGGAATCCGCCCGGATCACGACGTTGCCATAGGAAACCCGCACATCCCCGAGAAACACACCCGTTATTGTGCCTTTCTCTTCATCATAAAAAACGTGTTGTTCCACCGCTTTTACCGGCCATTCCACCGGAGCTTTGCCGGGAGTTTCAACCCGTGGAATCTTTTCCAGAGCAACAGCATCGGATCCCAGTGCCCGGGCTTTTGCAGCACGTCTGTAAAGAGCGATCGTTTCCGGTTTTTCAATAGCTTTTTTCTCTGCAGCCCAGGCCAATCCCACATTCGTTCTAACGCTGAGATAAAATGCCGAGGCGCTCTGAACTTCGCCGTCACCAATAAGGCAGGCCGGTTTTGAAGCTTCACTGCCCGGTTCGCCTGCACCTTCCACGTAAACTTCCACCCGCGTGATCGGGGTCGCGGCCTGCACCACCTCCCGTTTGTGGAGCCATACCACAATTCCACTACCAGAGAAACGCGTTGTCCCCTGTCGAAATTCGCCCCCTTTCGTCAGGATTAGCACCTTTAAATCCGGGGTATCCCAGGATAGCACATCCCCATTGTCTCGCACGATGATCGGCATACCTTTTTGGACAAATGGGATTTGGACTTTGGCATGTTGACCTGCCAGGCCAAAACGGGGCGCTGCCAGTAAAAAACAGAGAAGCCAGACTCCCCCTACTAAATTCAAGGTCAAACTACCATCTCTCGGGTTCGTCCTGCGCATGAATAGTACCCTGTAAACAACCGAGGCGCGGGAATCTGACTTCGCATTGAAGACAGCCTTTTTTACCATATTTCAGCCCATAATGTAAAAAGTACCCCATATCTGCCGTTTCCCGCCGTAGTTGCGCCCGACGCAAAAACCGTGATTTTCCCTCAAATCCCTGCAAAGTTCTATCTCACAAATTGCAGACGCCCAAATTCCAAAGCCAGATAGACCCCATAATGTACTGTCTGATTTTCAGAAAAGCTTTCGTTTTCACACAGTGCTTTCTCGTGTTAGGGTATTCTATCTTGCTCGGCATACCGGGAAGTTTGAAGAATATCCGCACGCACTCGTCGCCAGGCCCGTTCAAATTTACAAGAATAATATACAGGACAAAGAATGGATATTGAAGAACACAATCTCTCGGAAATACAGCGCACAAACCAACGAGGAGGACGTTGTCTCAGCGTAATCGACCTGATACAGGACAATACACTTACCGCTTCCATGGCAGCACTCAGTTGGAATTTAATTGAAGCGGGAACGAGTTATCTGACGGGAGCTGTGCCCGGAGGCGCCGGTAAGACAACTCTCCTCGCCGGTTTGCTGGCTTTTCTCCCGCCCGGCGAACGGATCGTAACTGCAAGCGAGCCAGAAGTGGTTCGGCATGCCGTCAACGGAAAACTCGAAAACCCGTATTGTCTTCTGGCACACGAGATAGGCCAGGGACCCTGGTTTGCTTATATCTGGGGAGAAACGGCACGTCGTTTTTTCGCCGCTCGCGGCGAAGGATGTCGGCGGGTTACCTGTCTCCACGCAGACGATCCCCGGCAAACAGAATCCATCCTCCGGGATTGCGGCGTAGCCCAAGAAGACATTTCGGGCATAGAAATGGAATTGTTCATTCGCATATTTCGCGGCACAAGACGCATGCATCGCGTGACCAGCATTTTTTATCGGTTTGGGGACACAATGGAGCAAATTTACGAGTGGCAAAAAGGGGACGACCATTTTGAACAACATATGGAGACCAACGAACTGTCCGAACGCATTGCACACCAGCTTGGGGTCAGCGGCGGGGATTTTCACGATAAATGGGAGGATAAAACGCAGTTTCTGGCGAACCTTTCCAAGAATGAAGTCCGAGATTTCGGAAAAGTCAGACAAGCCATCCTCGAAATGTATTAGTACTCGGGCTTCTGAAAAAATGCACGCGCAATAATCCACCGGAAGCTGCGTTCCAATTCAGTGTTTGCGTTATGAGGCCGCCTTTCGTAGACTGAAATAAGAGAGGATCGTCTGCAAAGATATTACTTGCGCGATCTTACGCAGGGTTCATTCAAAATGTCACAAGACAATCAAATACTGCATGTGGTTTTCACAATGGACTGTGTCCCCCCGCACGGTCCGGAGGCTATTCCAGGCCCGGACAGCTGGGAAGATGCGGAGGAGTCAATACGCAGCTTCCACGAAGGCCTCATAGATTGCGAGCTTCATGGAACCTTTTTTGTTGCTCCCGGGGCCCTGAACCGATTGCGACACATTATTGAGGATTTCGATCCCGAAACGGCGGAAATCGGGATGTTATGTCATCCCCAGCTCTGTGGATATCAGAGTTATCTGGGATCCTATAGTTTCGATCGTCAACGGGAAATTATCCAGGTTGGCGCTGAGCAATGGAGCCAGGAATTGGATGAAAGTCCTCAAACTTTTCGTCCGGGATTTTTCAGCGTTAACGATTATACCTACCAGGTTCTGTGTCTCGAAGGTTTTAGCCAGGGGAGCTGTTCCCTGCCAGGTCGCGTCGATCCGGAACAATGTTCCCTGTGGCAAAAAGCTTTTCCTTTTGCTCACCACACTGATCCCCTCGACCGCAAATTGGCCGGGACCATGGAATTCTTTGAAGTTCCCGTGAGCAGCGATTTCGAAGCGCGCGGAGACCCCAGTGCCGAGATGTATACACCGCCCCATCTCCGTATAGAACAGCCTTATATCAATGATCACGCTGAGGAATTAATTCGGTCTTATCTGGATCATATGGAACAAGAAAATATTGATACTCGAACTCTTGTTTTCACAACCCACAATGCGATAGGCTGGGGTTCGAAAGAAGATCCACATCTGGAACGGCTTCAGAATCTGGTTCGGCTATTAAACAAAATTGCAGAGAAAGCCAATCTAAAAGTGACCTCCACTACCGTAAAAGATGTTCATGCCTATGCCGATTTGGTGTGGAATCAAAATTCGGGAGAGTGGGGATCGGAAGAAGTCGAATAAGCGCATTTTTTCGAGAATAAGATGCCTGACGAATCACAAAAGATAGGTATTCAAGACGCAGTGGCTGTTCGATGCGAAGAGTGTGGCAGTCTTTTCCGCGCCACAAAATGGCGGGAAGGACTCGAGTGCCCAAAATGCAGTAGCGGGCACGTAAAACCCGAGGTGGCACCGGGAGGTGCAGTTGATTATTACGTTGCTGATCGGAGCGAAGGATATGCTCCAGCCGACATTCGTTATTCGCAGTGGGCTAAATGGAGTGGGCTTATCACGCCGCACCAGTACGAAATTGGCTTTATTAAACAAAATCGTATGATTCAGCACGGCGAAGACCCCACACCAATCCATGAAATTTTTATTAATGAAGGGTGGATAACGAAAGAACAAGCCATCCGTCTGCTGGAGTTTATGTGCATTCCCCGGCCGAACGAAGAAGACGGAAGGTTCATCCAAATCCTGAGGGAAACGGCCGAGGTCGACCAGGAACGAGTCGAAAAAATTCACAAAGCGCAAAGTAAAGCCGCAATGAAGTACCACGAAGTGCCGCCGCTCTGCCAGCTGCTGGTTGAAAAACGCGTTCTCGGTGAAAGCGAAATGCTACGCATCCTCAATCAGATCAAACAACGGGGCCGCGGCGCGCTCAAAATTGTCGAAGAACTGGTTATTAAACCAACAAAAAAAACGCGTGGCGAAAAGTTGCTGAAATCTATTTCCTACCGCAATCCACGAGCCCGGAACATTTATATTGTCGCCGTTCTCTTCCTCGCTGCGATGGGCATCTGGCGCTGGCAAACGGCCGAGAACGTGCCGAAGATGTACGTAAAGTGCAAACATTGCGGAAAGATTAACAAGGTCAAATGGGCCAAAGAATTACCCGTTCGATGCCCAAATTGTGGTAACAAACGGGCCTTCTATGCCATGATCGGCGAGGACGGTCACGTTTTCACCGTAAAAAATCCCTACATTCCGCATGTCAACCCCAAAACAGGCAGTCCGGACGTCCGCGCACTGAGCGAAGAAGATGTTAAAAAAATACGAGCCGAAAAAGAACCTTAACGAACACGGGTTACTGCCCCAAAAATTTCTTTTTGACCCGCGCCACGAGGTGGTCTGCCTGACGAGTCGGCTCGGGTAACCGGTATTTGATAGCACAATCCAGCACCAGCTCGCGTGCTCCCTTGTGATCACACAAATGACCGGGGCTCACGAAAACGGGTTTCACTGACCTGCGGGTTCGAAGAACTGACCCAATACGTTCACCCTCATCGTAAAGCGGTTCCCATTCTCCTTTCTCCTCACCCGGCATCTCGTATTCGCCGACAAGTCGGCTTTTGGCACACCCAACCGTGGGCATATCGAGCCAGAGCCCCAAATGAGCTCCTAACCCCATCCGACGAGGATGAGCGATGCCCTGACCATCAAAGATAACCACGTCCGGTGTATGTTGTATCCTTTCAAGTGCGGATATAACGGCCGGGCCCTCGCGAAAAGTCAGCAATCCCGGGATGTAGGGAATTGCCGCGTCAGCGACCGACGATTTTTCTTCGATGGCCTCCATCTCCGGATATTTCATAACCACAACGCCGGCAAAAAACTTCTTCGCTTTTTTGCTGAATGACATATCCGCCCCGGCCACGATTTTAATATCGTCAGGCAAAGGCACCTGTTTAACGCATCCGGCAAGATCCTCCTGAATCTTGCGGGCCCTTTCATAGGACACGTTCCAATTATGAAGCGGTTCCGACAATTCCAATAATTTCTCCTTTATTCGAATGAAGTATTAATGGCCGCTCAGGCCATCCACTTTTTTGCCCAGTGTCCGATTCTCCCCTTTTCCCGTCATCGGACGATAGCCCGCATATAAGATATGAACGCCTGTATCGATGCTATTTCCGAAAAAGCTTTGCGAGAATCCAACCTGGTTAAAACATCCATACTGCACCGCAAATCGGTGCTCTGTCAAACGGCGCCTTTGACATCAGGGGCGAAGAGAGTACCATGAGAGCCGGATATTTGACACCAGAAAGGAGATAAGAATTGAGAAAAGCGCGGTCACTTGTTTTGGTTTTTTGTCTCGTATTGGTGTTGGGGTGCAGCGTTCCCGTCGAAAAAAACGCAGATACTGCGGAAACCGAAGCGGAAACACTTTTGCCGGTGGAGCGTTATACATGTCTTTTGGCCACCGATGCAATTACGGTGGACGGCGAACTGCGGGAAGAAAGCTGGCAGCAAGCAGAGCGCGTGCCCATCCGCTGTATGAGAACTTCCAGTCACCTGGCTGACCCCGTTCCTGGTTTTGCTCGCATGTGCTGGGACAAAAAGAATTTTTATATCGCGTTTGAGGTTCCGGACACCGACATCAGAGGCGAGGGAAAAATACGGGACATTGGCAACATTGTCTGTCCGAACGACGTGGTCGAAGTTTTTCTCGACATCAATGGAGATGATCACCATTTTTTCGAGCTGCACATCAATCCCTGGAATACTTTCAACGATCTTTTCATCATTCGGCCCCCCGAATATAGTCCGCTTCACAGTCGCACGCGTTTCGGATTGGTTTTTATGAAAAAGTTTAATCTCTCCGATTATAACAGTGCCGTTAAAATCTACGGAACAATCAACGATCCCGAAGACACGGACAAAAAATGGGTTGTTGAGATGGCATTGCCCTACAAAGCCCTTATGATGCCGTACACGGACGGCCCACGGCCAAAACCAAAAGCTCATCCCTCACCCGGAGAAATATGGCGTGTGCAGCTTGTGGTTCAGAACTGCACTCTGGAGAAACGCTACCACGTTTGGTCCCCCGCATACAGTGCGTGGCATCATCATGGCGTGAAACGGTGGGGACGTGTTGTATTTTCCGGAGGAGCGGAAACGGAAGCAACTGAATAGCTACCGAGAACGCACCAATTCGCCGATAAGTTCATCAATACGGTCATAACGATGCGCGGGGTTCTTCGCCAGGCAGCGTGGTAAAATCCCCGCAAGTATGCGATTTTGCTGGCGAGTTTCTTCAGGCAAAGGTGGCACGGATTTCTCAAGGTGTTGACGCATCAATTGCGCGCTTCGTTTCTCGACAGCTGTCGTGTTCTCACCGATTTGGTCGGACACAAAAGGTGGACTTCCCGTCAGCATTTCGTATATTACGATCCCAAGGGAATAAATGTCCGTCGGCGGGCCCAGTTTTTTCCCCTGAATTTGTTCCGGCGACATATAAGTCGGGGTCCCGCTACGCTCCTCGTACGCAACACCCGAAGGGGCAACAAACCCCAAATCGATCAGTTTCAGGCGATCCGGCCGCAAAATAAGCAAATTATCCGTACAAAAATCTCGATAGACGTATCCCTTTTTATGGACTTTACGCAGAGCGCGACAACACTGAAAGACAAACGAACCAAGATTCTTGGCCACCAGTGGATCTTCACATGCAATCAGGTGTTTGAGCGATACGCCATCAACAAACTCCTGAACAATATATCGCGCGCCCCTCCGCTTGTCATACTCGCGCCCGCCCCCAATAGTTGCTGCTATCGGCACCTCGGAGGAATCTTCCCTTTCGGCCGGATTGAGCTCAAGCCCAACTTTTTTTTCGGGCGGGATATCATACTTGCGTTCCATTCGGGCTGCGGCTTTATCATAAGCACGCGTATAGAGTTTGATCGCCACTTTGCGAGCTGTCTTTTTTCCCGAACCCTCAAAGACCAACGATTTCTCCCCCCGATGCACAAGCCGGTTGACGAAATAACCGCTGAAGCGAGATTTCGATCGTTTCCCAAAAGGGAACATAAAACCTCCGGGCCGACATACGGCCGATAAATTCTTGTGTCTTCTGGATATATTATGACCAAACGTGCAATAAATTTCAGCTGCGGGCTGGATTTCCCCTCGCGAACTTGACATCTTGCCGGCTGGGAGCCGAAAATCCTCAAAAGAAAAACAGGCAACAAATTTCCTCATTTTATGAAACAAAAAACAAACGAGGCCAAAGTCAATGAGTCCTGCTGAAGACCTGACCGGAGCGTTTTCAGAATTTGCCGGCGAAAACATTGTTGTTGATACCAGGAGCCCGTTTGTTTACATTGGCCGGCTGGAACGTGTATCTCATAACGCCCTGATTCTCTCAGATGCAGATGTTCATAACATCAATGAAACAAGCACCTCCACAGGCCGGTACTTGCTGGAAACCCAAAAACACGGAATCCGTATCAATCGGCGGTCCGTGACGGTTCTCGTGCGGGAGATTGTTAGCATTTCGCGATTGAACGACATCGAACCCTATTGATTTTCTTCTGCATATTTATCTTTCAGAGACGCACAGAATTCCTCGGCAGCCCTTTTTTGCTCAGGTAACCAGGCAGCTTTTCTGTAATTTTTCAAAAACCTCTCGACCTGTTCGGCCCCTTGTTTAGCCGCGTATTTTCCAGCAAGCCGGACGGCCCCAAAATATCCTGGGTCCTGCTCAAGAAGTCGCCAAAGGGCTGCCTGGATCTCTTCCGAAGGACTCTGATGTTGATCACGCCATGCGGCCAATAAAAAGTGCGCGCGAACCGAATATGGATAAGCAACGAGGTATTCTGCCACAACTCCACCGCCCTGTTCTTTCCCCTCAACAAATGCCCTGAGAGTTCGGCCCAGGTAACGATATTCACCTTTTAAGCCTTGACAATCCGGCAAAGGCACTTCTTCAGGAAACCGCCCATCGGTCCATGCATCCGCGAGTCGGTAATATTGTTTGAGGACTTCCACCAGAACGTCAGGTGTTTTTTCGCCTTGTGCATTGCCAAGAACACGATAGGCATCGGCGAATTCACCTGATCTTTCTGCTTTCAAAGCTTTACCAATATTGTGCCAAATTTCTTCACCGGCCAACGTCCTTATCTCAGAAGGATCTTCGATTTCCCCCATTTCGCTGAGTGCTTGAGCAATAGTTTTCTCCAACGCCTCATTCAAAACCTCAAACGGGGTCTTTGATTCTGCCCAAGCCACAGATTCTTCTTGACGCCAGCGCATCCCCTTAATACTCGCAAACAAAACCTGCCAGGTTTTCTGATCCTGGCCAGCAATTCGTGCAACCTGCAGCAAATATGCCGGATCCGTTTTCAACACTGCGAGGTCATATCCTCCTTCTTTCGCCAGGCAACTCTCCGCCAAAAACGGGCTGAGGGGCGCAAGTTTAGGGAGTCTCGCGAGGGCAACTTTTGCGCGGCCCATCAACGCAAGCCGTTGATCTTCCGGGAGTGCCGAATCTTTTTCAACAACAATAAGAACCCTCCCTCTTTGCAAAACAGGTGCCGCTTTTTTCATGGCCTGTCTCTGTTTTTGTTCTTCCTCCCGGGTCAGCATATACATGGGCGTAATCGCCAGAAACACCAGCAGAAAAGCCAGCAAGGTCCAAATAATTGCACCGAGTCGTCTCCGGCTTTTCCCCGTCGGCTGGCTCTTCTGCACTTTCGTACCGGAATTCGCTTTCCCCAATCCGATTTCGCGCAATTGTTCCAACGCTTTCGAAGCGCTTTTGGGGCGGTCCTCCGGATCTCGTTGCATTAGATTCCGGACAAAATTGCTCACGTCAGAAATCATATTTCGCTCAAGTGCCGCAAGCCGAGGGGGATCTTCACTAAGACGCAATTCCATGATCTCAGTAGCGGTCCGCCCGCCGAAAGGACGTTTCCCTGACAGCATTTCAAACATCGTCACCCCGAGCGAGTATAAATCGCTTTTGATGTCAGTTGTCTCTTGCTGCCGTACCCGTTCCGGCGAGACATAATAAGCCGGTCCGGTCACCACACCGTTGCCCGCAACGATAAATTCATCAAGATCCTCTTCTTCCAACGGGCGCCCGAAATGGTCGAGTTTGACCGACCCATCGTAATCCAACTTGAGGTTATCCGTGCTGAGCTGTCCATGGTGCAATCCTTTTTTCTCTGCCACGCGTAACGCCCGCAGAACATCTTCGATAAGCGGCATGGCCGCCCTCAATTCCAATTTGCCCTTGCGATTAATCTCGCGCCGGACACTTCCCCCATCAGACAACTCTCTGACCACGTAATCGTAATCTTGGGTTCTGCCAAGGTCATAAATGGCCGCCACATTAGGATGGCGAATTTTTGACCCTTCCGCCAATCCGTGGAATAATTTGATAATTCGGCTTTCATCGTAAGCAGGGTCATCGTGGGGAAAAATCTCTATGAGAACCGGCATTTTATGCCGTTTCTGAATCGCCCGGTAGGTAATCGAATCCCGTCCTACGGCAATTTTTTTCTCGACTTTGCAACCGCCTATATTCTCTTTTCGATATCGGTCCTTTTTGTATCCCGCCGTGCCCCACTCGTCAACACCCTCACTCATAATGCCCCCGCAGGTCGTGCACCTCACCTTCAGTCCCTCCACGGGGAGGCGGATATCGTATCTTTTTTCACATTTTTGACAGTAAATTGTGGACTCAGCCATAAAGCGAAGTTTATCCCAAGCACACCCCGAGCTCAAATTGACGCCACTGCCAGTTTGGCAGACAGACCGTGGAGACCGGGCTCAGCTTTTGCCAAATTGACAGCAGAGAGGCCGATCGCTGCTTTGGATATCGCCCTTTCAAGAGCGATGGCAGGTGCCGGCCGGCACCCGAGTCTTGCTCAAACAGCAGGTGCGAGCTTCTCCGTGCACAAAAGACAGTTCTGAAAAGCCAGGACAGCATATTGGCACGGTGTTTGCGAAAAACAGTGTCAGAACGGATTGTTTGTGTTTTTGAACCGCCACATTATCATTTCACATGTTATGCAGGAGGCTTTTCGATGGCCACAATAAAGCCCATCGGAGACAAAATTCTCGTCAAGAGGCTTGAAGCGGATAATACTACCCCGGGTGGTATTGTCCTTCCGGATTCCGCCAAGGAAAAACCGAAAGAAGGTAAAATTATCGCCCTCGGACAGGGTAAACAACTTGATTCGGGCGAGAAAGCAGAGTTTCAAGTGGAAGAAGGTGATCGAGTCATCTTCTCCTCGTTCGCCGGATCGGAAGTGAATGTTGAAGGTGAAGAGTACCTGCTGATGTCGGAAGACGATATTCTTGCAGTTGTTGAATAACGGAGGCAGACGATGGCACCCAAAAAGATAGCATACCAGATGGAAGCTCGTGAGGCCGTCAGGTGCGGCGTAAACAAACTTGCCCGCGCCGTTAAATCTACTCTCGGCCCACGGGGGAAAAACGTCGTTATTGAAAAAAGTTTTGGTGCTCCGACAGTGACCAAAGACGGCGTCGCGGTCGCCGAAGAAGTTGAACTCGAAGACAACTTCGAGAATATGGGCGCCGAAATGGTAAAACAAGCTGCCTCGAAAACCAGTGACATTGCGGGCGATGGCACGACAACAGCGACGGTACTTGCGGAAGCCATCTTCGAAGAGGCCCTCAAGAACCTGGCCGCCGGCGCCGACGGTATGGCGTTGAGGCGGGGAGTCCAAAAAAGTGCCGATGCTGTTATCGAAGAACTCCGCAACCTGAGCAACCCCGTCCAGGGCAAAGAAGACATCGTTTTCGTCGGAGCCATTGCTTCAAACAACGACCGAGAAATCGGCGAACAAATCGCGGAAGCTATGGATAAAGTCGGCACCGATGGCGTTATCACCGTCGAAGAAGGTAAAAGCCGCGAGACGGTTGTTGACCTCGTGGAAGGTATGCAATTCGACCGCGGGTACCTCAGCCCGTATTTCATCACGGACCGCGAAAACATGGAAGTGGTTCTTGAGGATGCTTACATCCTGCTCTCGGAAGAGAAAATATCATCCGCACAGGATCTGGTTCCGCTTCTTGAACAAGCCGCCCAGGCTGGCAAACCGCTCGTGGTTATGGCCGAAGATGTCGATGGCGAAGCCCTGGCCACACTTGTGGTGAATAAGCTACGAGGTGTATTGCAATGCGCCGCGATCAAAGCGCCTGGCTTCGGCGATCGTCGCAAGGCAATGCTACAGGATATGGCCGTTCTCACAGGCGGGCAGGTAATCACCGAAGAACTCGGTATCGATCTTGAAACCGTGCCTCTTGCCGACCTGGGACGCGCCAAAAAGGTGCAGATCGACAAAGACAATACCACCATTATAGAAGGTGCAGGCGCCTCTTCGGACATCGAAGGTCGTGTGGAACAAATTCAGAACGAAATAGATTCGACAACCAGCGATTACGATCGTGAGAAACTCGAAGAACGGCTGGCGAAACTCGCCGGTGGCGTCGCCCAGATTAATGTCGGCGCGGCCACTGAAGTCGAGATGCAGGAAAAACAACACCGAATCGAGGACGCTGTCCACGCAACCAGAGCCGCCGTGGAAGAAGGTATACTTCCCGGAGGAGGTGTGGCCCTTGTCCGTGCCGCGAAAGTGCTCGACAAACTCGATCTTCCCGGTGACGAAGCTATCGGGGTCGGTATCCTTTCTCGCGCTCTCAAACGCCCCCTTATACAGATCGCGAAAAACGCCGGCAAGGAAGGCGCTGTCGTCCTGGAAAAAGTTGCCGAAGGGGATGGTGCTTTCGGCTACGATGCAGCCAGTGATGAATACTGCGACCTCATTGAACGCGGCGTGGTCGATCCCACCAAAGTGGTTAGAACGGCCCTCGAAAATGCCGTCAGCGTAGCATCTGTGCTCTTGAGCACTGATGCAATTGTCGGCGATCTTCCCGAAGAAAACGGCGAAGAAGAACCCGAGATGCCGGAATATTGAGCTTTATGCTCCTCCCCCCCGCTCCTACGGGATGCGGGGGGCTTTTTTTATGCAACTCCCCGCAGACTCACTCCCCCTTCTCGTCACTTTTCTTCGCTCCGGTCTCCGGTTCTGGCCGGGACACAGGATAAGGGAATCTTCGCAAACCACTCCAGTTCCCGACTGAATCCTTGGCCCTCACCACCAGCCAGTAAAGATTGTCTTTCTCGGCCTTGAATTGCCCCTCAAGCTCCTGTGTTACCTGCTCTTTTTTCGGTTCAAAACCGTAGTCAGGCGAAAAACCGACCGAATATCCTCCGATACCGCTTACATCACGCGATTTCCAGGAAAATTCCGCGGTGGACTTCCCGGAACCCGATATCATAAAATTGTCCACCATCCAGTATGATTTGGCGCGATTCTTACGTGAATTATCGCCAAAACTTACACGCTGTACGGTCGGATTCTTAGCTTTTGGTTTACTCGCATGGAAAAGCTTTTTCAGATCAATAAGACAATGGTGCCACTTGCCATCTGATTCAATTCCTTCCACCTCGCCGAGCTTTTTGTATCCCAGCTTCGGGTTCGTCATCCCCACTTCGTAGCGTTTGCCGTCAATCCGAAGCAGAAGGTTAACACGCACTTTCTCGGGAATCCGATACTCGAAAGAAATCAGTGGATATCTGTCCAGTTTGTAGTTCGATCTTACCGCGTAAGCTTTCATATAGCTACGTCCGCGACGGGCCGTCAACTTTAAACAACGATTGTTGCTTTTCCTGTTCCGGACCACCTGCTTCAGATGCGCTCCCCGCACAGGATGGCTGTGACTGTTCCAACCATCAGTGCCATCCTCAAAATCGTCCCTCTGAAGGACAGGTAAACTTGAACATTCCAAAACAGGAACCGTGGGAGGCTTTTTGTCGCGAGAATAATCCATGATCCATTCCCATTCAAAAGGTTTGACCCGATTACCCGCGAAATCGGCCCCTTTCACCGTGACTTTGATCTTCTTCCCGTCCGGGACGTTATCCTGTTTCTGAGGTCCCCCATCGATCCAGTCCCAGACAAATCTTCCGGACTTCGGCAGATAATCGACCCCTCGGCTATCCGGTCCATACTCCACACCTCCTACCGTCATTTTCAGCGTTCCGGGATCAACAGCCGATACCTCATCTTCAATATCAAAAGTAATTTTCGAAGAAGCTGACCTGACACCGTCGCCAGGTCTTGGCTGGGCAATCCGGGGAGGCTTATCATCGACCAGAAAGCGGAAGTGCTCACTGGGGCCCCAGTTTCCAGCTCTATCTCTGGCCTTAATGTGGAGATAGATTTGATCCGACTCAATATCGGAGGGCGGCCGGGAGGGCAATTTCTCCTCCATCACATTATCCGGCTCCGCAGTAGCGCTTGTGGTCCAAATGTAACTGTACCCTTCTACACCGCCCGCATCGCGCGCTTTGACCTGAATACTTCCGCCTCCTGAACGCGAAATCAACGGTACCGGCCGGAAATTATCAATTCTGTAGTAAGCCCCCGGCGCACATGCCCGATGGCCATGATCAGCAAAGCTCAAGCATTGCTGGGTATAAAGTCCCTTGCGATACGGTAACTTTTTTAAAAGATTCAGAACATTAACGCTGCCGTGGTGCCAACGATTATCCGCCCTCACCTTTTCAATTTCTCCCAGTCTGTGGCCATAGCCACCGTTATCGGTGAACCCTATACTGCAATACCCGGACGAGTTCTTCAGAATCATGTCAACCCGAACGGCTTCATGAATTTTGTAATCGAATTCAATGATCGGATAACGCCCCGCGCTATACCCCTCGGGATAAGCGTAAATTGTGAACGGGCTGGCCAGGCTTGCGTTCTGGGCCAGCAAACTCCAGTAACCACTGGCCGCCGTTGAATTGTCCCGCATAACCTGCCCATAAGAACTCCCCTTCCAGGCGCCTATATGTTCTTCAAAATCATTCGGCGACCGCAAATCAACCAGTTCAACCTTTGTTGGAGGTGTTTTATCGTGCTTGAGCGACGGGAGAAAACTCATCCCCAAACGCCCGTCCGACCCATCGGGGTTTTTATAATTTACCTGCAGATCAGCGGTTTTTCCGTTCTCCACCTGAATACCGCTTCGGACCAGGTCCATTACCAGTTCGCCGCGGTCCCACTCCATATCGAAAAGCCTGTCCTGCACCAAATTTTGCCCGTTGAGCCGCGCTGAAAGGCCGGAAACATCGAACCTGAGAGCGGCTTCCTCCCCGATTTTAAATCGAATAGGTCCGTACCCCCATGGGCCCGCATCTTTTGGTGATACTGGTTTCAAACTAATTCGAGCCGGGGTGACAAGGAACGGAAAATGCTGGACAGCACTTGCACGCCCCTTTGCCGGTTTGATGCGCGTATGACAATACCAGAGTCCGGAAGCAAGTTCTTTCTGCTCCAGGCTACCAGGCCGAGCAGGAACAGTATCGGGTTTCTGATCGACCACTGCGAGAATTTGTGAATCGGGCTTTTTCTCGTTACTCAACTTCGCTGTAAAGTGGCCACCTCCCACGGACCGAATCGCGAAATTGTCAAGAAAATACCGCGCCCCCATGGGGTTACCTCCGACCCCTCCTGCAAGCAACCCAGGGTGCAGATTACCAAAGGCCAGTTTCTGTATCTTATGGCTTTCAGGCTCCTCGGAAGAATTTTTCAGAGCATCTCTGTATACCGCCCCGAGCTCAAACGTAGCGGAATGCCATTTCCCATCTGTCTCGGCGTCAATGAAACCCAGACGATGCAATTTTGTATCCGACTCCTCAGGCCCGGTCATGCCCACGAAATACCGTCTCCCGCCGATATCGAGGTAAAGATTGATCTTCGAATGACGCGAAATTCGGTAATCAAATTGCAATTTATGCACCAGACGCGCATCAATCTTGTGGTCTTTGACAGGCGCATCTACGCCAAAGCTCCCCCCTGTTGAAATGTTTGTTACCCTGAGACAATTCCCGGCGTTTTCGCCGCGCGGAACAATTTCAGGTTGCCCCCCCTGCTCTTTGTCAGATGTCTGCCAGACTGAGTCTTTGCCTTCGAATCCTTCAGAAAACCCCGGGTGCGTCTCGGATACGAGTTTGCAACCCGCAGGCAAACCGGTACTTTTCTGCTGCTGCGGAGGAGCAACCAATCTTCCCGGGATGACCCGACGTTGGTAGGAGATTTTGATTCGAGCCACTACGATCCATGCGTTGTAAGTCCAGACGGCTGGTCTCACTTTTTCAATCGGTTGGGGATCGTGAAAACGGTAGGCCTGATGATTATCGACATAAAAATCCAACTCCCCTCTCTGCTTCCGGGCTTTCACGTAGTACCACGCACCATGAACATCCCGTCCTCCGCGAATCCAGGGGACGTTGATAACCCGTTTCCGTTCGCCGGGACGACGCATGGCAGGCAACAAACGCTCGCCGCAATACGCCAGCTGCGTCGTTCCCTTCATAAGATACGTTGCCCGCTCACTCCAGAACTCATCCCAACCGGCAACAACAAATGAATAGCCGCTGGATAGTTCACGGATATTCCGGGAAAATGCAAGATTCAAATCGCCCACACGGGGATAATGCTGGCCACCGGGATGCATTCGCATGCCCATGAAAGCTTCAACAGTCAGGTCTCCCTCATACTCAAATTTACTCATCAGGACCCCAGCTGCGTCCGTCATACAGGCCATGTGTGACCACCTGGGGTCGCACGTGAACCGAGTGGTCACATCCCACCGCCCGACGGTGAGCCAGTCGGAAGTGGCCTGTTCGAAATACTCGTCCCGCACTTGATAACGATGAATCTCCAACGCCGCCAGGTCATCCGCACTGATGCCGGAAACAGCTACTTTCGTCTCGGGCAAAGGATCGGGATCGCGGAAACAAAAGAGCTGTTTCGTCCCGACGGTCACCCAGAGGTAACGATCATGTTTATGAAAGACAATTTTATCATCCGGAGCTTTGTCAGAATTAACATCGGCCTCCGCGACTTTTTGGCCCTTACGCAACAAAGTAAGACGATAGAAGGCCGAATCATTCGCGGTCATCCGTTTCTGAACCAGGGCATACCCCCCCACACGACTGATCTCTTTTGCCGCATAAACAAAAATGACTCCCTCTTTCAGTGGTATCTCGACGTCTGACCGCCCGTAGAAATCACCCACGTGCCAGAAACCTTCTTCACCCTCTCCAGCCGGCCACCACGATCCCTGCGCACTTGACCAGTGTTTCATGTAGGGATCATCCTTAAAGGTCTCCTCAGCCGGCAATCGCTCCTTATCTTCCTCCCGCGTAAACAGAACCCGGAGCCCCTCGAAAGAAACCCCTTTTGCATTCTGCGCAAAAATTCCTGCTTTTCCTCCGGCCGGAACAGCCCGGACGGTCCGCAACTGAAGCGTATCGTCAAGACATACGTTGATCTCCCCCTCGCGGGTCGCATCGACTTCTAAGGTAACCCGTTTCCGGTCAGAAACAGGGATGTCCTCGCAGAAGGCCAGTTTTTTTGTCTTGCCACCGCTCTGATCTTCAATTGCGAGTGAAAGGTTCTTACCGACCCGGCCCACAGTCACTCGAAATCTTCCATTCCCAGCGTGATCAGAACCCAGTAAAAATCCTGTTTTTTGAGATCCATTCGGCACGGGGATTTTCGCCCGTATGACGGGCGCAGGCCAGGCTTTTGTGCCAAAAACAAGGACTCCATTCTTACTTTTAAGTCGTGGGGCAACCTGGGAAGGTCTACGCTGGCGATCCACCGATTTCGGCTCCCATTTGCCACTGCGCTCAACAGGCCAGTTGTCAATCAGTTGGGGGTCCGTAAAATCGATCCGTTTCAAAGTCCGCGCCCGCACGTCATCGAAATAAGCCATCGCTTTCTCGCTGCCTCCCTCCACATACAGTCCGATACCACCGCCGATTATCCTGTCGTTGCGCAGGTCCATTATCTCGGCCTCGTCCAGAAAAACCTGAACACGCGTTCCGCATGTGCGCACAGCGAGATTAAACCATTCATCGCGTTGGCCATTCACCCACACCTCACGGATAACCGCGTTCTTCCCATTTTTGACTTCAACAAGCTCCATGGGCGTTGGTTTGAAATATTCCGCGTTATTTTCCCAACGCAGCAAGAAATAATTCTTCGGATCCGATATGTTGAACGCCAGACCAATCGCGTCAGCGCCACGGTTGCGCACAGACATGCTCACCTTATAATCATCCCAAAACCACTTGCCCGTGTGAATCAGCCCCGTTTTTTTCGCAAATCCACTCACAGAAAAAGGATTGGGTGAACGGTTTATCTGGGGTTTCCGCCCCTCCGGAAGTTTCTCAACATTCATGATCTCCACATTTTCGCGCACCGAGTGGATCTGCCACTTCCCTGCATGTATTTTCCATACCTTTGATTTTTTCAGATCAAGTTCGTCCTCCGCGCGCATAAACTGTTCGGAAAAATTCAGTTCGCTCAAATCCTGAATCAGCGGGGGCGATGCGGGCGAACTCCGGGAAACGTCCACAGCCACAAGCCCGCCCGATTGAGAATCAACCGGCACCTCGCAGACCACTCTCCCGTTGAATGCTATTGCCAGCAACCACGGATGTTTTTTTATCCTCACCTCGACTCGTTTCCCGGCAAGAATAGAATTCGTTTTGCCGGCGGCAATTTTGTCTCTCGCCGAGCCCTGACGCCTGAGAAGCTCCCATTCCTTCTCCGTCGCGCTGAGCCAGTATCCCTCCCCCGACCGATTGCCCGCAAACAAAATCCCAAAGCCCTTCAGCGTTTTTTGACCTTTTGAAGGTGCAAGTGACAGCCGAATCGTGTACGCCCCCCCTCCGTGTTTGCCGACCGGAACGTACGTATGGCCGTCAACTTTGAATGGTTCCGGAGCCCCGGCCTCGGCGGGAGATAAGGCAACACATGCAACCAAAAACACAATGGTGGGAGAAAGATATAGCTTGCACATATTTCTTTCACAGTAGCGTGAAAAAGGGTTGGGCGTTGAATCGTCCAGAGCTGAATTAATACTTTATTATAAACAGCCAGGGTGCTGATCGACAACTCGTTTCCCACCCTATCTCATAACGACTCGCTACGGCCGGGCATTTTTCACTCACTGACAAATCCAACAGATAGCCGTTCCCCGTGCCACCCTGCATTTATCCAGTCAGTTTGCGAAATTGACCTCTCCGCCGCATTCGCCGCATTTATTTCCTTCGAGCCCCACAATATGCGTGCTGTAACCCGATCGATTTACGAGAACTGCCCCGCACCTGGGACACTCGCTATCCGTCCCACCGACTCCCATAATGTTGCCGATATATACGTAATTCAATTGTTCGCGGGCTATTTCGTAGGCCTGCTTCAAAGTCTCTGGTGGGGTTGCCGGGCGGTCCATTTTGTAGGCCGGATGATAACGTGACAAATGCAACGGAAGATCAGGATCCAAACCCGCAACGTAGCCCACGAGTTCCCGCATTTCTTCTTCAGAATCGTTCAGACCTGTAATCAGCAGCGTCGTCAGCTCCACATGGATACCTTTCTGAAGCGCCGATTTGATCGTCTGCTGCACAGGAGCCAGTCCCCCATTTATGTATTCTTTGTAAAACTCGTCCCGCATGCTTTTTAAATCGATATTCATACCATCGATCAGCGGAGACAGTTTTTCCCAGGGATCGGGCATGTAATATCCGTTCGTAACCAGAACATTTTTCAGATCCGCCTTTTTTGCTTCTCTGGCCGTATCAAGAACATATTCGAATCCCACGTAAGGTTCATTGTAGGTATAGGCAATGCCCAGAGAATTCTCCTGCTTTGCCATCGCCACTGCTTGTTCCGGAGGCAACGACTGCTGTGGGATATCGGGATCGAGCAGAGAGTAGTTCTGACAGAACTGGCAATGAAATGTGCATCCGGCCTGTCCGAGCGAGAGGATCCGAGTGCCGGGATAGAAATGGTAAAGCGGTTTTTTCTCGATAGGATCCATGGCGACAGATGCAACAAGCCCGTAATTCAAAGCCTGGAGCTGCCCATTCTGATTCTCCCGAACACGGCAAAAACCCCTCTTACCGTCGGCGATAACGCACTGGTGCGGGCAGAGCTTACACTGAACTTTATTGTCTGAAAGTTTTTCATAGTAAAGGGCTTCTTCAGGCATATTTTATCCTTTCACAACAGCGATCGGTTTTAAACGGGCGACTTTCCGCACGATGCCGCTCTCATGCATGACCGAGACGACGGATTCTATGTCTTTGTAAGCGTATGGCATCTCTTCAGCCAGGGTCGTGCGTCCTTCGGCCCTGGCCATGACACCTTGATCACTCAGTTCTTTTTCCAAATTTCGCCCGGCTGCTTTTTGTTTTGCCGCCCTCCGACTCATCGTTCGCCCCGCGCCGTGACACGAGCTTCCCCACGCTTCCTTCATCGCCTGACTCGCGCCGGCCAGCAAATACGAATGGGATCCCATGTCTCCCGGAATCAATACCGGCTGGCCCACGTCGTGGTATGGTTCAGACACTTCGGGGTGGCCGGGCGGGAACGCACGTGTTGCACCTTTTCTGTGGACACACAGCGTTTTGTTCTCCCCGTCAACCTGATGTTCCTCAAATTTGGCGATATTGTGGCAGACATCATAAACTTGGTGCAGCCCAAGCGCGTCCCGGTCGCCCCCGAACACTTTCTCCAGAGCTGATTCCGCGAGCGACAATATAACCTGGCGATTGCACCACGCGAAATTCGCCGCCGCCGCCATGGCACCGAAATACTGTCGCCCCTCCGGTGATTCCAACGGTGCCGCAGCGAGCTGCTTATCCGGCAATTTAATTCCGTACTTATTTGAAGCAGACTGCATTCGTTTCAGGTTATCTTTGCAGACCTGGTGGCCAAAACCGCGCGATCCACAGTGTATTTGAAGAGCAATCGTCCCCTTTTGAACGCCGAATGCATCCGCAGCGGATTCATCGAAGACCTCATCCACGATCTCAACTTCTAAAAAATGATTGCCACTTCCAAGCGTGCCGACCTGCGGGCAACCGCGTTTGACGGCCTTATTGCTCACCTGATCAGGATCCGCACCATCGAGCGCCCCCTCCGCCTCTGTCCTCTCCAAATCTTCTTGCCGGCCGAATCCGTGCTCCACAGCCCAGCCCGCTCCTCGGAGCATCACATCTCGAAGATCAGAAAAAGACAATTTTCTAATTCCACCACTGGAACCGACACCACACGGAACCTCCTGGTAAAGCGCATCCAAAAGTCGATTCAGTTGTTTCTTCACGTCGTCTTTGCGGAGATCGGTCCGAAGCAGGCGGACACCACAGTTGATATCGAAGCCAATCCCCCCGGGCGAAATCACTCCATCATGATCTGAATCAAAAGCTGCCACGCCGCCGATCGGAAAACCATATCCCCAGTGGGCATCGGGCATTGCAAAAGAGGCCCTGACAATCCCCGGTAGACACGCGACATTCACGGCTTGTTTCAATGCGCCGTCATCCCGAATGTTCTCAAACAACTCTCCGTCGGCATAAACCCTGACCGGAACGTTCATGTCTCCAGTTCGCGGCACTTCCCAGAGCAGGTCGGTCCTTCGTGTAATCTCAAATTTCTCGTCATTCATGGGTCTTATCCTGTCTCCGCATCCTCACCAGTCAAATTCTTGCCCAAAACGAACTACACGTCAAAAATAATGGTCACTTCCCAGTTTCCATCGTGATATAACACCTCAAGTTGATGCCATGTCACAGCCTTGATGGCATTTCGAATTTCATGCCGTTCACGGTTAAAACCTTCTCCTTTCAGAATTGCTCGGACAGATTTTTCCGTGGCGTGATTCAACTCAACGTTGCGGGGAGCGAAATTTTCGGCATCAAAAGCAAACAAAATTTCTTCAAGGAACTCAACAATCAGCCCTTCGCGCGTATCCGCATTCGCCCTCACTTCTTTTTCCTGCGCAGGACGAATTTTTTCAGGATCGAGCACAGAATCAATCATCCCGCGCGCCGCATTTGTCAGAAGGTCTTCCCAGCTATCTCCTCGGACACGGAGTGCAAGATCCGCTGTATGGTTGATTTCCTGCCACTTCGGTTCGGTCATAATGCCATTTCCCTATGCATCCGCCCAGCTTCGCCGTTCACCCTGGCAGCTCAAAGCTTACTTTTCTTCTTTCTCATTCGGCTGCCCTTCAGTCACCCCTCTCTCATTAAGGCCTTCCGGTGATTGATCACTCGTTTTTCGGTCCGTCTCCACACCCTTCAAATAACGGAAGTACGGCGAATCCGTCCCCAGTATAAGGGTGGTTCGATCGTCAATGGTTTTACGGTATGTCTCCAGAGATTTCATAAACCCATAGAACTCCGGCGAACGGCCGTAGGCTTCTGCGTAAATACGGGCTGCTTCGGCATTGGCTTCCCCTTTGATCGTTTCGGCTTCTCTGTAACCTTCCGATTCCAGTTCTTCAAGGGTTCGGTTCATCCGGCCAAGAATTTGTTGCTTTTTCTGGCGAGCCTCAGAAAGATATTTTTCAGCGATACGTTTTCGCTCGGAGCGCATTCTTGCGTAGACATCCTGACGGACTTTTTCCACATAGTTAATTCGTTTGATCTGAACGTTCACCAATTCCATGCCGTATTCTTTTCGCAATCCGTTATTAGCTTTTTCGCGAACGCGTTTCAGTAACTCGTTACGCCCCACATCGATCTGTTGTTTGGTTTCCTGAGCTTCTTCTATTTCTTTCGTAACATACTTCATTTCACGACTGCTGCTCCGTACCGCCTCCTCCAAAACAAGACCACTGATGTGATTTCGAAGGGCTGATTCGATTTGGTCGTCAAGAACAGCATGTCCTCCCATTTCATCGCGGACCGCGTTATAAAACCTTTCCAGATCGACGATGTGCCACCGGGCCCAGGTATTGACTCTAATAAATTTTTTCCCCACCGTAGGAATCTGGTTGGGATCTCCGTCCCATTCCAACAGCCGTTTTTCGTAATACGAAACCTTCTGAATAAATGGCACTTTCCATTTCAAACCCGGTTCTTTCACGATGTTGACCACCTCGCGAAATTGGGTTACGACAGCCTGCTGGGTCTCGTCGACGACATATAACCCGCTGAAGACCACAATGGCGCCCACAACCAGAATCACCACTATTGCTCCGCCCGTCAGTATCTTTTTCATCTTCTGGCCCCTTTCTGTTCGCCCTCACCGTGCAAGTCAAGAAATTTCAGTAGATCTCCGGACTTTGAATCGATCACGTATTTCTGTCTCGCTTTCGGAAACACTTCTTGCATGGCCTCAAAATACAGCCTTTGCTCCGTAATATCCGGCGCTACCGAATGCACTTTCAAGAGCTTCGTGAAGCGGGCCACATTCCCTTCCGCTTCGTTCACCCGTCGGGCCTTATACCCCCGGGCTTCTTCGATCATACGCTCTTTTTTCCCACTGGCCTCCGGAATTTTACTATTTCTTTCTGCGATCGCCTCGTTTTCAATCGTTTTTTTCCGCTGACGGGCCTGATTCACCTGGTTGAACGCATCTTTCACAAGCTCGGGCGGTGTAACATCTTTAAGCCTGACGCTCAGAATGTCGATGCCGATCTCGTAATCATTCAGTTTATCTTGAATCTGGACCTGCGCTTCGGCCTGGACACGTTCACGATCCGTGGTAAGCACCTCATCCACGGAACTATTACCCACAATAGTGCGCATAACGGCTTCGGAAACATCCCGGAGAGTTATCTCTGGATTGCACACGTTAAAAAGGTAATTACGAATATCGGACACGCGGTAGCGAACAATCCAGGGAACCACCAGAATGTTCAGATCGCCGGTCAGCATCCGCCCCTCTTCAAGAATCTCTTCCGTCTCTTGCATATAGACCGTTCGCACACCCGCCTCTTTTGTTCGCAGTCCGAATTCCTGGCGCTTTTTCTCCCGCACAGCGACTTTCTTCGCTTTGTCGATCCCAAAAGGCAGTTTCCAGTGCAACCCGGGCTCCCGTATTCCACTCTCCTTCCCAAATCTAAGAATTACAGCCTGTTCACGTGCATCGACCGTATAGAAGGAACTCAGCAAAAACCAGGCGATTACTCCAAGAATAGCAACCACGAGCGCAAGTTTCAGGATGGCCATAAAATCCTGACTGTACTGCTTAAATTCTCGTTTCAAATCCACGATGTCTCGTTGCCAGCTCATAAACGCATCCTCTCGCAGAATGAGAAAAATAAAATGCCCGGAGCTTGATTATAGTTTAAACCCAAGCATACGTAAACCAACTGCCTGCAAAAATGGGATCTCAATATCCGTTTGTTGAAAAACCATTAACTTTTTCCAGAAAAGACGGAAACCGCTCTTGCAAAACAAGATACGTGTGGTATAATAAGCGCAGTAAAGTGGGGGTATTCCGCTTTTTTAGGTATTGTTGTCCTCTTACAGAGTCCTGATCCACCGCGAAGGAAAGTTCTTGCGGGGCAAAGTTCCTGAACACGTCATTCAGCAAATAGTACATTCCGCAGACATCGTACGCATTATCAGCCGTTACACGGATTTGAAAAAACGAGGCAATCGGTTCTGGGGCCTCTGCCCTTTCCACAAAGAAAAAACCCCCTCTTTTACCGTCGATCCCGAAGAGGGTCTCTATTATTGCTTTGGATGTGGTCAGGGCGGAAATATCTTCACATTTCTGAAGGACGTTGAAGGACTGGAATTCCAGGAGGCTCTCCGCCAACTGGCCCAGGATGCCGGAGTTGATCTGAGTCGGTATAAAACTGAAGATGGGCCGTCCCGCGACGAGCTAAAATCGCTCCGACAGATTAACGAACTCGCCAGCACTTTTTATGAAAAATGCCTTGAGAAAGCGGGCGGGTCTGACAGAGCGCGGTCTTATCTGAAAGAACGCCAGATCAACGAAAAGTCGATCGAAAAATGGAGAATTGGTTACGCCCCGGAAGGGTGGGATCACCTGTTGAACCTCGCGAACCGCCGCAGCATCAGCCCTTCTATGCTGGAAGAAGCTGGCTTGGTGGTACCGCGTTCCGAATCGGAAGGATACTACGATCGGTTCCGCAACCGGCTCATGTTTCCAGTGCGGGACCGGAACGCAAGGGTCATCGGTTTTGGTGGTCGGGCTTTGGCCGAAGATCAAGACGCTAAGTACCTCAATAGCCCGGCGGGTCCGATTTTTGACAAAAGCCGTTGCCTCTACGGGTTCTGCGAAGCACGAGATTCAATCCGATCCAATAAAGAAGCTGTGATCGTCGAAGGTTATACAGACGTCATTATGAGCCATCAATTCGGTCTGGATGCCACCATGGCCGTATTGGGCACGGCATTGACAGAAAAGCATGCACGAACACTTTCAAAATTGTGCCAGACGGTCCATCTTGTCTTCGATCCCGATGAAGCCGGGATAAAATCCGCAACCCGGAGCATAGAAGTCCTTCTCGCCGAAGATATTGAGCCGCGCATTGTTCAGCTTCCTGAAGGGTTGGATCCCTGTGATTTCTTGCTCAAGCACGGGCCCGACGTTTTTCGGGAAAGAATCAATGAGGATATGGATTTCCTCGAATTTCGTCTCAAACGAGCCTCAGAACAATACGATATGAACACCGTCAATGGGCGGTCCAGCGCTTTTGAAGATCTTGCTGAAATGGCACTTGAGGTTCAGAACGAAGCCCGAAGAGATATACTCGTGCGAACGATAGCGCGCGAGGTCGGTGTCTCTGAGCAGAGCGCGTTCGCCTATCTGGAGCGCACGTGGAACGATAAAAGACGGTATTCTCCGCCACGAGAAGGTCACAAAGATGTCGCCCGACTGAGCGCAGAGAAAGTCCTACGGGAAGATTTACTCGGACTTATCCTTGCTAACAAAAACGTCCGAGATCAAGCTGTTCAAAACCTGGATCTTGAATTACTGCCGGAATCTCCCGAACGCACTTTGCTTCAGCACTTCGTGGAGTACTGTCGTGAACAATCTTCGCCCGATGCCGCAGGTTTCATAAACTCACTGGAAAACTCGGACCTGGTGGTCCTTGCAACCCGAACACGAGAAGCTGAAAAACGACGGAAAGCTACCATCAAAAACTCGCCCCCCCTGGATCGTTACCAGGAATACATCGAATACCTCCAGAGAAAAGGCCAAAATCAAAGTACACGCAAAAGTCCCGAGACCGAATCAGAAGAAGCCTCCGGTGACTCGCTGGACCGGGTGTCAGATGAAAGAATTCGCGATTTCCAAAAACGTCTCAAGCAAGAAGACCAGAGAATAGCCCGAATCTGGAAAAGGAATACTGATGACTGACAAAAAAGAAAAGCAGGCCGAAACTCCGGTTCTGGGAGAAGAAATCGAGGAACTCGTGAGCCGAGGTCAGGAAAAGGGCTTTTTGACCTACGAAGAAATGAACGACCTCTTGCCTGATAAGGCCGTCAGCCCGGAATACATTGATGAGGTCCTTCTCAGTCTCGATGAGAAGGGAATCGACCTTATAGATAAATCGGAACTCGAAGAAGAACCTGGGAAAGAACTCCCTGAAGAAGAGGAAGAAGACGATGAAGAAGAACAACTCGTCGGAAGCACCGATAAAATCGATGATCCCGTGCGAATGTACCTGACGCAGATGGGAGAGATTCCTCTCCTGAGCCGCGAAGAAGAAATCGCGCACGCTAAACGCATCGAAATCGCCAGGAAACGCTTCCGCAAACGTATCACACAGTTCATACCGGGTATTGAGAAATGCCTGAACATAATGGAAAACGTCCATGAAGGGGAGGTGCCTTTCGATCGGACACTCAATATCGCTGCCGTCGATGATGTTGAAAAAGATGCGCTCGCCACTCGATTGCCTCAGAATATCGAAACAATTCATAAATTGATCGCCCAGATTCGCGACATCTGGGAAAAGTGGCGCGAAAAAGGGATGGATGGGAACAAACGGGTGCAAAAACTCCGCGAAATGCAAAACCGCTGCCGGAAAGCTCAAATCCTCCTTGAGGAACTCGGGCTCCGCACGCGGAAAATCCAACCCATCATGCAAAAAATCAACAAAACCTATGATCGTATCTGTACGATTAAACGCAAACTCAGCCAGACCGGACGTGAAGCCCCAACAAAAGCGCAACGCCGCGGCATGGAAGCTGAGCTGCGACATCTCGAGAACCAGCTCTGTCTGCCATCGGACGTCTTTCTACGAAGAGTAGAAGCCACACAAACCGCTCACGATCGCTATGAAAGGGCCAAACAAGAACTCTCTGCCGGAAACCTCCGTCTTGTTGTGAGTATAGCCAAAAAATACCGCAACCGGGGGCTCAGTTTCCTCGATCTCATCCAGGAGGGGAATACCGGCCTTATGCGCGCGGTGGACAAATACGAATACCGACGTGGATTCAAATTCAGCACATACGCGACCTGGTGGATTCGCCAGGCTATTACCCGTTCGATCGCCGACCAGGCACGCACCATTCGAATCCCCGTCCATATGATCGAAACCATGAGTAGTATCCGCGAGACGATGAAAAAGCTCTCCCAACGTCTCGGCCGCGAACCTACCCTGGAAGAACTTGCCGAAGAAGCCGACCTCAGCGTAGAAGAAACACGCCGGGTGCTGAAAATCTCCCGAAAACCCATCAGCCTCGATCGTCCCGTTGGCGATAGCGAGGAAAGTTCCTTCGGAGAATTTATTGAAGACGAAAACGCCGAGTCGCCCGTATCTGTAGCAACGCAGGAAATGCTTAAAGATAAAATCGAAAACGTTCTCGATACCCTCACCTACCGAGAACGGGAAATCATCAAACTGCGCTACGGACTTGGAGACGGCTATACTTACACTCTGGAAGAAGTCGGGCGCGTCTTTAACGTCACCCGTGAACGCGTTCGACAGATCGAAGCAAAAGCCATACGGAAACTCCAGCATCCGGTCCGAAGCCGAAAACTTGAAGGCTTCGTTGACGGACTCGCTGAAAACGCTTAAACTGTCGCGTTGCACAAATCGTTTTAAGAACCCCGGAGATTAGATGTGATACCAAGGATGAAGATGCAAACACTGCCCTTCCCCACCGGTTTTTCCGGGAAACGCTGCTGGGGAGGCAGCGAATCCACGTGCGCCCTCGCGGCCCGGCTCGCCGAATGAGCTCGGGCCTTTTTTTATTACTTGAAAGAGGCTCAGAAAAAATGTCGGCCCAACAAACGGTTCAAAAACTGCTCGAGCTGCAAGAACTTACAACCCAAATCGAACAATGCCAGAAAGATAGGGCCGTCCTCCAGCGTGATATTGAAGAACAAGAAAAAAAGGTGGCCGACCTGGAACACAAACTGAAAGAGTTCCAAAACCAAAAACAACAGGCTCAAAAGGACGCCGACGCCTTCGAGGTCAAAATAGAATCCGCCGAAGAAGAAAATGAGCGGCTTAAAATACAGCTCAACACAACCAAAAGACAGAGCGATTACGATGCAATTCGTAACAAAATGATGAGTAACGTGGCGGATATGTCCCGGTGGGAAGACGAAGAACTCGAGCTCCTCGAAAAAATCGAGGACCTTCAAGGCAAAAGAGAAGACACAGAGAAGAAATTGGCCGAAGAGGAGCAAAAACTCCACGAGATCAAACAGCGGGTCAGCCAAAAACAGGCCGAATACGATCGGGAGATCAAGAAGCTGCAGGAACAAGAAGAAAAAATGCGGGAAGAGATTGCCACGGAAGCTCTCAGCACTTACGACAGGCTGGCTAAATCGCGCGGGACAACGGCAGTTGTGAGAGCCACAAACCGGATCTGCCAGGGCTGCTTCACAAGTCTTCCCAAACAAACCGAAAACGAGCTCATGCGAGAAAATAAACTCGTTTTCTGCCACAACTGCGGACGAATCCTCGTTCTCGACGAAAACAGTTCAGCCCTGACTGACTGATTGATCTGGTTTGCCCGTGTTGTCGATCGCTCTTCGTTTTCATGTTTTTCTGTGTGGTCCGCAGGCTCCCTTTTCCAGTTACCGACAATCAGATCCCCGCATCTTTGCACTCCCATCCCCTTATCGGATATCTCACCAGTCACTTCTGCCCCCCTGTAAGTGCGCTCGCACATTCGACCGCTCGGGGATTGATGACCCCTATTGCGAATTCAACGCATCCATCCAACTCCGACGCAAAAATTAACACAAATTACAGGCGGGACGACCCCGGTGATTAGGATTTTGGAGAGAAATAGCAATAAACACGAATGGATACAGATGGAAGACAAACTCCGTGCCACAGCCAGCAGCACTAGTGGTCCCTGACACTTGATTTTACCGGTTCAGTCGGGCGCTGGTAGTGCATATGCAAGGCGCAGTGAGAAGTTCGACCCAAACGGGTCCACGCCGAACTGCAACACCGCATATGGGCTGCCAGCGCACGACCCGTAGGGAGCAATTCTGCCGGGCCATTTCTTCGTTGCGGCTTCGCAGGGACCCGGCTGGGTCACCTTTGGCGCCGCGCCTCGAACTGACCTCGGCAGAACTGCTCTGAACCGGTAAAATCAAGTGTCAGGGACCACTAGGCTCTGTCTGAGAATGCGGTCGTCGGACCGAGAGCGAGCGAATTTGCGGATGGCGCGGACGCCGAAGCAGGCCTATCCAGTGGAGATAAGCCGATACAGGCGGACAAAGCCAGCCGCAAATGCAGCCGCTCGAATCCAGATCCGTATTTTCAGACAGAGCCTAACCTTTATGCGTTATTTCCAGCCCATACCGGAAGGTCTCATCCAGAAACGCATCGATATTCTCCAGTGGGGTCGAGCCGGTAATCCCGTTTCCCGCCGCCACCACACACCGCCCACGTCCGGGTATGTAAAATGTGTCGATCAAATCGCGGACATGTTCGCGCACACCCTCGGGATCCTCTTCCTGAAGGATGTGCTGGACATCGATGCCGGGCCAGGCTGTCATTCGGCCGTCAATAAGTTCAGCCGTTTCGCACCAGTCCATTGCGCCGTACTGCAGCGGATGCAGACAGTCCAATTCCAGCTCGATCATATCTTCCACCACGTCGGTCAAGTTGCCGCATGAATGCATCCAGTAGTGCAAACCATGCTCATGGCAGGCCCGTGCAACCTCCACGTGGAGGGGTTTGAGAAATTCTCGAAACTTTTCCGGGCTCATCATCAGACCCGTCTGATGCCCCAGATCGTTGCTTGTGGCAAATCCGTCCGCCCCGGCTTCCGCCACACCTTCGACAAATTTCAGCACTAAATCCAGAAGGGCTTCACACAGACGTTTGGTCTTCTCAGGATTGATATGAAAATCCATGAGTATATACTGCATGCCCCTGATACCCCACAGACGCTCATAGAAATTGTTCCACGCCCACCCTATCACGTACTGTCCATTCGACCTTTCCACCGCTTCACGCACCGGCTCGAAAACAGCAGGATTGTCGGCCCGAGGGAAATCGTCAAGAAACGCATCGAGTTCATCCATATCTTCCAGTATTCGCCCACCGCTGTCATGCCCGTGTTTCTCCCCACCTTCACCCTCCGATTTGTCTTTCCAGGCCCACCGGTAATTCTCCGCAAATCCTTCGGGAGCCTCCCAGCCGCCGGGCTGGATCACATTGCCGGCCACCACATCGTCCGGGTACGGCGCAAATACCTCCTGGACGGCTTCAGCACCGTGGTATTCTCTCAGCCCTTCACCGGGCCACTTGTGCATGTAGGCGGGCGGACGACTGTCTCCGCTTCCTTCCACAACTGCCGCGACTTGTTCTCTGGACAACGGTTCGTAAAGCGATGACATATTCCGCTTCCTTCCTCAAAACGTATGGACTTTCTCGATTCTCTGGCCCCATTCTGAACTCCGGGCTCCGGCCCAACTCCAGCCTGCTCACAACACCTGTGCGCTTCGGACACATTTATGTTCCTCAAGCACACAGGGTAAACGTAGAGTTACGTTTTCAGTGGTAACACACTGCGCGCTCGCTACTGTGCTTGGGCGGCATCGGGATAAATGCCATTTTCGCGCCAGACATCAAGCATCAAGTCGTAACGTTTGAGCTTCATGCCCGTGTAGATGCAATTACTGGTCGAAAATATGTAACCCCCGCCCGGCATTCCGCGCGTCAAAGCGTATTCCGTCGCCTCCGCGACTTCCTCGTCGGTTCCGGTATCGAGTGTCCCACAATTGACATTTCCGATCAAACAAACGCGATCTCCATATGTTTTTTTCACCTCCGCGATGTCCACGCCCGCCTGTGGGTCGAGGGAATGCAAAGCGTGAGGATTAGCCTCAACCAGCTGATCGATAATCGGCATGATATCGCCATCTGTATGCTTGATGACGTAAAAGCCCAAATCGCGGTAACCGGCGATCAGGTCCGTCAGATACGGGGCCACAAATTCAGCAAACAGATCCGGCGAGAGAAAAGGTCCATTGTTGAAACAGTAATCAGCGCACAGGGCCCATCCGTCAAGCTCGCCGTGCTTGGCAAATTTCTCTGCTTTCTCAAGCGCATGATCAACACGCTCACAAGCTTCAGCCTTGACCTTGCCCGGCTCGTCCTTGAGCCGCATGGAGACTTCAACCATGTTGTCGCCATGGGGAATGCCCATCGTGGCATCGCCATGCATCATCAGGAAATACCGGTCGCCCGTTTTCTCCCTCACGATATCGATCAAACGCAATGCCTCCTCATCGGTCCGCGGATTGGGATGAAGAAAAATTGCGGAATGGTCGTATCGGCGAGCCGTGGCAATGAAAATATCCGCCATATCCTCGCGATGAAGCTGTCGCTCTTTTTTTTCCATCTGGTCCCATTGCCCGTAGCTACGATGGGAAGGATGAACCTTTCCAAAAGCTTCCATCGTGAGGAAAAACACAAGCTCGAAATGCGGCACCAATCCGCTCAGAGGGCGGCGTTCCAGCGCAGCAATAAATCGTTCGCGGGGTTTCATGTTTCTCCTTTTGTCGGTCAGTGCATCGTCCGCGCTTTTGTCGATATCATTTCGACGAGACTTCCAGACCTTCGGAATCCAGTATCACGTTCACGCTGGCCCGGAACTGCGTTTCATCACGCACAAACTCGAGGTAATGACGGAGATCGTGCCGGCAGTTGACGCTGTTATGGGCCAGCACGAGGCCACCATCGGGGATCTTTGCGAGGGCCGCTTGGAGGATCTCGTAATAAACACCTTTCCCGTGGCCACCGGCACCATCGGCATCCAGATAAAGAAGATCGATCTCGGACTCGACATCCCGAGCGACATCGACGGCGTCGGCGGCGATAATGGAGGTTTTTCCTTCGGGATCGACTTTTTGCACGTTTCCTCGGGCGAGCGATGCCCTGTCGGCATCGATCTCAACACCAATCAGGTTCGCCGCATCGTAACAAGCACCGGGTCCCACAGCGGCTCCGGCATTGCAGATAAAAGTGAAGCCACAGAAAATCCCGGCCGCGATTATGTTTGATGGTTCATGGATCGCGTTGATGGCGTAGATAAAACGCTGCATCCGCGGCGTGATGGCGGTCCAGGGAATTTCAAATTGTTCCCTGACCGCGCGGCGGTGGGCGAGAAAAAGAGCACGATCGTATCGACCGTGAGGCAGTATGTTTTCCTCAACCAGAACGTTCAGCGCCCGGTCCACGACATTTTCTTCACGTTCCGGGGGCTCGAGTTCGCGGTGCGGACGGCCGTATTCCATGCGGTAGGAATCCCAGTCATCCGCTCGGAAGGTTCGGTTCATTAGATCGGCTTAAACGATCGATTTGAGGTAATCGACATCTTTCTGGAGGACCTCGGCGCGTTCGTCATCGGGGAAATGTCCGAGACTCTCGTCCTCAACGCAGAGGCTCCGATCGTATCCCGCCTGACTCAGGATCGAGACAACGCGCTTGTGGTCGATATCGCCTTCATATATCGGCGCCACGTACTCGCCGTATTCGTAACCGACCTCTCGGCGTTCATTTTGAATATCTTCCGGATAGGCGATATTTTTGCAGTGAGTGTGGTTGATCCGGGGGCCGTATTTCTCCATGAGTTCATAGACCATTTCAAGAGGGTGACCGAACCAGTAGAAATTTCCGGTATCGAGGGTCAGTCCGAGTCTTTCGCTCGAAGACCGCTCGAAGACCTTATCGAGAAATTCCGGGCGGTTCGACGTGCCGCCATGGTTTTCGATTCCGAGGTCAACGTCCGCGCAGGCCCCGAGGGCTTGATCGGTCGCCTCCAAACATCGCGTGATGAACTCGTCTTCCGGCATGTCGCCCTGACGCGGAATCAGATCGATACGCACCGCAGGCACGCCCAAGGTCTCTGCCGCCTGGCAGGTCGTGACAAGGGCGTCAACTTCCTGGTCATACTCATCGCTCGAGAAGTCGTTGCCCATAAGAAACGCGCATATCGACAGATCATTTTCCTGCAAAACCGACCCAAGTGCCGAAAGATCTTCATCGGAACCGAGCTCTAAGGACTCATCTTCACCGGTGAAGGTGGCAACCGTCGCGTCTTTTCCCACCGCCACTTCAGTGGAATTCACCCCGACTTCCCGAAGAGCAGCCACGGGGTCCGACACACCAGTTGATGCCAACATACAATCGCGAACTGACACATACATCTTCGATCTCCTGCAACCATAGGTTTGAAACGCGAACCCAACGGGCCCACAAAACTCGAAAGTCTGGATGCTAACAACTCCGGAGCTCGGTCGCAACCGGCGGCCGGATTTTCCATAACCGTTTGCCTTGCCTCGCTATTTCTGTCATTATCAAATTTGTTCAGATGTCCGTCCAGGAGCGATCATGGCCCAAACACAACTAACCCCGGAAGAATACGAGCTCCACCTGGAAGAACTGACCGCGCGCATAAAGCAACATCTTGAATCGGGCTCAGAAAATACCGATAAACTTATCGGGGAGGCAGAAGAATTGCTTGAACTCGGCAGTTCGTATCGGGAAGTCTTCGAGCGACATCCCGATTTTCCCCGTCTGGTCGGAGGCTTGCTGGCGCGCCAGAAGCAGGAAAACTTTATGGCCAGCAAACCTGAGGGAGAGAATGCGCCGGGATGTCTGTTGGGGTGGCTGTTGGGGAGAAAAAAAGTTCGTAACAGACGCTGAAAATCCTTATGCCTTTAGAAACCCATGGCCGGTGGGTGCGCTTTTTTCTCTGCGTCTTCTTCAGCCGCTCCAGCTGCATATCCCTTATCCAAACGGTTCAGACGTATCACCAGTTTTACTTTCTGCGGCCGCCGCTCGAACTGCTGCACGGCGACACCGGTGGTAAGACCTGACCGCGTGGGTTCAACGCGTTTCTGCTCGGCAGCCAGTTCTGCATCCCTTTCTTCTTCTACTTTTCCTCCATCGGCTTTTTCATCTTCCAGGGATGCAGAATCCCCGGTGCCAGAAACTTTTTCTTTTTCCCTCGGGCCCCGACGCAGAAGACGTTTCTGAAAGCGCTTCGTGACTGACCGCAGAAAAACGTCGCCCTCCGATTCTCCAACCGCTGACAGTCTTTGCCGCGCGGGGGGGATAAGCAGAGAAAGCTCATTGAGAAAAGTTTCGTACCTTTCAGCCGGCACGGGTACGACCAAAGTGACCGCTTCATTTTTGTCTCTATCTTTCTCGAAAACGAGCTTCACATTTCGGATCTTATTGGTACCGGCCAGTTCGATGGCTTTTTGTGCAAGCTGTATGGGTTCTTCCGTGTCAATTGTCAGAACTTGGTCGGGTGGTTCCGAACCGGCTTTGGCGCGTCCCCCGCCGCCCCACCCTCCTTCAGCTTTACGGAGGTCTTTGGCCCCGCCGGTGCTGCGTTTTGCGGCCACATTCGATTTTTTAAGGCTTTTTCTTTCTGCGGTCGCTGGCGCCGGTGCTTCCGCTTTCAGTGGGTGGGCCACTTCATCCAGACCGGCCCCTTTTTCCGCCAGCTTTGCGCCCTCGTCACCTTTCCCCATAATCCGCTCGGATTCTTTATGAATTTCCTTTCTTGCAATTTCACCGGCCTCTTCAAGACCCTGAGCGCGGTCCTTCTTCCCTGGGGGAACGAACGCCAGTTGATCTTCTTCCATTCCAGCGGGGGCCAGCAGTCCATTTTGTTCCAGCAACATGGTGACCCCGACAACGAGCAGGAACATAGCGGCGACCGCCAGAGCCCGGGGCCAGAACCTTTCTTTGCTGGCAGACGGGATTATTTTTGCCTTTTCTGTTTTTTGAATACGGCCGAGAACATTCGCGGCAAACCCGGGAGGCGGTTTTTCCTCGGGCAATTTTCGGATGGTTTCGACAGTTTTTCGTAGCTCTTCCAGCTCCCGCCGACAGTCGGGGCAGGTCTCGAGATGGTCCTCGACCTCGGCGATTTGGTCCGGGGTAAGTTCCCGATCAATATATTCGGACAGGCTTTTTTTAACCTGTTCACACTTCATTGCTTCACACCTGATATTGGTTTAAGTCTGATTTCTTGACTGTGACTCGAACCCTTCGGGTCGGCCGCCGGCAACGGCGATAACTTTTCCTTTGAGTTTACCCCTCGCACGGGCGAGACGGCTTTTAACGGTGCCCAGCGGGACTTCGAGGACCTCCGAAAGCTCGCGGTAAGACAGGCCCTGCAAGTCTCGCAAAGTAACAACCTCTTTGAGATCCACAGGAAGTTTCGCGATGGCTTCACGGACCATCTGGACACGTTCTTTGCGAGCCAGCTGTTCCGGTGGGCCATCCTCGTCGGCAGGTGGGTCGGGCATCGAGCTATCTTCATCGTCTCCTCCGGCATCGAGACTCATCGGATTGAGTCGTCTTCCGCGGCGGCGCCAGTGGCTTCGCACGCAATTCAGCATAATTCCATAAATCCACGTGCTGAAACGTGCTTCATGCTGAAAGCCACTGAGACCGCGATAGGCTTTCATGAAAACCTCTTGCGCAAGATCTTCGGCGTCCTGACGGTCTCCAACCATATGAAAAACGCTATTGAAGATATAGTCCTGGTGGCGTCGGACCAGAAGCCCGAAAGCTTCCAGTTCGCCGTCACAGGCACGTCTTACAAGTTCTCCATCACTGCAAGAGGCTTGCACTATTTCAACTCCTACAGTTTATTAGACGCGAGTTTGCCGACTTTGGTCCATGTTTTTCCGAAATAATTCCTTTTCCATAGGATACACTCACGGGTATTTTCTGTAAATGCATTATTGGGAATAAACAGAATGACACCACGAGCCATTTGCGCTGATTGGAAGTCTTTTGGCAGCGGTGGTTTAGCGGGAGGCAGAAAAACTCTTTACCCCAAAATCGGGCTCTCAGCGGTTCTGAGGAGCCGATTTGGTGTGAGCCCCCGGATTTTTACCCCAAAGCCCTAAAATAGGATGAGCGCCCCTCCTGACTGTGGTAAAATGTGTCTTACGAAAGAGTTACACTTACCACCGAAAGAAAGGAGCGCTCGATGGCCAGTATACCAGATCAAGGACTGTTTTGCTGGGAAGACGTGGAGAATCTGGGGGATCTTGAGCGGTTGAAGCTGGTTTTGGATGTCCTGCCGGATGAGCCTTTGATGCGGAAGATGGAACGGGAGCGGCGCAAGATGGTCTACTGGGGCTACGAGAAGGGACGAGATGCGCAGAAGTGGCGCTGCCCGGTAGCCCGATACAGTCTGAGCTGCGAGGGCTATGAGCGCTGCAGCGGGGAGACAGAGTACGGAGGCGTGGTGCGGGTGAGCCGGAAGCTGGACCGGCGCACATTTTTACCGGTGGCACGCACGAGCGCGAAATTTGAGCGTCTCTACAGGAAACGCACCTCAGTGGAGCGCGTAAACAGCCGACTGGATGTCTCTTTTGGATTTGAGAACCACTATATCCGGGGGAAGAAAAAAATGCGGGCCCGGTGCAGCCTGGCGCTGATAGTGATGCTTGCGATGGCGCTGGGGCGGGTGAGGGAAAACAGGAGCAAAGGGGCCAGCGAGGAGGACAGGACGACACCAACGGTGCGCAGTTTGGTAGGGGCCGCTTAGGCCGCTTGCAACGGCGCCGCCAAAAAGTAGCCGAAATCTTGCTTCCCTGCGGGAAAGGTGCGTAAGAGAACGGCGCCCTTCCGGCCGCAAACAGCCTTGCCCCTTTTCCGAAGGAAACTTAAGGAATTTGCGTCTGGTCCGAGGGCAGAGTCCGCCGGGATTCTCGGGGGATGACCGGCTGCCGGCCACCGAAAAGACCGACAGTGCAAATTCCTTGTTTGATATTATGGCCGATTTCCGGGTAGTATAGACGGGACGTTTAGGATTGCCCACAAGCTTATTTCTTGGTGGATTCCCTTCACATTTGTTGCATGGAATGCATATTTCTGTATAATTGTCTTCTTGTTAGCTGAGTATCCTGGGGTTCCGGCCAGGAATAGCGAAAACTCCCCTGAGGTAGTGTAATGCAGGATGTGGCGTTAAACGATCGGCCATTGCTCAAGAAAGTCAAGAATTACGAAGACGCCGCGCAGGTTCGCAAAAGTGGTCTGTACCCGTATTTTCGACCGCTTTCTTCCGCTCAAGATACGGAAGTTGTCGTAAACGGCCAGCAGGTGCTCATGCTGGGTTCAAACAGTTATCTCGGCCTCACAAACCACCCAAAAATCAAAGAAGAAGTAAAAGCGGCCGTTGATAAGTACGGCTCCGGCTGCGCGGGCTCTCGCTTTCTAAACGGGACTCTCGATATCCATCTGAAACTGGAAGAGAAACTTGCCGATCTGGTAAATAAAGAGTCGGTGGTGCTTTACTCCACGGGATTTCAGGTCAATCTCGGTGTGATAAGCTGTTTGGTAGGCCGCGGGGACTACGTCATCAGCGATAAAGGCGATCACGCCAGCATCGTCGACGGTTGTCTGTTGTCGTTCGGGGAGTATGTGCGTTACCCGCACAATGACATGGATGGCCTTAAAGATAAATTGGAAGTACTTGAACCCGACGACGGCAAGATGATCGTCGTGGATGGCATCTTCAGTATGGAAGGCGACATCGCCCCTCTGCCTCGAATTGTGGAACTGGCCGAGGCACACCGGGCCGTTGTTATGGTTGACGATGCGCACTCCATTGGAGTGATAGGCGAAAACGGATCCGGCACAGCAAGCTACTACGGGCTGACCGACAGGGTCCATCTTATTATGGGAACTTTCAGCAAATCACTCGCCTCGCTCGGAGGTTTTATTGCTTCGGATGAAGAGACCATCGAGTATCTCAAGCACAATTCGCGTTCATTGATATTCAGCGCCAGCATGAGTCCGGCAAATGCAGCCGCGGTTCTGGCCGCTATCGATATCATGAAAGAAGAACCAGAACGTATTGAGAGGCTCTGGCACAATACCGAATTGATGCGGGAAGGATTGGAAGATCTCGGATTCAACCTTGGAACGAGCGAGACACCTATCCTCCCCATTCATATCGGCCAAAAACTGACCACGCTTAAGATGAGCAAACGGCTCCAGGAAGAAGGGATATTCGTCAATCCCATCGTGGGCCCCGCGGTTCCTCCAAATGCCTCTTTGATACGTATCAGCCTTATGGCCACTCATACTGAAGACCAAATCGAGTTTGCACTTGATAAATTGGCCCAGGTCGGCCGCGAAATGGACGTCCTGTAGTCGCTCTTGAGCTCAACCCATGGCAGTTACCGTTACACCGGTCTCCTCCCGTAAACAACACGAAACCTTTATTCGTTTTCCCCGTCAGCTCTACCGCAATAATCCCCACTACATCCCTCCCCTGCTCTGGGAACGACGGCAGTTTTTCGATCCCGACAAGAATCCCCTTTTCGAATTCACAGATGTCGCCTATTTCCTTGCTGCGCGCAATGGAAATATTGTGGGGCGGATTACGGCCCACATAAACCACCGACATAACAATTACTGGAACGAAAACACGGGCTGTTTTGGATTTTTTGAATGCATCAAAGATACAGAAGTGGCTGAGGCATTGACAAGCACAGCCGAAAACTGGCTCCGTGATAAAAAGATTGATGTCATCCGCGGCCCCTTCAATTTCTCCACAAACGAAGAATGCGGCATGCTCGTCTCGGGATTCGACGAGCGTCCGGCGATAATGATGCCCTACGGCAAACCTTATTACCCGGCATTTATGGAAAAATCTGGATACCACAAAGTTCAAGATCTGCTGGCATTTGAATACGCCAATGGAGGCGAAATACCCGGATACCTCGAGCGATTCAGCAAGCGAATCGTAAAAAGGCTCGGAATTACCGTCAGACCACTTGATACTGACAATTTCGAAAACGAAGTCACGCGCGCCCTGGAAATCTACAACGAAGCATGGGCCGAGAACTGGGGTTTTGTGCCCATGACAAAAGCTCAATTCCGGCATATGGCCCACGAACTCCGTCCGATAATCGATCCCGATATCGCCCTGATCGTCGAAAAAAATGGCGAACCCGTCGCTTTCGCCCTGGCTTTACCCGATTATAATATGCTACTGCGGAAGGCTCATGGTCGGCTGCTGCCATTTGGCTGGATACATCTGCTTTTCGGACGCTCGCGGATTGATCATATCCGCGTGATCACGCTGGGCATTAAAGACACAATGAGGAATAAAGCCATCGATGTCGTCCTCTACTATACGTTGTTCCGTAACGGATACCGAAATGGTTATCACAGTTGCGAGATGTCCTGGATCCTGGCCGATAATGTCCGGATGACCCGCGCGCTCGAACGCTTCGGAGCCTGGCTCACCAAAAGATACCGCATCTACGAGAAAAAACTGTGAAAGTACTTGTGACCGGTGCAAATGGTTTTGTCGGCAGCCATATTCTCGATGCGCTGCGCGAACGCCATGTCTCCGTTCGCATCCTCCTTCGCCACACAAGCGATACATCTTTTATAAAACGCCACCTGAACGATGTAGAAATCCATTACGGGAGCCTGAGCGATCCGGAGTCGCTGGCAGACGGTGTTGACGGCGTCCAGGCGATTATACATTGTGCGGGAAAAACCAAAGTCGTTCGGACAGAACAATACTACGAGGTCAACCAGAAAGGCACCGCTAACCTCGTGGAAGTAACCAATCGACAGATCGATCCGATTGACCAGTTTATCCATATATCGAGCCGTTCGGTGCTCGGTCCAAGTCGGTCCAACAATCCTGCTACCGAAAAAGATCTCCCCCGACCCATCTCCGACTACGGGAAAAGCAAACTCCTGGCGGAACGCGAAGTAACCGAAAAATGCAAGGTCCCCTGGACCGTGCTGCGTCCTTCCGCGGTCTATGGACCCAGAGACACCGATTTTTTCCATGCCTTCAAAACGGTGCACAACAGGCTCATGCCTCTGTTCGACGGCGGCACACAACAGATCAACCTCATTTATGGTCCGGATCTCGCGGATGCCGTTCTGGAATGTTTAGGCGAAGCGGATGCCTTTACTGAAATATACAACGTTGCATCCCCTCACATCTCAACCTCCCGCGGACTTTTGGAGGAAATTGCCCGGCAGATGAACGTCCAGCCGCTGGTCTTCTCCGTCCCCAGTAAATTCCTTTATCCCGCCTGCGCAATACAGGAATTTCTCTCCAACATCACGGGCAAGCCGAGCATCTTTAGCCGACAGAAATACCACGAACTTCAGGCCTCGGGTTGGGTGTGCAGCATCGACAAAATAAGACGTGAGCTTGGTTATGTCGCCGAGACAACACTCTCGGAAGGTGTTGCAAAAACTCTCCGCTGGTATGAAGAACACGGCTGGCTGTAAAAACTCCCACAATGGGTTCGCCGGCCCATAAAGATCTCGAAAAAATAGAAAACTCTTATTCCTCCGGTCAATCGCCCTCCCCGCGCCTGATGTGCTCGATGTTTTGTCGCATCCGGCCATGGGAAGCTTCTACTACATTCTTTTCGACGACAATTGACCCTCCTTCCTGTTTCAGCCAGAAACCGACACCGGGGTCATCGTCGACGTAATTCCAGAAATAGGCAAAGTTCCGTCTTAAAACAACCCCATCCACCCCCTCCTGAACATGATAAGCAACCTTGCAGTCCCGAACTTTGTTAAACTCGACAATTGTGCCGAGGTTTGTGGCCCCGCCTGTTCCCGTCGCCCCGCGAAGATTAACTCCACCCGCGCGGTTTTTTCGGAACGTATTGTGCCGGAGAACATTGCCCAACGCGAGCGGGAAATTTAGCGGGAGGCCTTGAGTGTTCCCCACACCAAAACCGGCCCCCGTCGAACACTCGTCGGATAAGTTGCCTTCAAAAATATTCCAATTGGTCACACCAATCCCTCGATTCCAGGTTCGGGGCATGGATGAGGCCATCGTCGTGCAGGTCGCCGTCAAAGAAAGCGCTCCACCGCACTGTCGCTCAATCGTATTGTCAGCAACAACGTTCTCCACACATCCTATCCAGAGCTGGATACCCGACATCCCATCGCTCGACTTGTTGCGAACCAGAAGATTCTGATGAAACAAGGTGGTGACGACGATGGTCGATTCCTCCGTCGGTTGTTCCCGCCAGGGGCGTTCGAGCTGGTACGTCCTGCTTTCTCGTCCGGTAACCCGCCTGGTCTGGCCAATCCCGGGCCCATCAAGCACCGTCACAAAATATTGATCGACAATTGTCTCGCCGAGCCCGTCATCTTTTTCGGTATCGGGAGGGCAGAAAGGTTTTTCCCGTCCTTCTTCGTTTTTCACAAGATCCGCGGGACTCGCCACGCCCATTTTCTCGTGCGATGTTGCGGGCACGCTCTCCGGAAGTGTCACAGAGCGCGATTCGGCCGACTCCGCCACGCCGAAATAGGCAATACGCTGACAGGCCTCCAACAACATCGTCTCGCCCACGTTCTGGTCGGTTCCCGCAAGCCCCGCAAAACGGGCTCTCGCTCCGGTGTTACCTGCGATGTAATTGTGGCTGACAGATCCATGTCCGGTTGAAACCCACAATAGTCTCCGGACCGTTCCCGCCCCGCCGTTCATTCCCGTGGGCGAAGCCACAACATTGTTCACTATTGCACACTCCTCAATTATATTCTGTCGCCCCAGTATCGCCCCATTTGCGTTGGAACCGTACCGCGTCTGGCAAACCAGACGATTGTTTCCTATGGTGCACTGTCGCACCCCCGACAGGTAGATGCCGCTCTGTCCATACAGTTCGCATCCGCTCACAACAGCACCGTGCGCGTACCGCAGGTGAAGGGGACGGTTTTTCCAGCGGTTGCCGACCACACACTTCACGGAGACGTTTTCGACCGATGCATCCCGGATCCATTCTGGAAATTTCTTGTTCCGGACCAGAACGCCGGTTTCCACGGCGGGAGATCCCTCGATGCTCACGTTTTTCAAACCGGCTCCGTCGCCGGTCAACCACACGGCGACATGATGCGTCGGCGGGACCGCTCCATCGTCGGCAGCAAAACGATCGATATCCTCGTTACGTAAGACAACAAGATCTTCGCGTTCGTCCGACTCGAGGTCTTGTGGTGGTAAATCATCAGCGAGGGAAAAAGCAATCGCTTCAAGCTTCATCTGCCCGCCGCGGACATTCCTGAACTGAATTCTGTGTTGTCCGTCTTCCAGACGGACCTCCGCCGAACAGCTCCATCGAAACGTGTGGAAACTCCCCGTATTGGGTAAATTCTCAAGCGGCACTTCGCGCTCGTCATCAATAAAGATTGACATTTTTCCGCTTACACCCGGCTTGCGACGATACGACATCTCCGTCGCATAGCGCACATAAACGGTCCATTTCCCGCACGATGGGATATTCACCGGGAACTCCATTCTGTTCCCGGGCAGACTCACCCCGGTTGGCTCAGTATGAGTGCCACGCTCTAAAGGGACCTCAAAAGGCTCGGGACTTGTTACGCGGCAGCGCAAAACCGTATTTTTATCCCCTGTTCCCTGGAGAATTACGTTCGGTCCGAGTTTCAACGTTTTATCGAGCAGAATCTCCCCCTCCGGCAGCGTCACCACTCCTCCCCCCTCTGATACCACAAGGTCGATGGTTTCTTGAAGTTCCGCGCAGTCCAGATCTTCACAGGCCCACTCTTTGAGTTTGTTTTCGTCCCTTTCGATAATCTGTAATTTCGCGGGGCGACTCCACCCAATTTCCCCCCCAACACCAGTGTGAACCAACAGCCGGTATTGGTCCGCTACAAGATCTTCTGGCAAAGAACACCGCACGGAATATTTGCCGCAGCATTTAACATTCAGTGTAACAGCTTCCTCGGATCCACTTTTCTGGAGAAAAACATACGGCCGACCTTCGTCCGGACGGCGGGCCAGATTTCTTCCGAAAAGCCACAGATCACTCCCCGCCTGAGCCAGATCGGGCATAACCCACCATAGCTCAGGGACATTCAGAACAAATGGACGGGACCACACGTTCTCAGAACGCACGTGTCCGACGAAAAGTCCATCGTAACACCTCTGCGGAACGGTAGCGGAAAGGTAACAGCCCGTGCAAAAATGCACCTGCGGCCGGTATTCTTCTCCACCGGGCTGCCTGTCGCTCATTCCCCACAACACGAGATCGGAAGTTAGATTTTCTCCTGCCAGGAAAAAAGTCTGATCCGGGCCCGCTTCCGGAGAATGGGAGTAGATTTTCGGAGCCCCTGGATTGAATTCATGGGCTGGAGGACAGAACGCGTAACCGGGCGATTTGATGGCGGGAGTCGCAAAGTCAAAATCGGGAACACTAACTGGCGTTTGTGAACTGGTTACATTCGACATTCGGTAAGTCTCTGCAGTAAACGAAGAGGGGAATTTTTGAGAAACAGGTGAGAACGACAAAGACGCTCATTTTAACCAATACCGGCCGAAGTGCAAATACAGCAAAATACGACCATAATTTGCAAATAAGGAAAACCCGTGATAAGTTTATGCTATCTTCTATCTGAACAGAATAATAGTTATTCGGCTATTCGGGTACTTGACTGAGTGGCCGTTCAGCAGATGCAACTTCCCGCTCAAAGCAGAAAGGAAGGATAAGTAATGATGCATCGGAAGATCGTCGGAATGCTGACTGTCGTGCTCCTCGGCACGATGCTGGTCGGTTGCGCACACACCCCGGTGGTGTTGCGCCGTCCACGACTCCTATTAACGGCCGCTCTTACAGGAAATTAGGCCCCACAAGCGCCACCGATAGCTATGTCCTGCTGTTCGGGTTTCTCCCGATCAAAGGTTCCAACGCAACCAGTACCGCTGTTGAAGCTGCAAAGCGCAAACAGGGCGCCGATGCGCTGATCGACGTCACGGTCGACGGGTACTTTCAATGGTGGATTCTTTTCACACGCCACGCTATTGAGGTGCGCGGAACCGGAATCCAATTCACGGATTCGGGGGAGTGACCTTCACATTTAACGCCGTCCCGAGCGTCCCGACACAGAAAAAAAGTCGGGGCGCTTATTTTTTGGCCGACGAAATCGGCACATATCCCGTCTCGCCAATAAATCTTTGTCCTTCTCCGGTCAGAAACCATTGCCGCAATTTGACGGCAGCATGATTTTGCTTCAGACCTTTGCGCGTAACAACATAGACTTCCGTTACCCAGGGGTAAGTCCGATTGGCAATCGATTCGCGCGATGGTTTCACGCCGTTGATCGCGAGCATTCTCACGACAGGTTTCGGTTCTGTAGCAACCTTCTGTTGCTTCTGAGCCGACCGAATCTGCCGGCCCCGCGGAAACGGCGACATATAGCGCTGATAGTAGAAGAACGTAAAACCGATTCCCGCTTTATCACTGTGCAAGAGATTGTATGGCCCCGTCATTCCGTGTCCGATCATGGACCGGCCGCCCACGATTTTACGATTTTTCATGACCAGCGTCTTCATCGTCTCCTGGCTACCGGAATTTCGGTTCCGGACATACGCATGAATCGGGTGATCTGAACCCCCGACCTCCTTCCAGTTCTTGATTTTACCCCGGTTATCCCTTTTTTTCGTATAGATATCACGTACCTGTCCAGCCGTCAGGCCAGTCACGGAATTGGATTGGTGGCACAGAAAGACAAAGGCATCAAGTGCGATTGGGGTATAAACCAGCTCCATATCCTTTTTCCTCATAAGTTTTCGCTCGTCTTCACTTGGGAGGCGGCATTCGTAAATCAAATCCGTCTGGCCTTCAATCAATCGGGTATACGATCCGTGCGTCCCATAATGCACGATTCTTCCGTAGAGCCGGTTATCATACCTCTTGTGAATCGGATCGCTCTGCTTGTAATCCGCCTTAAGTGGCCGCAGTCGCCGTTCCATGCCGTGCCCTCGCTGTGGCCACCGGCATTCTCGGTTCAGCAGTCGACATGCCACCCACACGCCCAGTGGTTCAGCGGACGTCGATCCGCTCGTGCGAGGATACTTCTCCAGTTCGAAAAGAAGTTCTTCCGGTCGATCAAGTTTCGTCGGCTGGGTCTTCACTTTTCCCGGGATAAGATGGGGCTCTTTGAGCCTGACTCTTTCTCCCGCATCGCAAAGACCCGCCATCACCAGCAGCGAGACCACAAAAACCATCGTTCCATATCGCATCGTTCCCTCCTCCTTTCCCGACGAAAAGAACCCCCGTCACATTACCTAAAAGGGCGAAAACGTTTCCTTCACGACAAAGCGGATACCGACGCCACCTTTCATTGCCGGAACATATTCTACCAGATTTTTCCTGTCACCCGTGTAACAAGTCTGTAACAGCTTGGAACTTCTATCTAAAGACTTGAAAGGCAACTAAAATCGGCCCTACGAAGACGATAGGCCATCATCTTCCAGCCAAACCGGACTCGCCCAGGCCTGTTCCCCATCTTTCTGACGCAAATGGACGAAATAATAGTCGACTTCACGCTCTGAACCGTGATCCTCATACCGGATATCCAGGTCCCATCGTCCTTCCCCACCCTCGGAAAAAAGCAACTCCCTATTGCGGAAAATTTCTACTTCCGCAATCGCACTCGTTCCGTGAACTTCAATCCTCAGTGTTCGGGGCGTACCCGGCAGCAATGAGGCCTCTCCGCCCATCGGCTCGCCATTTACACTGAAATCCAGCAAAATCCGCGCCCTCGTGGTCCCATAGCAACGACGCTCCTTGAGGCCATTCCAGATCCCCTCCCGTGTGAGTTCATCGGAATAAATCGCCGCAAGTCCGCCCTGAAAACTGCTCAGGGTCCACCAGAAATCGTCGCCTGGATGACCGAGCGAATGATCCGCGCTGGCGATAAAACCAAGTCTGATGCCCCGTTCAAGCGCGTGGGTCACAAAACTCTCCGGCGGGCGCTCCCCACCCGGCACAATACGGGGACGGCTCTCCGGGGAAAAACCACAACCCCAGTGGCTGTAAACTTCCACCACGTGTTCCAGTTCGGGATCGTGTTTTTCCCAGTTTGTCGGAACATGGAGGTGCGGTATCACCATTACCTTTTCGCCTGAGTTCTTCTTCAGAACTGCGCAGGTCTCCTCCGTGGTGCCCTCCGGAACGCACGGCTGGCTGTCATCTAAAAAGTAAATGTTCTTGTCCCCGTCCTGCCGCTGGGGATGGTGGGTCGACTCATACGCTGAAAAAGTGACGAAACGACCCGGTTCGTAGGCATCGTGGGCCGCTTCCCGAACCATATCCCAATCTTCGGGAGCGGCACAAAGATCCTGAGAATGATCCGTCACCATGCAGAAGTCGAGGTCTGAAACATAGCGCGCATATCGGTAATCATGCTCCGGTGTGATAAATTCGCTGTTGATAGTCGTATCGCCCGACGCGATCGAGTGACAGTGAGTATCACCCCAGAAAAGACGCGGGGAAGGCGAGGCATCCGTGACGCGTGCCGGGTTGGAAACCGCGCGCAAACCGAGGTCGCGGTCCGCCACCTCCACCCGATAAATACCGGAATCCGGGAAAACCAGATTCTCGCAAACAAGAACGCCCTCTTCATTCAGTTCATACTCTGTCACACACGGCTCAGCTACGTCTTCGGACAGTAGCCGTGTTTCAACATTGCTCTCGTATCCCGGCACCACGTTCCTGTAATGGTCCCGGGCTCGCAACACAGCCCTGACCGCCTCGCCGGTCTGGATCGTTGACGGGATTGTGAGCTCCAGCTTTTCCGGGACATCCGGAACGATCTCGATCTGCGGCGGATCGGGCAGGAGGTAAAAACCGCTCCGGGGCGCCGCCCGGGTCCCATCGGGGTCAACCGCCACTTCTACGGCCCATTTCTGCGCCCAGGTGGGAAATCGTCCCCGCGTCGTCCCGACCTGCCCGTAAGAAACGGTTACGGTATCGCCCGGATGCAACTCTCCCTCTTCCACAACCACGAAAAAATACCAGTTCACCGCAAAGAATTCCTCACCATTTTTCCCGTTGACAGGGGGCAGAGCATTGCCGGCCCGAAGTTCCACGCCCTCTTCGCGCGAAGACCAAAATGGAGCTCTGATTTTGCCATCACCTGCGTACAGACCAGGAAGGCGAAAACGGATGGCCCCTCCAGCGGTAATCGGCGTCGGACCGACCCGGTAAACAACATCCATCGGAAACCGGCTTCCGGCCGTAACCGTCTGGCTCGGTGTATGGATCCTGACATCTCCCAGATTTTCTGCGTATGAATCGAGTCTCAAAACTTTCTCCTAATTCAGACATTTCCGGGGACGTGATAAGCGCACGTGAAAGTCGCATTTTACGGATAATTGGAAGCCATTCTTGCCCAATCAGGGTAGAATCTTTATTGAACACCGTACACAACATTTTGTGGCAAAACAAATTCGTTGCTGGCGTCTCTCTCCAGCTTGTATCTCTTCAGTCCGGGCCGAACAGTTGTGCCGATTTCCGGCAAATCCAGCTCCGTTGACTCCGGAACACGCAATTCACATTCACAGCTGCCCGGTGTCGCAATCTGCAGACGATGCCCCTGATCGCACTTCTCGGCCCGAAACTCAATGGGGCCCACGACAGTATGGGCGGTGAGTCCCAGCCTTCGGGGTAACTCCTTGCATCAAACTCTTCCTGAAGCGCCCGCAGAAAACAGCGTTTAGGTTGTCCGGGTTTGTAAGATCGGTCGAGATGGCATTTCCAATCGCCGTCTGTGAATACTTTCTCCTCCCGCCCTCCGGGCCATTTACAGGTGAGGGAGAAAACCACTCCTGGTTTTCCCATCGCCCACGTTCCCTCGTCGTGGCCGTAGAACAGAACCTCAATCCCGATCACATTTTTGCCCGGTCTCAGGAAAGTGCATAACTCAAGCGGATCGAGATCGGGCCAGCGTGGATCGGCCGGGGCCGGCCCCCATTGAACCCGCTGACCGTTCACTGTCAGGAGATAACGGCTGTCGGCCGTGATCCAGCCGGTCGCTTTTTCGGGAATCTCTTCAAACTCTATTTCTTTTCGAAAAAGCACAAACGTATTCGGAAGCGTGCGTTCGGATGGAAATCAGATCCACCGCGCCGGCGAAAGATCCATCGGTTTCGGGTACCAGTAATATTTCCCGGGCATAAATTTTCCCCTGAATGCTCAAAAATCGTCGTCGTCGAACTCAGTCTCACAGTTAGACGGCAAGCAACGCGCCGCCTGGTGTTCGCAGATCGGCTTTACGGGTTTTATAGATCCTGTGGTCTCATAATTCTTATGCGCACCGCCAGATCTAAACTTTCTCAACGTGAAAACTCCAATTTGACCGCTTCACGGGGTGGCACAGTCACCGTCTTTTCCTCTTCAGGTCCATCCGGCCAGGCCGGACTGACCTCGGCTTTGACAGGACTGGATGTCGGGTTCCAGATATGCGCCCGCCGCTGGTGGGCGATTTCACTATCCATCAGACAGACACCCGGGACAATCACTCCCAGGCGGTCATCGCTCGCCTTCACCAACCCTCCCCCCAACGCCATTTCCGCCATCAGACAATCCGTGCCCTGGTAAGACGCCAGAAGCGTCTGATCGTGAGGATTCTCGTAGGCCAGAAACGGGAGATTATCGTAGAAGTCGTGCTCACTTTCGAGAGTATCCCGCGTCACGTAGTGGAGATTCATCGATTCATCGTATATCCGTTTGAATTCACGGGCGGCCGGGAACTGGGCCAACCCCGTGCGAGCGATATACCACAGCACATCATAAAAGCCGTCTTCCATCTCAGTCTCACCCAGCAACGGCGTTATACAGTGCAAACTCGCAATGGTTTCCCACGGTGGGAACTCGGCGATCTGATCGCGGCCGGCGTTGGAACCGTTCGCCCAGCCGCGCCAATCGAAATCCGGGTCCTCAGAGGCATCGTGTGTGACATAATTTATAGAAAGCAAGAACCGCGCAAATCGTGTGGCGGCTTCCAGATACAAATCTTCCCCCGTATCCTGATAAGCGAGCAAATTGGCCAGGGAAGCATGGCCGTGGCCGAAGGGGCGGATCTGTCCTCCGTGCATCAAGTCCCCCCGTTCTCCGCAGTTGAATGCCCAGAATCGACCGTCCAATTCCGCATTAATCTCCTTGAGAAGAACCAGGGCCTGATCGCGGAACGCTGGATCATCAAATGCCCTGGCAGCGAACAGGAACCCCTCCGCCGTCGCCGCCTGCGCGCCGTTGTCCAACCGGCGTTCGTCACCATTCTCCGCCATCGAAACCTCCAGCGAATCTTTCAAAGCTTTCTCAAGCGTTTCAGCAAGTGGACCTGGCTTCCCCGGCCCACTGAGCCACTGGAGTGCGGGCAAAGCGGACGGCGTGAGCGCGATTCCAGCATTCCCAAAACTAAAGTTTTTCTGATTCTCCGCGAACACCCGGTCGTAATTGTCGCAGACCGATTTCAGTTCCTCATCATCGGCCACAAGAGCCCGGTAACGGAAATGGCCGCTCCACTGAGGCCACCAGCGCCAGGTATAGTGTCCCGCTTTGGGTCGAGTCCCCGGAGCGTATGTCGCAATGCCTTTCTCGGGCAAAAAAAGTCCCTCGGTCCCGTCACCGCAAAACACATCCCGCAACCAGGACACGGCAGATTCCCACGTCACCCCCTTTTTCCGGGCCCGATTGAATGCCGGAACGCGCCCTTTGCCGGGGAGATCGATTTCCGAGGCCCGTTCCCAGGCGGCGAGCAACATCCGGTCAAGAGTCCCTCCGGGCATATCGTCTGCATAATCCACGACCACCCTCTGGCAATGTTTCTCCCCGTCCCGATACAGAACATTCGGATCTTTTGTAAACGAACTGGACCAGTTCAACGCCCCGACAATGAACTTATAGCCCCGCAACTCCCCCTCCGCGATTCCACCCCAATCACCGCTTTTCACATCCACGAAGCGTGTGGGAGTCGCAAAAACATCGTGGATCCGACAGATGTTCCAGTCACCAACAATCGTTGTGTAACGTGCATTCTCCCCTCCAGGGCCGCTCAGTTCCTGGCAGAGAATTGGCGTGTTGCACGGCGCAGTGCGTCGCGCGGCTTCCTCGCGAGCGTAGAGCCATTCCGGACGCCGCCGGATGGGAGGAGAAATACGTTCCGAACCACGCCATCTCACGACCGGATTCTGGCCTATCACCGTTGTAACATGTTCGTTGCCATCGTATTCGTAGGGAGTCTCGAACGTTGAATAGGCTTCCAGCAATTCAATCGATTTTTTCGGCCGGATGCAGCATTCAACCCAGAAACCGCTGACTCTGGCGGGCTCAATACGGACCGTCCAGTCTACCGGGCACTCCCCGTATGCGGTCGTATTGCGAAAAATGGCGCCACCACTTTCAAGTTTTTCGGCTTCCGCAGCACAGCTCGGGCGGATATGACCGATACTGAGCCATTCGTGGTCCTTGAACCGCAGCATCCGGCAGTCACCGACGTAGAACCAATCCGGCCGCCATCCCTCGTCGGTTTTGACAAATACCGCCGATTGTCCCCCATTGTGCACTATGATACGATCGACTTCTTTCAGAGACATTTCGTCCTCCAAACCCGAGCGCCGAAGTGAACTGATTCGAGACAGAGCATGGTAGCTGATTGGAGGGTTTGTATCAAAACAACAGGGCTGCGAGCCTGCATCTTACGGATGCAGGCTATATAAAACGGCGCATGCCGTTAAGGCTTAAGAATTTACGAGAACAAGAAGTGTTACAATGTCCAGCCAGTGCTACTGTGAGGGAAGATTACGTATTCGGTAAACCACGTTTCCAAGGAACGCGGATGTCTCGTTCCCATCGACGGCGTGCGGGCGGGGGACGCCCGCGTTCGTGGCAACGATATACAGCTAAGCACCTGTGGGTCTGCTCCCAGACGTGGTTTGCCGAATACTTACGATGAGACTGAATCCGACGTTTTTCGGAACGACACAGCGGTGAGTAAAACGCGCCTCCGGCCCAATTTAACGCACCGCAATCCACAGCGTTCCGCTGGCGCGCGGGACATCCACACGGGCCGGTACCGCCGACATCCCGGGGTTGCGGGAAATGTCTCGTGCCGCAAGACGCAGCAGTTTTGTGGTGGGCCTTCAGGCCACTTTTTCTCAATGCACACCTGTACCCCAGGGCTCCGAGGGCCTGCGGCCCCCGTCACCCCGGGCTGTTATATACTGCCCTTTCAGGGCAATGAACGGCAGGGCGCGCTCGGCGATAACCCCTTGCATCTGCGTGGCATCCCGGATACGTGGAGACCTGGTGGTTCATGACACTTGATGTTGTGGGTTCAGAGCAATTCTGCCGAGGTCAGTTCGAGGCGCGGCGCCAAAGGTGACCCAGACGGGTCCCTGCGAAGCCGCAACGAAGAAATGACCCGGCAGAATTGCTCCCTACGGGCCGGACGGCGGCGGCGCATCTGCGGCGTTGCAGTTCGGCGTGGACCCGTTTGGGGCGAACTTCTCACTGCGCCTTGCTTCTGAACCGCCGACGAACGGCTGAACGCACAAAATCAAGTGGAACGGACCACTAGTCTATAGTTTCGCGATTCATGCTGCGGCCTCCAAGTAGTGCAGGATAGCCTCAAGGTTTTCTGTGATGTCTGGTCAACGAGGTGAGTTGCCAAAAACTGTTTGGGCAACGCTTTGCCTGCGAGCGTGATTGAGCATGTTCACAAACGTAGGGCCACGTTTATGCCGATACCATGGCATCATTACCGAGCGGTCGCTGACGTGTCCTTGCCCGATATACCACGCCATAACCAGCGACATCATCGCCAGCGTGAAAACCGGCTGCCGCTCCACGGCCCGGGGATTGCGACATTGAGCATCCCCCAGGCCTGCATGCTGTTTGGCATCACGGATCACGATCTCTATCGACCGCCGCCGCGCGCAGGTAGAGAGGATCCCCTCGGCCTCCCAGTCCGCATCAGTGCACAGAAGATACATGTAAGGTTCACGCAGGTTTTTATGCTTGGCCACCACCACGCGAATTGGCTGGGTCTTGGTAACGCTATACCACAGGGAGATCTGTTGACTGATAGTGGGCGTTCTGAACTCCCGCCTGCTTATGTGTCAAATCACGGAACGGGATCCGGGATGGCTGAATCCAGCATTCTGTTCCGAAGGAAAATTAAGGAATTTGCGCCCGGACCAAGGGCAGAGTCCGCCGGGATTTTTGGGAAATGTCCGGCTATCGGCTACCGAAAAGACCGACAGCGCAAATTCCTTGGGCTGCAGAAAATATTTGCATTTTCCTCCCATTTTGCTTATACTGAGTTATTCTTCGGGGCATAGGGAAATTTTCTTTCCTGTCGTTACCTGCAGTTTTTACGGATCTCCCCGTATAACCTGAGCCGTTTCAACCCGCTCCGCATATGCCTCGCAAATCAACGAGCCCGCACATTTTTTCCGAAGACCCTAACCTTATGAGTACTCCAGCGACCGAAAACGAAGAATCCATCGATCTTGACCGCGTGCGCAATATCGGCATCATGGCCCATATCGATGCCGGGAAAACAACCGTAGCGGAGCGCATGCTCTACTACACCGGACGCACCCATCGTATGGGCAGTGTTGATGACGGTAATGCAACGATGGACTGGATGGACCAGGAACGTGAACGTGGCATCACGATTGCAAGCGCCGCAACCACCACCTACTGGCGCGACCATCGTATTAATCTGATCGACACCCCGGGCCATGTTGATTTTACAGTGGAAGTGGAACGTTCGCTGCGGGTGTTGGACGGCGTGATCGCCCTTTTTTGCGGAGTTGGCGGCGTCGAGCCACAATCGGAGGTCGTCTGGCACCAGAAGGAAAAATACGACGTGCCCGCCATCGCTTTCATCAACAAAATGGATCGCGTTGGAGCCGATTTCGAACGTGTGGTCAATGAAATCGAGGATCGCCTGGCCGCTCATCCTGTTCCCATTATCGTTCCCCTCTATGAAAATACCGAATTCATCGGCATTATTGATCTGATTGCCGAAAAACGCGTTTACTACAACCATGAAGATCTCGGTGAAACCTATCATGAAGAACCGGTCACGCCCGAAGATTCGCCTATCTATGCCACCTGGCGAGACCATCTTATCCAGAGCGTCAGCGACCAGGATGAGGAACTTTTTGAAAAATATTGCCTGAACCAACCGATAGAACCGGCAGAGATCCGCAAGGCCCTGCGGCAGTCAACCCTGGCCGGCAAATCGGTTCCTGTACTCTGCGGATCAGCCCTCAAAAACAAAGGTGTCCAACGGTTGATGGACTGTGTTGTCGACTACCTCCCCTCGCCAAAGGACCTCCCGCCGGTCATCGGGTTTTGTGATAAAAATAAAGAAGAGGTTGAACGCTACCACAACAGCAACGATGAACTGGCGGCTCTTGCCTTCAAAGTGGTTACCGACCAGCACGTCGGCAAAATGGTCTACCTGCGCGTCTATTCCGGGAAATTCGAAGTCGGCAGTTACGTTTACAACGCCACAAAAGAGAAAACGCAACGCGTTAGCCGGCTTATGCTCATGCATGCCGATCACCGCGAGCAACGGGATGCACTTTACTGCGGGGAAATCGGCGTCGCCGTGGGACTTAAAGATACAACCACGGGCGATTCTCTCTCGACCGAAGATTCACCGGTGATACTGGAGAACATCGAATTCCCCGCCCCCGTCCTCTCGGTCAGTGTTTCGCCACCCTCCGCCGCCGAGCGTGATAAACTTCTCGATGCTCTGGGACGCCTCTCAGAAGAAGACCCAACTTTCACCGTAAAATATAATGACGAAACCGACGAAACAATTATCAGCGGCATGGGACAACTTCACCTTGAGATTCTGATAGAAAGACTCAAACGCGAGTTCAAAGTTCAGCCGGAAGTCGGCGAACCGCGCGTGGCCTATCGGGAAACTATCACACAGCCCGCCGAGATCGACCATAAACTCGTCAAACAAACCGGAGGACACGGGCAGTACGCCCACGTGGTGCTGAAGCTGGAACCACTCGCGCCCGGAGAAGGGTTTGAATTCAGCGACGACATTCGCGGGGGGAATGTGCCGAAAGAATACATTCCGGCCGTCGAACGCGGTGTTGTTAAGGCAATGGCTGAAGGCGCCCATGCTGGCACACCCGTGGTGGATTTAGCGGTCCGACTCGAAGATGGTTCATATCATGAAGTAGATTCTTCGGAGATGGCCTTCCATAAATGCGCTCATGACGCATTCAACCGCGCCTTCCAGAGAGGAAATCCTAAACTTCTCGAACCGGTCAGCTCGCTCAACGTTATCACACCCGAAGAGCACAGCGGCGCCGTCACCGGCAGTATCTGTTCCCGTCGTGGACGTATCACCGGCATCGAATCCCGCAGCGGGACGGATACACAACTTGTACAGGCGATAGCACCTCTCGCCGAGATGTTCGGCTACGCCACCGAACTGCGCAGTATCACCGCCGGACGGGGGAATTTCGATATGCGATTTGAACGCTATGAACGGGTGCCCGACCACATCGCTGAAGAAATCCTTGAGGAAAAACATGCGGAAGATTCCGAAGAATCCTGAAACAGGGAAATGAATTCAGGAGTTACGCCTTATGTCCCAAAACACCGGAACTCTACGTACCCGTTTGGACCAGATGGAAATTTCCGATGTCCACACTCACCTCGGCGGTGGCGGGCTGCGACAGGCCCGCTCCCTGGCCGATATCATCTCATATCACTGGCTCCAGTGGGAATTGGTCCGCGCCGCAGGCGAAAAACCCGACAATTCCCCCGTTGAAAATCCCACGCATTATATTCGGGAAATCCTGCCCTATTTTCCGGCCATCCGTAATACATCCAATCATTACGCGTTCGTGGGCATTCTGCGGGACCTCTATGGGTTTGAAGACAATACGCTGACACGCGACAACTGGGAAGCTATCGACGATGAAGTGCGGGCAAACGCTAATGACCCTGATTGGATTGCAACGGTTCTGGACCGCGCGCAAATCGAGCGTGTTCTCGTGAACTGGAAAGACGGGATGCCCGACGAGACCGAACGATACGTCCCTTACCATTACGGAGAGCCGCTTTACGCCGCCTGCAGCATCCAGCGATTCCGCAATATCGTTGGCGAAGATGAAGAAATCCCCAAGTCTGCCGATGAGCTCCGCGTTGCCATTAATCGAAAAGTGCGCTGGCTCAGAGAGAAGCAAAACTGCGAAGCCCTTCACGTCTGGCCCCGTGGTAGCTGGAACTACACCCCACCCGCACCTCGAAGTGTCGATAATACGATTCAAGCCGTTCGAAGCGGCAGACGCCTGCAACCGGACAAATTGAACGAACTGATGAGTTTCTCAGCTGACGCTAGCGCTGAAGCCGCGGCCGAATATGACATGGTCATACAGCTCTTCCACGGCTCAATTGATTATTCCGGTGCCGCACAGGCCACTTACTACAATCCAGATTTTCTGAGATCTCTGACGCGGCATTTTGACGATCATCCCGACACGCGGTTCGATCTGTTTCTCGGCACAGCCGTCCCGAGCCATGAAGCCGCCAACCTGGCCCGTTTTTATCCCAATCTCAGTGTCAGCGGCGCATGGTGGCATGCGTTCACCCCCAGCACAATGACACAGTTCTTCCGCGATCGGCTGGAAATTCTCCCCAACACAACCTGGAACGCCTTCTTCAGCGATGGCTATATCGTCGAATGGATCTACGGAAAACTTCTCGTGACTAAAAACCGCCTCGCTCACGCTCTGGGCGGGATGGTCGATGAAGGTTTTCTCGCGATTGACGACGCGGCCGATATCGCCGAACGTCTGCTTTACACCAACGCGCTCGATATCTACGGTATCTAAAAAACTGGCCCGAGGGCCAAAATCTTTGGCAGATTCTGCATTCCTGCTTCGTGCGATCTTATGCGCCAATCGAGTCTCTGTCGCCGTTCCCATCACACAGACACTCAACTAATCGAAACCGTCCCTTTGCACTTCGGATACTTAGTGCATCCCCAGAAATATCCGTATCGCCCTTTCCGCCGGTCCATGGGCGCCCCGCATTCGGGGCATTTCGGAGCATTCTTCTGAAATTCCTCGTAAGTCATATTCGGCTTACCCACCGGTCGTTTCCCATCACATTCCGGAGCAGCAATACAGTGGTAGACCGTTGATTTTTTGCCCTTTTTCTTCACCATATGACGCCCACATTTGGGGCAGATATAGGTTTTGGCCGGCGGGTTTGAGGAAAAATCGCAATCTTCTGCTGTGCAATGAACGAACATTCCATAGCGGCCTTTCCGCAAAACCAGTTTGCTGCCGCAGCGGGGGCAAACTTCGAAGTCCAGTTCTTCTTTAAACCCTTCAGCCGTTCCTTCCGGCTCAACGCCCTTGCCTTTCTCCAACCACGACTCCAGATCCTCATCGAATCCCCGGACAAATCCCTGCCAGTCCTCTTCCCCGGCAGCAATTTTGTCCAGCGTTCGTTCCATCGATTCAGTGAGTTCAACCGTACATATGGCGGGAACTGATCGTTTCAAAAACCGGCACACATCCCGGCCGCGAGAGGTCGGCTCGACGTATTTCCCTTCGTCTCTTATGTATTCGCGGCTGCGGAGCCGTTCAATCGTCGCAGCATACGTCGAAGGACGCCCGATCCCCTCCTGTTTCATCATAGCAATCAGGCTTCCTTCGGTATAAAGCGAAGGACCTCGTGTCTTGGACTCCTCCAGTTCCGTCTCAACCACACGGTAATCCCCGCTTTTTTTTAGCTGCTCGAAATCGGCAGCAGAACGTTCACGTTCCGGAATCGGTGTCTCGCCCGGGCGCTGGCAGCGGAAAAAACCCCATTCTTTGATCGTCTTCTCGGTCGATTGGAAAACAACATCTCCATCGATATCAGGAATCTTGAATTCGAATTTTAGAGTGTTCCACTCAGCCAATTTCATTTGGGATTGGACGTACCGCTGCCAGATGGCGGAATAAAGTGTGAACTGGTCCCGTGAGACAGAGTGCAGGTCATCGGGTTTCAGAAAGGGGCTCTTCGAGCGTATTGCTTCGTGACCTTCCTGATCCCCCCCGCCCCCTCCGCGCCATTGATGGAATTCCTCCCCGTATTCTTTTTTCACAAAAACCGCAGCCTGTTTACATGCGGACTTCGACAGTCGGGTCGAATCGGAGCGATGATAGGTAATAAGCCCCTTTTCATACAGAGCCTGGGCAACTTTCATTGTTTTTTTAGCCGGCCACCCGAACCAGCTCGAAGCCCGACGCAACATCTCGGAACTATCAAAAGGAAACCCCGGTTTGGACCGTGTCAATTTCTCTTCCCGGTCTTGCAAAATAAGCCCATTGTTATCAATAGCTTCAAAGAGCGAGTCGGCCAGCTCACGATCCTTCAATAACTTATCCTCGTCCCCCGTTCCGATCGTATCACCATCTATCCTGACGAGCTTTACCAGCAGTGGTTCCTCCAATGTGCCCTTTTCAGGCTGCAGCTGCACCTGGAGGTTAAAAAATGCTTCCGGTTCAAAATCCTCGACGGCGTCCCAGCGCTCGACGATCTTCGCCAGCACCGCGCTTTGCACCCGCCCGGCCGATAGCCTTTTCCCTTTGAAAGCTTTTATCAGAAAAGGACTTATTTTGTACCCCGCCAGACGATCGAGCACGCGGCGCGCCCATTGAGCCTGCACGAGACTTTGATCTGTCTGCCCCTTTTGAGCCAATTGTTCCTGGACTTCTTCTTTGGTCAGGGATTCAAGCCGGACACGCCGGGTATCTTTCCGTTTCAGGACCAGATTTTCTACTTGCCAGGCTATGGCCTCCCCCTCCCGGTCCGGGTCGGAAGCCACATAAATTTCTTTCTGTCCCTTTGCTGCCTGGCGGATCGATCCCACAGAAGCCCCTTTCAACGGACTCCAGTTCGGCTGATAATCCTCGTCGATCCCCATTTCGTCCTCGGGAAGATCGTAAAGATGCCCCCGGGTAACCGCAAAATCCCAATCCCCCTTCAGTATTCTGGCAAGCGTCTTTACTTTCGTAGGCGATTCGACAATAAGCAACGGCATACTCTATCCATCCCCCGACAGATTGGGGCAAGAATCTCAAGTCCGATTTTGCCCCAAATCAATCGGAATATTTCCGACCCGAAGTCAGGGCATCAACATAGATCCGGGCTCAAAAATCGACGGCGAACCCTGAACTTTCCTCGCTGGCCGCACCGCCCTGGTCGAGCGGTTTTACATTAACGGCCCGGGGGCCTTTTTCGCTCTCCTTGATTTCATAGGACACCTTCTGTCCCTCTTCAAGAGTCGCGAACCCTTCCATCTCAATGTCGCTATGATGGACGAAAGCATCGTCTTCCGAGCCTTCGAGCTCGATAAAACCAAAACCCTTGTTCGCATCGAACCACTTCACTGTACCTTCAGGCATAACTGCCTCCATGCTGTCTTACCACGGAACGCGACAATGCCATTGAACGTCGGGTCCCGCAGGAATCCGTCAAAAATCAACACTCTGCTATAAGGATAGGGGCTCCGGGACAACTTAGCAAACAAAGTCCCGGGTTTTCCAGCGGAGATCATTCACCGGCTGGAATGGCTCTCTTCGTAGACAAATGTGCGGTGTTTCCTCAAATTTTCGGGCACGCACAGGAGAAACTCCTGGGGCTACGCAATCTCCAACAGTTCAACTTCAAATGTCAAATCCTGTCCCGCCAGCGGATGATTGGCATCGAGAGTCACGCTGTCTTCCGACAAATTCGTAATCATGGCAACGAACTGCTGACCTTCTTCTGGTTGAATCTGAACACGGTGGCCTACCTCGAAATCAGCATCTTCCTGAAAATTGCTCCTATCCACTTCCATTACCAGGTCATCTCGTCGTGGACCATAAGCTTCAGCAGCTTCAATGGTAATAGTCTTCTCTTCTTCAGGGCTCATGCCACGCACAGCCTCTTCAAATCCCGGGATTACTTCCTCGTTGCCAATGGTGAACTCAAAGGGATCACCCTGATGAGAATCATCGAATGCCTGCCCATTATCCAGCGTGCCTCGATAATGAACCTTTACCGTATCACCGTCTTGCGCTTGCGCCATGAGAAGCTCCTTCCTTAATGCGGAGGAGTGAAGCGGACAACCCGCTTCCAACTATAATGGTAAAGGCTTATCACCAACTTCTCAATCGCGAGTTACACCTTGATCCAAACCGAAAGTCATGTTAACAGACCGCTTTGACCGCCCGTTACAACTATACCGACCAAAACCATCGTTACAATCCAACAGAAAGGATGGTTGCTCCTGATGCCTGAATTACCCGATCTGACCGCCATGAAACGCTATTTTGACGCCACATCGCTCCATCAAACTGTCGAAAGGATTACAACCGGCGACACCTACGTGCTGAAAAACACTTCGCCTCAAGGATTGGGACAAGCACTTAAAGGACAAAGATTCGAAAAAACTCACAGGCATGGCAAAAACCTGCTGGTCCGCACAACGAGTCCCTCCTGGTTGCGATTGCACTTCGGGATGACCGGTAACCTCGACTACTCCCGCTCCGGTTCGGCACCTCCGCAACATGCGCAGATCACCTTCCACTTTGAAAACGGATCAAGACTCGCCTACGTCTGCCAGCGAAAACTTGGCCGCGTATCATTGACTGAAAACCCCTCTGAGTTCGTGGAAGAACAGGAACTGGGCCCCGACGCCCTCCGCATCGATGAACCCGCCTTTGTTGACTTACTGAGCCAACGAAAGGGGCGACTCAAAAGCGTGCTGATGAACCAGTCAGTTATAGCAGGAATCGGGAACGTCTACGCCGACGAAATCATCTTCCAATCCGGATGGCATCCCGAAATCACGCTTGATGAACTGGACGAAACCCAGCTGACAGACCTGTATGAAACGATGCAGCGTGTGCTGCAGACCGCAATTGATCTCGGGTCGGACGCCCGAACTTTCCCGAAATCGTGGCTCGTCCACGCGCGAGGTATCGGCGAACCATGTCCCCGGTGTGGTACAAAAATCAAACGCGTCAAAATCAACCAGCGAAGCAGTTATTTCTGTCCCAGGTGCCAGAAGAAGTCGGCCAACTAACCCAACAAATCCTTTGCGGCAGGCGATCCATTTTAAGGGGCATCCCCGGGTTTGATTCTGCAACACAAACCAGAGCTTTTTTTCTTGCATTATTGTAGAGTGACTGCTATAGTAATAGTAATGTGATTGCCTTTTACTCTAATTATTGATCTTACTTTTGACTTCAAAAACCCCATGAGAGTGTCCGCCCAAAAACAAGCGGGGCATATCACGGCAGACGAACTCGCCGAGAAACTCCAGGAACGCATGGATAGCGGCCAACTGCAGCCAGGAGACCGTCTACCGACTTTTCGCGACCTCCGGGACCGGTATGGGGCGGCTACCAACACGATAAGCCGGGCCTACGACTTTCTCGAAGGCAAAGATCTCGTTCGACGCGTCCGCGGAAGCGGTGTTTATGTCGCCGAACCAGATACCGCAACGGCCCGCTGGGTGGTAGGGTGCTACGGCCGAGGTTTCAGCGGCGCGACGCCCTACTGGCTCGAATGCATCAACGGAATTCGAGGTGCCGCTACCGAATATGATATCGACATCATGCTGCTTCCTGAAATCCCCCAAAACGTATCACTTGAAAACTCCGACGGTTTTATTGTCAGCCAGCCGTTGAATTCAAACCTCCCCCATGCGGCATCCGACAAACCGACCGTCTCGCTGCTTTACCAATGGCCCGGGATGAGAAGTGTCATAGCGGATGACTACCTCGGCGCTCAAAATGCCGTTTCACACCTTGTGAAGCTTGGACACGAAAAAATAGCATCTCTGATGATCGATTCCGACAACCAGTTCGGTGAAAAACGTTTCGCGGGATATCTGTCCGGCCTTCGAAAATCCAGGATTGAACCATCTCCCCAGTGGTCTCGGCCGTGTGAGGGCGCCTTCGGCGAAAAGAGTTTCACTCAAATCGCCGAGGAAAACATGAACCGGTGGCTGTCGCAGAATTGGGAAAATACCGGATGCACAGCGATTTTGGGCTACAACGACGAAGTGGCGATCGGTATCGTCCATGCCCTCATGGACCACGGTCTTTCGGTGCCCGAAGACGTCAGCGTGGTAGGTTTCGATGGCACACAGGTGGCACGGCACTGCTATCCCCCGTTGACCACCGTGAAAGTCCCGCTCTCAGGGATCGGGCGCCGCTGCCTTGAAACCCTCTCACAACAACTCAACGGAAGCTGCGAATCAACTCCCGATGAAACCGCCGTGCTTTCCACAAAACTTATCGAAGGAAAATCAACAGCGCCTCCACCTGCTTGAAGCCGGAGTTTTAAAAATGCGTTCTAAAATCCTATCAAAAGCAACATCAGGACAGACTGAAATTAATGTTGGGGATGTGCGAGCGTCCCTATACGCCGATCGGTCAACTTTTCCTCTGGGCGAACTGCCCTTCGACAAGCTCAAGGCAATAAGGAAACGCGAAGATGCAGGCTTTACGCTTATTGAACTGCTCGTGGTGATCGCCATCATCGCAATCCTCGCAGCTATGCTCATGCCGGCCCTGGAGAGAGCGCGCGCGGCCGCCCGATCAGTGTCCTGCATTCACAATCAAAAAGAGATTTTTCTGGGATTTGCGATTTTCCAGGACAATTATGGCAGAAAACAACCGCCGCGTCTGGCCTGGACGCGATGCGACAACTCTCCTCCTTACACCCACTGGCAATGCAGCAACCGGTATGCCTACAGGGGACTTTCCTGGCACGATTATGTGCGTTACGAAATGGACGGAAATTTCGCAGATTACCTGAAGCAGTACAATTATCGGGGTTTTGGACGTGCCGAAATAGGACAGGACATCATTGATTGGAGCATTGGATGCACCGGCCCGTCCGGGCGAAAGCAATTCCATGTTAATTCGATATTCGACTGCCCCGAAACAGTCGGAGAGGGACACACAGGCGGTGGTTACCAGGATTATATCACGACACGCAATGGATTTCCGAATTATAACCCGGTCTGCGCCGACAGCGCCTACTACGGAAGTTGGGGATCCTATCCTGCCCTGAGAAATGTCCCTTACGCATTGTCAAGCGTAAGCAAACCAGCCCAGAGAATGCTTTACATCGACGGCGGCTGCGAAGGACACGACCAGCGCGATTCCTCGGGCATCAATCGATACCCCGCACCGGTCAACAGCACATGGTTCAGCCCCGGTGTCCCGAGTTACTCGATATATGGTTTCTGGGCCACACCCAGACATGGAGGAGGCTCGAATGCTACCTTTGTCGATGGACATGTCGAACATTTTCCAAATATTGAAACCCCCAACAGCAAACTCTGGGGATATTACGCCGATGACCAGGCCTGGTGGACGTTTTTCGACGACGCCTGGAAAGGATTTCGCAAAAAATAACAAGTTCAACGATAGAAGAGGAGACCGATCAGTGGAGCGATCCAAGAGATGTCAGACCGCTTGTCTTAAAAACGCTTTTACGCTTATTGAATTGCTCGTTGTCATCGCCATTCTCGCAATCCTCGCCGCCATGCTGATGCCGGCGCTGGAACGAGCACGCTGGACTGCTAAACGCGCTCTGTGTCTTCACAATATGGAACAGTGGGGATTGGGATCGCATCTCTTCGGACAGGACCACGGGGGACGGGTGCCGAGGGGCATTGATTGGTATGCGAATTGGTGCGGGGGAGGAAACTGCGGCCCGTCGACAACAAGCGAAAACCCCTCCAAAAAGATCTCAAAGTATTTCTTCCCCACCCAAAGTGGAGCTTCGGGAGGCAACGGCTCCCTGCCACGCCCGCGCTCGATACTACGCCGTTTCCACCGGAGGCGTCACCGCCTGGCGACTCACGGCGAACGGTCTGCTCGCCAGAGACTATCTGGGAGCTCCGGATGCCGTCTATTGTCCCGATACCCGGCGGAAAATGGGTGACTATACAAGTCGTAAATGGCTGGATTGGAAGGACAACTATTACTGGAAACGACTGCAGGAAGGTGCCCCCGCCAATCCATGGTCGGATTCGGCGTGTCCAACCGGCTATGCCAGCTTTCTACACGGTCTCGACTGGAAAGACAGTCCCCCTGGCTGGCCTCCCGAGGATCCCAGTCCTGCCGGCACTTACAGAATTGAAGAGCACTGGTACCACCCCACCTTCACCGAAATACAGAACAAAATCCACAGTCCGATCACCGATGTCCGATACGATTATTCCTCCCTGATGTTCGCCTGCCTGCGCGGCGCCGGTCTAAAACCCCACGCATGGGATGGGATCCAACCCGGATGCAACGGGGTTATGATTGACGGCAGCGCACGCTGGTTTGGCGAAGACGCTATGAAAGGCTGGGTCGATACGTACAATTCGGTCCGGGGCGGTGCCATTCCTTATTATCCGTCCGGGCCCTATGGATACAGCCGTTTCGAAAATGGAGAGCCCGGCTACGACTCACCACATCACTATGGCGGGCAGAAAGTGAAAATGCAGCTCCTCGTGCGCTACGCGCTCGATTACTGAACACACGCCGCCTGAGGAAAACGAGCTTAGAGCCGCGTGGTAGCTTGAAACACAAGGATCCCCATCCCCCCCCTCGTGGGAGTGAGATATTTTCCCCCAAGGGAATTGGGACTCGAGTTCAGCCGGGCTCGCCAGCGGCGGGCGAAACTGGACTTGAGGCGGGCAAATCTTGCAGAAGTGCGGGTGAGAGCAAAAAACCTTTCTCCTCGCCGCCGGGACAAGCCCGTGGGGGCCGATGCGGAGTGGTAGCGGTTTCTAACCGGGCGGAAGAAAATATGTTTTCTTTTCGGGTGGCACGGACAAGGCGTCTGTTCGCCTTGTCCGTGGACATATGTTACAGTCTCAACCCGATTCACCCGGTATTACTAAAACCTTCATGGACTTATTTCTTCCCGCTTAGCCCTTCAATCTCTTTCCCCCGCGACACAAGGCCGCGGGGGGGGGCGCTGCCAGCGACACCCGCATTGTACTAAAAAGCCAGGTCGTCCCCAGGCCATCTTCACGACTTCACGCCCCTATCCCATCCCTGCAAGCCAGGAGGTAGGACGGTTAAAAAAAACCATGTGGCACAGCCTCTCCAGGCTGTGAACCGGGTCAAAGACCCGGATAAATGGATTCAGGTTTTCGCTGTTCACGGATACGTGAGGCCGGGGTATATTCCGGGAAGTTTCAAAGGCCGAGAACTGCCGCTATTTCGGAAATTGCTCAAGAGCTGCCGCACCGCGTTCTGCACTCCAGCCTCCGGCTGAAGTCCAGTCCGCTCATGTCTCCCAAGCAAACGGGGACGGGATCCGAGAGCAACGACACCGTCTTTGTGCTAAAAACTTTTCCTGGCTATTGCTCTGTCCCGACTGTCCCAATGTTTCTGACCAACGCGAATGGCTCACAGCTGCCCCCCATTTGAAACCTCCTGTCAAACCGATTCCGTACCGGAGCTGAACGTGAAATTGCGGCTCAGAACGGCGGGGACTTTTGCCCATCCACTGACCCTTTTCGCCGGTCCCATGGCTTCCGCGTTGCGGAGGAATATCACAGGCGATTCGTTGAAACGAAGGTTTCGAACCGGTCCCACAACCCGGCCGTCATCGATCTGGAACAAACCATCCCGCGTCAGACCGGTCACCAGAAGATCTTTGCGATCGACATACCTCAGATACCAAAGCCGTTTGACCAGCAGTCCCTGCCCGCATTCGGATATCAGTTCTTCCGTCGTCTTGTTGCCGCCCCGCATCAGAACCTGTGAGATCCCCGGATCGGGTTCTTCACCTTTCTCACGGGCCCAGTATCGACTGTAACGCAGACGTTCAAGGACACCGTCGCGGACCCAGTATTGTTTACGGACGGGAAGCCCCTGCCCATCGAAACCCCGGCACGGTACATCGCGGTCGGTCGGGTCAGAGAGTATTGTCACATTATCAGCAAACAGTTTTTCCCCTTTTTTACCTGCAAACGGACTCGTGCCTTCGTCAGCATCCCGCGCGCTCAGATTGCGGATGAGAAACATAAGCAGATCGACCGTTGCCCGGGGTTCAAAAACAACATCATAGTCGCCCGGCTGAATGGGATCCGGGTCCTGTGAAGCGCAAGCAGTTTCGGCAGCCGTCTCCGCAAGGTGTTCGGCCTTGATCTGTTGTGGATTCTCAGCGTAACCGGAGGCCGATCCACTCCCTGCTCGTCCGTGCATGGTCAGAGAATAGCCAAGTCCTGAGTGTTGATCGCAAGCAAAAAGCCCTTTGTTATTGGCAAGTGCGCTTGCTGAGCCGCCCGCCCCGAACATACCGCTGGCGTTGAAACTGTTTTTCTCGGCTATTGCAACCACATTCTGGACTTCGGTCGCAACACTTCCAGCGTTTAAATCCAGCACCTCAGGGTAAAACCGCTGTGGTACTTCCGGATATTCGGCGGGTTGCGGCGGTGGCACATATTCGGGATCCTCGGGCGATACTCGCGCGAGTTTTTCCGCCCGATCCACCAGGGTTCCTATCGATTCTCTGTCCAGCTTGTTGGTGCTCGCCGAGCCATGCCGGTTTCCAAACGCAACAGAGATGTTGATCCCTTCGGCTTCACCGGACATGTTCTGCGTGATAGCATTTTCAGCAAATCGGGTATTCAGCGATCGATGCCAGTAATAGCGGACCTCAGCATGATCGGCCTTTACCTGATCGAGCGCGGATTGCGTGAGTTCTCTGGCTTGTTTTTCGGTTTTCATTTTTTGGCAGCTCCCACGGTAATATCTCGAAAACGGCAATGGCTTGCGCCGTGTGTCATGTACATTCGCTGGGACGGTTCCCCTTTTCCGCAGCTCATGATACCGTGCGGTCGCCAGTATTTGACTCCCGCCATTGCATCGCAACTGCCCCAGAAGTCGGTGGTCTGCGCCTGATATGTCACTTTTTTCAACGGCTGGACGCGCCGGCCATTCTCGATCAACCAGAACATATCGCCCCCGAACTGGAAATTGCGCCTCATCTGGTCGATGGAGAAACTCCCGCGACCTTCGATATAGATGCCGCGTTCAATGTCAGCAATAAGATCTTCCGGACTCGTTTCTTCGTCGGGACCAGGTTCGAGATACAAATTGGGGATACGATTGATTGGGAAATTTGAGAACCCCGACGCCCGGCAGCATCCGTTCGAACTGTCTCGTCCCAGAAGCGGTGCCGTCTCCCGTGTCACACTCAAATCGACGAGAATTCCGTCCTTGATGAGGGGGAATTTCTGCATTCGAACGCCATCATCATCATAGAACCAGCTCCCGACGCCCCCTTCCAGCTGATTGTTGACAGTGAAATTGACCAGTTCGCTGCCGTACGGGAGCGATCCCACATCCGAAAGCTCGACGAAGCTTTTTCCGGCCATATTCGCTTCCCAGCCGAGGATCCGGTCAGATTCCGTGGGATGGCCCACGGATTCGTGCATGGTCAGGCCCAGATTATCCGGATCCAGAACGAGATCCATAACTCCTTCGGGGGATGGATCGGCTTTGGCTTTCAAAACTGCTTCTTCAGCCCACCGTTTTGCTTTCCCTTCAAAATCGATTTCCCGGACATATTCATAGCCCGCCTGACGTCCTCCGCCCTGGTAACTTCGGGTCTGGGATTCATCCCCCACAACGGCGGTAGCTTGCAGACCTGGCAATGTGAAATAATTCGTCAGGTCGAGGTAACTTCCATCGGTATTGGCGATGAACCGACGGCGCCGTTCGAAACGGAGCGATCCAGATGTTTTCACAATATTTTCGACCCCAAGCATACGGTCACAGGCTGATAGCAAAAGTTCGGCTTGTTGTTCCACCGGCACCTCGAACGGATCTTCCGCACACGGGCCCGCGCGGGTTGCGGATGCAGGTTGTGCCTTTACCATCTCCACAGCAGGTTCTGAAGGGACTTTCCCGGACGCTCGTGCTACCTCAATGGCACGCCGCGTGGTTTTTGCCACCTTTTCTTTTTCCATCACGGTTCCGCTCGCGAATCCCCAGGCTCCATCGTAGAGGACACGGATCCCGTAACCTGCGTTTTCGCTTTCGGAAAGGGATTTTACGGAATCATCACGGACTGATATCGAGCTGATCCTTTTTTCGACAATTCGGATATCCCCGTACTCGATCCCCTCGCGATTAATTTCTTCGAGTGCTGCTTCGGCAAGTTGTTTCATACTGTCGTTCCTTCTGGGAAGACGTTTCGAAGGTTACCACACCAACAAAAGCTTACCATGAGTTTGTACAGACCACAAAAGGGTACATAAAAAAAGGCGCCGTTGTGTCCCTCCACACGACGGCGCCTGATATAGCTTAGAGCCTTTAGCGTCTATACTTTAGTGACGTTTGTAGCTCTTGGGCCTTTTTCCGACTGGCCGATCTCGAACTCGACCTCGTCGTCTTCGCCCAAAGATTTGAAACCAGAACCTTCGACGTCACTGTAGTGAACGAAAACGTCTTCGCTACCGTCGTCCGGCTCTATGAAACCGTAACCTTTTTGGTCGCTAAACCACTTGACTTTTCCTCTTGCCATTGCGTAAACCTCGTAATATGAAAAGAACGTCTGATTCGAACGAACGCGCCATGGCATCCGGGCCCGAGATGGGCCGGCGTGCGGCGATGGACAAGCGCGGGTATTGGGAGCGTTCTGGAGGTGGTTCGACACTGAGTCAGTGCATCAAATGAGATGCATCCGTCGTTTGGAGGAGGGAATCCACAATACGGAAAGTGGACACGTCTAAGCCTGTTCGGAGAAAACCCCTTTTCGGCAACGTGCAACACCCCTGCAAAGTGACAAAAAACCGCCTCTGCGCCGCTCCGCCGTCCCGGTTTGAGTCCGGTACCGCTGGACACACAGGCACGCAATTACTATTATAATAGCACAATTCCCCCTGAAGCGCAACTATAAAATTCGTTGTTGTCCCGTTCCTCACTTTCAGCGCGTACAATTGAATTTGCCCCGTTTGCCTCTTCCCTCACACAACGGAGAATTGTTCGGTCGTTCTATCGTCTCGTTTTCAGGAAGCCTTGCAAACAAAATCAAGGTACTTCCCGGCCGGTGTACGCTCAGTAGTCTCAACCAGGGAAAAATCGCACGGGGAAATGATCATGAGCTCAAAAAAACACCGTTTTATTTTTCGTGGATATAATCCATCCAGTAGCGTTTTACGGTGTCATTGTAGCACCCACTCCCGCTGCCGAGTTCGGAATCCTTATTCACGTTGATGCGGTGGTCTGGGTATGCATCCCAGTGTCCCCGCCCCCAGCTCTTGTTATCCCAGAATGAATACTGGTAATCGGGGAAACCGGTGAAACCCATATGGCTGTAATACCCGTAGAACCAGACATTCCCCGGTTTAAAGAGAGCTTTCGAAGAGGGGCATTTCAGGGCGTCGTAACCGCCCAGATATTTGTCGGCGAGGTAGCGCTGATAATATTCGAAGGTCGTGCCGCGCCAATACTGTGTTTCCCCCGGCGGCGGGTTGCGCAGACTCGGCAGGTCATCGTTCTCATCCAAAACCCACTGCAGCAGTCCCAGGTATGTCTGGTGCGAATTATTCAGACAGGCCGTCCTCCTCGCGGCCTGTCGGGCACGTTCCAGGGCCGGCATCAGCAATGCCGCCAAGATGGCGATGATTGCGATGACAACAAGCAGCTCAATCAGAGTGAAGCCCGCTGCCCGCCGCAAAATCATCGCTGTCCCGGGAAAACGTTCCTCTTTCCGTTTTACGGAGGCTATATTACACCGGGCAAGGGGAAATGAGGGATTATTAATAGTATCGAGCGATTTGAGAAGCGAAAACATGTTTCTCATCCGATCTCCCCGTTCAATATTTCAGCGTTCGGTTGGAAACTAATATGCTTATTTTTATTCTACTGTAGAGTTCCCGTTGCCACAAACCTTTTCAGACACACAACCGGGCAGCCAGTATCCCCGGAATGGAAGAACATCCGGGGTATTACCAGGGCTCAGGCCAGGCCGGTTGGGCGACAATTGCGGGCAGAACGCCGGGTGACCGAATTTTTTTGGGCGGTATTATTTCTGACTGACAGCGCCCATAATCGTGCTTGAGTTTGCAATCATGGCATGGAATGTTAGAATACATGTTTCGTTTCCCCGGTAGCTCAATTGGTAGAGCGGGCGGCTGTTAACCGCTAGGCTGGAGGTTCGAGTCCTCCCCGGGGAGCCAACCTTCCCAGTGTTCGCAACCCGACGCTGGCGCCGGTAAACAATACCAGACCTCGATGGTCTGACGGTCGTGAACCAGCACCTTCTTTACCACCTGCTGAAGAAGGTGCTTTTTCTGTGGGTTCGTGCCGTCGGCCATTACCTGCTCGAAGTTCTCCACCAGGGCCGCCATCATCTCCCCGTCGATGGCCGGCAGCTCCAGGCGCCCACGCCTGGCCTCCATCCCCTGCTTCGCGTCCTCAAGCTCTTCCACCCGCGCGTTCAGGTCCTCAAGCTTCTCGTTGCACAGCGCCGGCCTGAGCGTCCCATCCTCGAAGGCGCCCAGGTAGCGCTCGATCTTCCCCTGCACCTCGGCCAGCTCCCCCTCGATCTTCTCGATCTCCCGGTCGATGTCCGGCTTCTCCTCGCCGAGCCGCCGGTTGGCCTCGGCCCGGATGCGGTTCAAGAACGGCTCGTCGCGAAGTATCGTGGTGACGTCCCGGATGACCGCCTCTTCCAGCGTCTCGGCCCGCACGTAATCCTGCTCGCACTCGTGCTTGTTGAATCGCTTCGAGCACACGTAGTAGGGGATGTGCGTGCCGTTCTTCTGGCCGCCCCCGCCGAACATGTGGCTCTTGCACCGGGCGCAGCGAATGACGCCGGTCAGCAGGCGCCTCTCGCGGTTGTGCCACCGCTTGCCCGGCGACTGCGAGTTGCGCTTCTCCAGAATCTCCTGCGCCTTCTCGAACGCCACCTCCGACACGATGGGGTCGTGCTGCCCCTCGTATTCCACGTCGCGCCAGCGAATCTTGCCCACGTAAACGGGGTTCTTCAGCATGTAGAGCACCGACCGCCGCCCCCATTTCCTGCCGTTCCCGTTGCGGCAGCCCTCCCCGTTGAGATCCTTGCAGATCGCCGAGGCGCCCTGCCGCGCGCAGGTGTACATCTTGAACATCTTGCGCACGATCACCGCCTCCTCCTCGTTGACGACCAGGCCCTCCTCGGGGTCGAGTTCGTAGCCGTACGGCACGTTGCCCCCCACGAACTCCCCGGTCTTCGCCTTCTTCTCCATCCCGACCTTCGTGCGCTCGACGATGGTGGCGTGCTCGAACTCGGCGAACACGCCCAGCATCTGCAGCATCATCTTGCCGGCGGCGTTGGCCGTGTCGAAAGGCTCGGTGATGCTTTTCAGGTCGATGTCGTGGCTGGTCAGTTCGTCCACCATCTGCGCCAGTTCGCGCACCTTGCGGGAGAGGCGATCCACGCGGAAGACCAGCAGCGTATCGAACCTGCGCGCCTGCACGTCGTCCAGCAGTTCCTTCAGGCCCGGGCGGTCCATGTGGCTGCCGCTCTCGGTATCCCGGTAAACCTTGAACAGCTTCCACTCGTCCCCGAACTGCGAGGTGCAGAACGCCTCCAGCCGTTCCCGCTGCGCCCCGAGCGAGTACTTCTGGTGGTCCTCGTCGGTGCTGATTCGCGTATAGAACGCCACCGTCTCTGGTTCATGATTATCCATCGTAACCTCCCTGCCGAAGTCACCTTACAACGCACTGACACCCCCTTACCTGTAAACATTCGGTAAAGTGCGTTGCAGCAGGGGGAGATCAGTCGCTGCAGAGTGT
>JBKHIT010000128.1:0-5055 GCA_046538485.1 Candidatus Brocadiia bacterium | reverse complement strand
GGAAAATTAAGGAATTTGCGCCCCGTCCGAGGGCAGAGTCAGCCGGGATTTTCGGGGGATGTCCGGCTGCCGGCCACCGAAAAGACCGACAGCGCAAATTCCTTTAGACCAGCTGTTGAACATCGGGGGGCTTTTTGGTAGACTAGGTTCGAATATAGAAATTATATTTTCGTTATCAGAAGTCCCTATATTTTAAAAAATCGCTGCCTGGGACTTACAGGCAGCCGAAATAGATTTTTGCTGTTGGAGTCGAGTTTTGACACAGGTACGACAGTTTTTTCGTGCAAGATTTTCTAAACAGGGAGACGTCAGGTTCATATCGCACCACGATCTATTGCGTTTTTTCAGGAGGGCGCTTCGGCGGGCAGGATTGCCTCTTTCAATGAGCCAGGGGTATAATCCGCGCCCTCGAATCAGCTTACCAGTTCCCCTCAGCACAGGGTTCAAGGGTCTGAATGAGGTCTTGGACTTTGAGCTGTGCGAATGGAGGCGACCCGAGAGCGTTCTGAGTCGTTTGTCCGAAGTGCTACCAGAAGGACTGGCACTGAAGACCCTCCGCACTTTGCCCGCCAAGCCGGGCAGGTGTGCCAATCATTTTTCCTATCGTGTGCCGCTATTGGGTGAGAGCCACCTGGCACAGAAAAACCTGCAGAGATTGCTTAAGACCGAAGAGATTATGGTCCAACGGAAACGAAAAGGCCGCATAAAGGAAATAAATGTGGCCGAATACCTGCAGGGAGCACGCGTGAGAAACGGGTCGTTGCATTTCAGTCTCAAAATGACCGACCAGGGAACCGCACGCCCTGAAGAAATTCTGAAGGTGCTCGGGCTTAAGCCCGGCCGGAATTACTATAAAAGTGCAATAGAAAGAACGCGAGTGAGCCTGTCTTCCTCCCTGTAAGAAGTAAGGTGAGGAAGATATGAATGAAGCATTGATGTTGGTGAATGTCGTTGAAGAAGAAGAAGCAAGAATCGCAATAATGGAAGATGATAAGCTTCAGGAATTTTATCTGGAGCGAACTTCCCGCGAACATATCGTCGGGAATATTTACAAAGGAAAAGTCGTTAACGTCGAATCCAGTATTCAGGCAGCGTTCGTTGAATTCGGCTACGAACGACACGGATTCTTACACGTTTCGGACGTGAAACCCTCGGTTGCCCGCGATGACGGCGGAGGGGCAGAAGGCCGGCGGGGCAGCAAAAACATCACAAAAGCCCTCAAACCCGGCGATAAACTCATGGTGCAGGTTACCAAAGAGGGAATCGGTGAAAAAGGCCCGGCCCTTACCACTTACCTGAGCCTGCCAGGACGTTACCTTGTGCTGATGCCGGGAATGTCGATGCGCGGGGTGTCCCGGAGAATCCAAAAACAAAGCGAACGAGATCGTCTGCGCAGCATTACGAAAAAGCTCGATGTTCCATCCGATGCCGGTATGATCGTTAGAACGGCAGGAGAAGGAAGGGATAGACGCGAATTCGACCGGGACCTTGACTACCTCTCGCGGCTCTGGAACACAATAAAAAGCCGGGCTAATAACTCCAAACCGCCAGCCCTGCTCTATCAGGAAAGCGATCAAATCATCCGGGTCATCCGGGACGTTTTCAACGAAGATATACGGAAAATCCTCGTCGATAGCCAAAACGTTTACGAAAGAGTCAAACAGTTCCTCCGTGAAGTAATGCCTCACCATGTCCGAAAAGTCAAATACTATGACGGGCACGATCCCCTTTTCCACCATTTCGGCGTGGATCAAGAACTTGAAACTATGCGGAGCCGCACGGTGGCGCTGCCGTCCGGTGGAAGTATTGTCCTTGAGCAAACAGAAGCTCTCGTGGCAATCGATGTCAATAGCGGGCAATACAAAGGGGCCAAAGATGCCGAAGAAGGCGCCTACCAGATCAATCTGGAAGCAGCGAAAGAAGTAGGACGCCAGGTCCGTTTGCGGGATCTGGGAGGACTGGTCGTCATCGATTTCATCGACATGGAGTCGAAGAAAAAACGGCGCAAAGTGGAGAAAACCCTCCACAAAACGCTCGGTAAAGATAAAGCGCGATTCCGGATGTTGGAGATGTCGCCATTCTGCATCGTTGAACTAACCCGGCAGCGGAGACGACGCAGCCTGCGCCAAACCACCTATATGCCCTGTCCAACCTGCGGCGGAACGGGCCAGATCAAAAGCCCTGAGACTGCCGCACTGGAACTCATTCGGAGACTGCGTGTGGGCCTGCATCACGACAAAGTTGCACGCGTTGATGTGGAAGCCGAGCCCGAGGTGGCCAATTATCTCAACAACACCATGCGCTCCCGGCTGCGAGAGCTGGAAAAAACAAGCGGCAAACAAATTGTCGTCCATGCCGACCCCGCCCGCGGCCCGCGAGAAAACGACGTAAACTACCGCAACCAAAACGGCGCGCTCGTAAAGACCTGATCTCGCCTCGAAATTTGACACTATCCGGCCACCGATCTATAATAGGTCCGACTGTTGAGGCATGGTGTAATGGTAACACGCCTGACTCTGGATCAGGTAATCCTGGTTCAAATCCAGGTGCCTCAACCATCCCTATCTCTGCCCCCATCGTCTAGCCCGGCCAAGGACGCCGGATTCTCATTCCGGTAACAGGGGTTCGAATCCCCTTGGGGGTACCATCCTTTATTTTTGGCCCTTCGGCGAGAACGTCGAAGGGCTTCCTCTTGTCTGAGCAAAGACTTACGTCTCCCACAGTACGGTTCAAAGGTATGTATTCGGTAAACCACGCTGACCTTTCTTCGGTACGCCGGGCCTCCTCCAAGCCTGTGCCGGAGATTCTACGATGAGCCGCTTTGTGCGGCGGTAAAAACGCAGCCCTCCGGCAGGTCTCGCAGCAAAACAGCAAAACGACCAACGGCAGGTCCGCCCCGGCGATGCGGATCTAAAGCTGCCTCGCATTTCCCAATGTTTGTCCGCCTCAAGTCCAGTTTCGCCCGCCCCGTGGCGGGCTCAGCTGAACTCGAGTCTCAATCCCCGCGAGCGGACTGGACTTCAGCCGGAGGCTGGAGTTCAGAACGCGGTCCATAAACCAACAGCCCCGCGTCGGTGGGAAAACGGTTCACCACTACGCGCTGGACCGAGCGGGTTACTGCGGCAGAGAAGGCGACCCATGCCGAAGGGTGAGAAGCTGTTCAAGTTCCTCGTGTCCCTGATCTTGCGCAAATTCTACGGTACCGTTAGCAAGCGATTTGAAAGAAGCACTGTAAGGATCCCCGCACGCAAAAAGTTTCAGGAGGCCGCTGTACCTGGTCCCGGTGGTAGCTCACAAACGGCAAAAACCAGATTCCCGACACACCTCACCAGTACTTCCGGTCGAAATCCCGGTAGAGGTGCCACATCTGCCAGGCGAATTTGATGCCCCCCCACAAAAATTTTATCCGGTCCCGCAGGGGAACTTTCACCTTGTTCACACGCACTGGTATCTGCAGCGCCCCCAGACCATAGAGCAACGTGAAATAGCGGTAGAACCGCTTCAACGGCAGTTTTGTGGGCAGAATTGTGTGAAGACAATCGTAGTAAAAACACGGGTCGTCGCAGATGAATTCATCCTTCGCCTCCTCAAACGACTCCGTCCCGGGCGGGGGGGAAAACACCGTGAACGCGAACTCGGCCGGTCCTAACTCCTTGATCGCCTTGTGAATCGTCTCGAAATCCTCCGGCCCAAAATCGGGATTCACCATCAGCGCCGCGTGAATGTTCAGATCCAGATCGCGCAGAATCTCCCGTGCTTTGCGGTTCTGTTCGGGGGTCGCCTTCTTGTTGTAATCGTCGAGATTTTCCGGCTTCAAAGACTCGAATCCGACGTAGACGAACTCAAGCCCTGCCTCTTTCCACAGCTCAAAAAGCTCGGGATGCTTGCAAATGGTGTCGCTCCGCGCCCACGACAGATACTTCTTCTCGATCCCCCGCTCAATCAGCATCTCCGCCATTCGGTACATGCGTTTGGTGTTGACGAACGTTTCGTCATCGACGAAATAGATGTAGTCCTGGGGCAGGGAGTCGATTTCGTCGACCACATCCTCGACTTCCCGCTGTAGATATTTGCCATTCGCGAGAAAATGTACGACACAGAAACTGCAGCGGAACGGGCATCCCACGCTGGTGCGCACGCAGGCGATCTCCGGGAACATGGTGTCCATCTTCTGCCCGGGTTCGCCGTAACACATGCAGTAATAGTGCGACGAATCCACCAGGTCGCGGCGGGGTTCGGTCGTGATTCCGTCTTTGTGGATCGGGGGCGGAGGTTTTGCGGCCAGTCGGTCAAAATTCGACGATTCCGTGGGCAGTATCCAGTCGGACTCCGGCAATTCCTCCCCCTCTTCCAGCGCCGAAATTATGGTCTTCATCGCCGAAACCCCATCCCCGCGCACCACCAGATCGAACAGTTTCGGGTATTTGCAGTCGGCCGGATAGCTGGAGGAGTGAATGCCCCCGATACAGGTCAGCACCTCCGGGTGTATCTCTTTCGCAATTTCAGCAAGTTCGCAGTTCGTCCGAAACTGGCTGGAGAATCCCCCGAATCCGACAAAATCGGGGGCGTAATCCCGCATGGTTTTTTTGAACGCCTGAACGGGGAACTCCTCGACCGCCAGATCGCATATCTGGACGTCATGAGGTGGCTCAACAGCTCCCGCGATAAGCTCCTGAGCATACGGTTCCAGCAAAATCATGCTCTGAAGCCATTGCGACGTCGGGAGGTACGGATGCGGACGGACAAGCAAAACTTTCATCGTCTGAAAACCTCTTTTCTGCTGCATCACAGGGGATGCTTTTTCTAATAAGGGAATAAACCAGCTTATTCGATTTGCGACCCAAATTCACGCGGCCCCTCCGCCCGTGAAGGATTCGTTGGGGTAGACATACCTGCCATTTAAAACCTCATTTGCATTGGCATACGGTAGCCCACCTCGACTCGCGGTCGCCGTACTCCAAAAATGGCGCTCCGCGCCAGTACGCGTTTAGCGTGTCGAGTGCCGTTCCAAAAAAGGCCCGTAGGGCCGGAGCAGACGTAGTTAATATGAAGGCC
>JBKHIT010000127.1:0-5252 GCA_046538485.1 Candidatus Brocadiia bacterium | reverse complement strand
TCGATTTCCGATTTCGTTGATTGTCTCTGATTAACTCCCCCTTTAAAATGGCTGCTTTGCGGGGGCTGAAGTCCAGTCCGCTCGGTTACGCCAAAAGTTAGAATGTTCAGGCGTTTCCAGCAAGGGTCTCTTACATGTCCCGATTGGTGAAAATCAGCTCTGCATTTCGCATTTACGGCCATCGGCGCATTTATGGTACCTTGCCAGCGCCAAGCGCTGGCTTTGGAGTGCGCGCGCGACAGCGCCGCTTTTATTCTGTTATCTGTAACGCACATGCTACGGCAATCAAACAACACTAAACTCGTCAAAGACTTTGACTTTATCCGTTTTGAAAGAATTTACCGTTCTTTGAAAAGCCGCCGATGCGTGCCGCTCGAACCACTGCGCTGAACACCAGCGATAGCGTGTCGGGTCATCGGCCAGACCGTGTTTGACCGGGTTGAAGTGCACGTATTTGAGGCGGGCGAGGTACGATCTCTGGTAGGTGATATGTTTCTCCCAGTAATTGTACCAAACTCGTCGCCCACGGGTTTTGTCCAGCCGGTTGATCTCTTTTGCGGTACTGGCATGAAAATCAGCCAACATATCCGGAAGATTCGTGGGATTCCCCGGTGACATAGCAACGAAGTGATAGTGATTTGAGAAAATTGCCCATGCCTGCATTTGCCAGCCGTAGTCAGCGGCCACTCGGAAGAGATCATTCTGCAGCAAAGTTCGGCGGGTGTCCGCACCGAAATAATGCTGCTTGTGAAGAGTTGCACCGGTAACGATATATGTCCCCTGCTGGTTGAGCTTATGAACGGGAGAATGTGCCCAGTTTCCCATCGTGGCTACCTTTCCCCAGGAGTTACGGAAGCACGCTTACAGCCCGGAACAGCTTTCCTGCAATTTGTAACGCCAGAAACTATGTTAAGATCGGTCTTGTTCGAAGACAAGCAAAAGCGGTGCTCCGTTCGGCTGTGCCGAACTGCTCACCGCACTCCGAAAGCGCTTCGCGCAGGGGTCTCTTATATATTCCGATTACTGAAAAAAGTAAAACAGTCCCAGAAACAGGAAAAATCTCACACATGAAGAAATCTTCAGATCTTGAATGCGATGTTCTTGTCATCGGAGCCGGGTCCGCCGGCATACCGGCCGCTATCGGAGCCGCACGGGCCGGTGCCGACGTCGTTCTGCTGGAAGAAGACCCCGTGGTCGGCGGCGCCGCCGTCGACCAGTTCGTTGCCAAACCCGGAGGGGGGCCCCGCAGGGGCGTCGTCGGCGAATATATGGGGACTTTGCGCGAGAAATACCCTCTCACTGACCGCCAGGATGGACCTCGCTGGTCCTACTGGTATCTTCCGGCCGATATCATCCGCGTTTTTGATTCGCTGCTGCAGCAAGAATCCAACCTGACAGTCGTCCGCAACGCCCGTATTTCCAATCTGCTCGTGGAAAAAAGCCAGGCCAACGATCGCGTTGCAGGCGCCGTGGTGCAATGCGGAGACCAGGAACAAATCTACCATTCACCGGTGGTCGTTGATGCTACGGGGGCCGGTGCTCTCGGCGAACAAGCGGGATGTGAAATTATGTTCGGTGAGGAATCTGCCGACGATTTCGGCGAAGAAATCGCCCCCGAAGAACCCACCGAGGCAGTCCAGCAGTGCACGTGGATGTATGTTAGCCAGAAACGAGAGGGTGCTAAACCCATCGAATCCAGCCAGTTGCAGGAAGGTCATCTGGTATCAGGCTACGGTTTCGTCGGATCAAAGAGCGACGATTTTGATGAGTGGGACACCGGGATCTACCTGCACTGGGGATGCCGGATCCGTTGCCCCGACGTGCGTGATCCGCAGGCGCTGGCCGACACCCAGCGGGAAGCGCTGAATCTTATGTCGGACGATCTCGATTACCTGCGGGATCAGGGTTATGCCGTCTACCTCGGACCGCGAATCGGCGTGCGCGAAGAGCGCCGCATCCGCGGGGAATACGTCATCACCTACGAACACCTGCGCGAAGGGAAAATTCCCGACGACACAGTGACGGTCACCGGCCGCGGGATCGATATCTGGACCGAGGGTAAGGCGAACATGGATTACCCCGAAGTGAATCCTTACGGGATACCGTACCGATCGCTCGTGCCGAGAGGAGTCGATGGTCTGCTGGTAGCGGGAAAACATTTGAGTGGCACACACATCGCCATGTCGGCGTATCGCGTGCAGTGTATTCTCGGGAACGTAGGCCAGGCCGCGGGCGTGGCGGCCGCCCTGTGCGCCGAGCAGAACTGTCAACCCCGCGAATTGAACAGCCAGAAACTCCTTTCAAAGTTGCAAGCACCGCCCCAGGGTCTGACAATACAATCGGACGGATAGATTTTGATTGTTGCCGAATGCAGTAACGAAACAAATTAAACGCTCAGACATTTTGGTCTGCCCTGGGAACCAGAGATTTCAAGTGGATATATAAACCCCGCCGGCGGGCGCGAGTCACGCCGGTTCCGTCAGCAATCAGCACCTACATGAACCGAAATGGCCGCGGTGTTTACATGACCTCGCAACGCCCGCCGGGTAATGGTATTCTACTCCGCCCACCAACCGGTTATTTGCCCGTACCCTCTCGCTGGCCTGGACTGCCCCCGGCCTGCCGGCCTTTTTATAGGTTTTCCCCCGCCTGATTTTGTATTGCATTTTCGCGCGCGCATCGCATGCCCGCGCGAAACAACATGAAATAAAACGTAAGCTTCCGTAAAACGCTGCGCAAGCCGATACAATAGCCAGTAAGCGGATCAAAACAACCCCACAGGCCACGGTCCAACAATAAGAGTTCTTACCCTCGTCCGTGAAAAGTATCCCTTAAGTCTTCACTGTCAATTCTCCATCGCCTTTCGTCCGGAAAACTGACACGTAATCCGTCGGCGGTTTGGCCGCTGTATGGGGCGGGATGCTGACATGCAGTCCTTTTTCGCTTTCTTTACAATCCAGACGTCCATAGCCCAGCAGCTCAACCTCAGGCAAGCAAGCGTCGGCCTCGACCGGCAGATTCAGCGTGACAGGAAGATTACCATTTTCGTTCTGAGACCAAAACGCATAAAGCCGCTCGTCCTTACGCGTAAAACTAAAACCGTGGGGATGGGTTTCAGGGACTCCGCGGCTTCCGTGAATGGCTTCACCGTTAATTTTCATCCAGGCCCCAATTTCCTCCAGACGGCTGTGGGCCTCGGGGGCAAAACGGCCTTCGGGGGACGGGCCGATATTGAGAAGCAGATTGCCTCCTTTTGAGACTACATCTACCAGAAGCTGTATGAGTTCACCGGCCGGCTTATAGTCATCGTCGGGACGGTAACTCCAACCTGTGCCCATGGTAATGCAACTCTCCCATGCCCTTTCCGGAGGATTATCGGGCACTTCCTGCTCTGGTGTCAGATAGTTTTCGTGCTGGCCGCCGACCGTGCGATCGGCGATGAGCAATTCAGGCTGGTAAGATCGGGCCATCCGCGCCAGTTCGTCCATCCGGATGTCCTGGTGAGGAGGACGGACCTGTCCGCCATCCAACCACAGGATATCCACCGGGCCGTAACCGGTCATAAGTTCCTCGACCTGTCCGTGGACAAAACGCACGAAACGATCCCACTTCTCCGGTTCTTCCGAGGTATCGTAGTTGGGATTACGGTCGGGACGCAGACGCTCGGGATCCCAGTAGTCCGGATGATGCCAGTCAGATTTGGAGAAATACGCGCCGATCCCAAAATTATGCTGTCGGAACGTTTCAAATACTTCATGGGTCGGATCGCTCTCACGCCGGTTGAACGGACATGGGGGAGCTGTGATCTTGTAATCGGTCAGCTGGGTGTCGAACATACAAAATCCATCGTGGTGTTTTGTGGTAAAAACCACATATTTCATGCCAGCTTTCTCGGCGGCGTTTGCCCAACGATCCGGGTTGAAATCTGAGGGATCGAAGGTTTCGTTCAGTTTCCAGTAACGTCGCCGAAACTCATCCAGATCACGATCGCATTCCTGCCAGGGCGCAAGATCATCGGGGCGGGCCCAGGTATCTTCTTCAACCAGAGGCCACGATTCGATACATCCCCACTGGCAATATGCGCCCCAGTGCATGAAAAGGCCGAATTTCAGGTCGCGAAACCATTCCAGCCGACGCGAGAGCATGGGGTCGGGCGTGAAATCGCCTTCATTTCCGCTTGAACCTTCGATAACATCAGCGCGCTTTTTGTTCATCATGGTCCTTTCTCAGGTTGCTCGTGCGGACGCAGATGCCGAGTCACGCTTGGCGATATGCCACAGGCAATAGTCTCAAATTCTGCCATTCGTGCGTAAAGCTAAATCTGCACAGACAACCATGGTAACGGTCCGAAGGGGCAGAGACAAAGTGTTATCCGGGGACGGCATATGGAAACTCAGATCACCATCATTGGCCTTACTTGGACTCTCATACTCACGACAATTGCATGTTGCGGACCCGCATCCCATCCCGTGACGCTGCAATTTCAGCAAATGTCCTCTGCGTCTGTCAACTTTTTTGGTAACCAGGAGACGTTACCGGAACCGGGGCGTGTATGTAGAGTCCCGCGCGCCATCGGCGCGCTATTACCGCTATGCTGGCAAGATCAGGAAAACGGCAAAACAAGCGGGAACAAAAAATAAGCGGGCGGATCCAAAAGGATCCGCCCGCTGAGGGGCATCTGTCGGGGAGGGGGCACTCGCCCGACAGCACGTGGTGCTGTATTGGAATTGTTGGGTGGGAGCACCACGCTTGTAGGGACAGGCAGCTGCCCAATATTACTGCAACCCCCGTGCCAAACTCAAGAAAAAATTAAATTAGCCGGGGTTTTTACAAATTCCGGCCCTGCTGGCAGTCAAAAAGCCTCAGAATTGACCCAAACTCACGCCCGCGCTTTATTACTCATAATACTATCCCCAAAAACCGCACCTTACCCTGACACGTTGTCGTTTTGTTGCAGCGCGCGCGACAATTTGTCGGCCCAGTGGTCCCGTTCGGGCGGTTCTCTCCTTTTCTCTTCGGTGCGGGGATATTGTTGTCGTTCAAGCGGCGCTCACAGAGCCTGACCGGCTGCCCTGTGCCCGATGCAGATTCCGCAAGAACGTGGGATCACCGGGTCGAAAAGTGACAGAAGGGAGAAATTTGTACACACCTTGTGCTGAACAAAGCTCCCCGGGAATAAGCTTTAATTCACTCTGGCGGGGTAACTATTCGGTAAAGTGCGTGGCCTTGCAACCAGCTTTCTGGTTTCGGGG
>JBKHIT010000014.1:0-87082 GCA_046538485.1 Candidatus Brocadiia bacterium | reverse complement strand
CTGCGGTCTGTGCGTTTGCCTCGCCGCTCCGACTGACCTTAAGTCCCCGCCCTAGTTGGAGCGGTTTCCCGTCTCGCGACTTTGTCACTGCGCATCGGAATCGGTCCCCTGTTCTGTTGGTTCCGCGACTCCGGCAGTCGGGCTACGCATTCGAAATGAGAAACTAATGCGACTGGGACTCTCACCCAGCAAGTTTACCCAGCCTTATCTGAGCACACGTTCAATGAGCGTAAAAGCGCTTTTACTTTGATCTGATGTGTTCGTGACACTATAACTATTCACCGTAGCACCTTTCACAATGACGCATATTCCACATCCACGGGTATACCTTTTCTCGCTGACTCAGCGATCGCCTCGTACAGGACCATGCTCTTGTAGCTCTCGTAAATATTCGACCGGGTGGTTCGTCCCTGCTGAATGGCCTCCATAAAATCCACGATTTCCGCCATATGGCCCGTATTGTTGCCACTGTCCCCGGCACTAACAAAAGTGGGGGGCTCGTACCACTCGCCCGGTTGCCCGTCCTCGGTAATACGCCAGCAGGAAGAATTATGGATGGTCATGAAATTACCGTCTTCCACCGTAATCTCCACCTCTTCGGTGGGCACGGAGAAGGAGCGTCCACAATTCAAATTGAGACTCCCCACGGAGCCGGTGGCAAACTTCAGACTCACGGCATAGGCATCCAGCCCCTTTGAAACGGCAAACACTCGATCCACATCTCCAAAAAGGAAACCAATCAGATCGATCACGTGAATGGCGAAATCAAGCAAAAAAAGCGAACGGGGGGAATCGTTATCATACTGGGCTGACGCGTAGTCGACGGAAATGGAATACCGAGACAGCGGGTCAAAACCTTTCAACCATTCTTTTGCACGGGAATAGGCATTATTATAACGTTTTTTAAACGCCGTGGTACACAGCGTTCCCGTCTGTTCGGATACGCGTGCCACTTCCAGCGCCGCTGTGGCCGACGCGGCCGGTGGCTTCTCAGTGTACACTGGAAACCCCCTGTTCATCACAACGGGCGCCAGTTCCGCATGTTGTTCCGGGCCGATGCAGATGATAACCCCGTCCGGCTGTTCCTCCTCCAGCATGTTCTCCAGATCAGTATAGACGCGTCCACCAAACCGACGCGCATTGCACTCGGCCTTTTCGATATCGAGGTCGCACACGCCCACCAACTCCCCGCCGGCAGCGCCAATATAAGGATAGATGCGCCGGGTCGACAGACTGCCTGCACCAACAATGGCAATTCTCGGATCGCTGTTCATTACATCTCCTCACAGAATTCCATAACATAATGACGTGCCTGTTCCAGGTAGTAAAGCGTATTCTCATCATCCGTTACTTCCATCTCCACCACGTAACGGCCCCTGTAGTCCCGGTCGTCCAGATAGTTGAATAAGCCGGGGAGGTCGATCTCTCCCTTCCCGAACGGCACCGATTGCTGTCCGATCTGGTCCTTGATATGTACCAGTGCAATGGAGTCCCCCAGATACTCTGCCGCCTCTCGCCAGGTCACCCCCGCGGAATGAAAGTGTCCCACCTCAAGGAGCGAATACAAACGCGGGTCACCAATCGCCTCAAACACCTCTTTCACATCATCGAGGGTGCTCAGCGGAGTCCCGTAGTGGTTCTGAATAACGGGGATAACAGAAAGATTTTCGACCACATTCAGAAACGGTTCAGCAGCTTCGATGTAGGTTGATCGATCCGAAGCTTTGTATAGAACAACCTCCACGCCAATCGCCTCGGCAAACTGTGCTGCAGTATACGCTTCCTGCAGCGTAGCTTCAGGGCATTCGGCACTGACCGGTGGGAGGTGCATTGACGTAAAATTCATGTCAAACCGACATCCCTTTTCCAGATAAACATCCGGGGAACGATGATAATCAACTGCACTACTGGCCCACGAAGTAAAGACCTCGAATTTACTATATCCAAGAGAGGAATAGGCGCTGAGCACTTCGTCCAGATTCATTTCAGGATTTGAACACGGGCTCACAGCAATCTGACAGGCTCTCATGTCACTCGCCCTCCGCCCTGCGATCAGCGGATGAGAAGGCAATTTGCAAAACGGCATCCTGGTTGGATATATTCCGGGCGTTATGCGGCATTCCCCTGGGGATTGTGATGACATCGCCTTCTCCCAGTTCAACCTCCTCGCCGTTTTCGATGCTGTGGGCGATCCGACCCTGGCACACCACCAGCACCTCAGAACATGCCGGATGCCGGTGGACCGGATTGGCGCAATCGGGTTTGATCACGCATTTGCCCACTGTCATCTCATCGCAGTTCCCCAGTTCACCACTGGCAAACCAGGTAAGAGCGCCCCAGTCCGCATCGATTTTCTCGCACTCTCTTGCACGCAGGACTTTCGCTTCCTTCATAAGTAGCTCCTTGTTTTTTCAGATGGGGCATCCATTGTTTCCCCTTACAGTGATATGACTTTGCCCGGTCCTTCAGCAAATCCTTCAAAGATACGGGTTACCTGCCAGGCCTGTTCGAGTGTTCCTTTCGCCGGGGGACGTTCTTCAAGTATAGACTGGGCAAACTCGTTGATCTCGTTGTAGTAGCCCAACAGGAAGAGACCTTTATTATAAAGCTGCCCGAGTGACCATTCGGGTTCCCAGGAGGCGGAGGTTTCGTCTGAACTTCCCTGATAGTAATCCGGGACGTCACCGTATCCCAGCGAAGGAAGGCGATGTAGTGTCACGCGTACATTGTTTTCCACCGATATGTGTCGCCCGTTGTGGGCCACGATCATCGTGCGCTCCATACCACCGTTTGATGAAGCACCACTTGTGAAAGCGATTGATGCCAGCGCCCCGGAATCGAACTGAAAAGTAGCCAGACCACCTCCTGGCTCGCTACGTTCGTAATAGAGTGATTCCGGCATGCCGAGCAAGTAAACCATAAGGGAGGCTGGATGACAGAGGTGACCAAGAAAAAACACAACGGAGTTGGACACTCCGTTTTCAAAATATTGCCGGAATTCCTCGACTTCCGGGATATTCTGGGGATACTGAATCGTGACAAGATGGGGACGACCAAAATCATCGGAATTCATAAGCTCACGCGCTTTTTCGTTCGCCGGGAAAAACATTTTCTTCATGCCAACGACGACATTTTTCCCCGATGTTTTACTGGCCTCCTGCATCTGAATTATGTCAGTACAGGACGCCGCCGGGGGCTTTTCAGTCCAGACGTGGCAACCCGCACGAAGGCAATCCACGGCGAGTTGAGGATAGATCGGTCGTCCCTGATTATCGTATCCCGTGCAGCAAAAAACCGCATCCAGATCTTCGTTTTGTAGCATTCTCTCGTGATCATCGTAGGCCGATTTCGCACCAAATGTGTCGGCGAAAGCCTCCGCTTTACGCATGTCAAGATCAGACACCGAAACCAGATTCACCGGGGTAAACTGGAACGTTGGATAAAGGTTCCTGAAAGAATGAGAGCCAGATCCGATGAACCCCGCTCTGATTTCGTTTCTATCTTCTATCTCCCCTTTAAAGCCTATAGCCATTGTTTTTTCTCGTTTCTCACTCTAACGGAAGGATCATATTGACAGCGGTTAACCGGGATCTCAGGTTAAAGAAAACGGCACATGCCGTTTAGTATCAGAAAGTTACAACAATCAGAAATGCTCATAATCTCAGGACTGGACCACATAACCGGCAAACCGGCGTATCTTCTTGACAAGATGTTTTTTATCATAACATTGGCATGTTCGTGACATTGGGCGTCCTACGGTACACTTATTCTTGTATTGCAAGGCTTAACGCGCCGTTTATTTAGCCCGGATTTTGTGTTCAAACGCCCTGTGTTCCCTTTTCAGTTCGATTAAAGTAAAGCCCAACCTTTTTCCTGCTTTCCACTCACGCATTCTTCTGCCTCCTCATATAAGAGTCGACGTATCGACAGCGCATATGCATAGTATATTCAAAAAAAAAAGTCAAACGAAGTCCTCCTCCATTTCCATGCTCCCCCGTACTGGGCTGTCCACTTACCCTGATAAAACCGTGCGTCTTCCCGCGGCCGCGGGACCCCACCCGGCTTTCCACGCTGTGATTTCGCAGACAGTCCCGCAGTCGCGGGATTACAGTAGATTCGGCACATATTCCAGCCCTTTCTCATGGAAGAAACCGTTCGGCCATCGCCGGTAACCGACGATGTCCTTGCGAGCTCGACGGCGGCGCAGGTACAAACGCAGTTGCTGACACGCAAAAGCTGTCAGCTCCCGGGCGGCCTCATAGGAGTTGCCTATACGGAAGTAGTTCGCCCATCCCCGCAACTTGCGGTTCAGGGCGCCTATGGCCTCCTTAAGCGGCTCGCCAAGCGGTATGTTCTTCACCCGCTCTTTGATTCCTGCTCGCGCCTTCTTCATGCTTTTCGCTCGCGGAAACTTGATTCTCACCATTTTCCTCACCATCTGCATCGGACTTCTCCTATCGAACGAAGGATCGCCAGTGACCGGATCACCTGACTCTGTCAGCAACTTCCGTCAGGATACCTCCTGCGATGCCTTCGGATGTTCGTTTTCCTGCGGTCTGTGCGTTTGCCTCGCCGCTCCGACTGACCTTAAGTCCCCGCCCTAGTTGGAGCGGTTTCCCGTCTCGCGACTTTGTCACTGCGCATCGGAATCGGTCCCCTGTTCTGTTGGTTCCGCGACTCCGGCAGTCAGGCTACGCATTCGAAATGAGAAACTAATACGATTGGGACTTACACCCAACAAGTTTACCCAGCCTTAACTGGGCACACACTCAATCAGCGTAAATCCGGTCTTTACGTGCCTCCTTGCCTGCTTCATAATAAACCTCCCCGAGCAGCCTTTATTTGGCTGCAGTCGCGTTTGCGGCAGTCCGTACCATAAAAAACGCTGAGTATCAGATGGTAATCAATCCATACACTAATAGTCTACCGCGTGAGAGCAGTTTATCAAAGGATTTTTCCCAGCGATGAATATTCTGTCGGCGGAGATGATTTTCCGGCGGCAACAAGACGTGATCTGCTCGCCCCAAGACAACAAAAAAAAAAGCGGGCGGACCCGGGTAAGATCCGCCCGCTGAGGGGCATCTGCCAGAGAGGGACAACTCCCCGGCAGCGCGTGGTGCGTATGGGGATTGTTTGGTAGGAGCACCACGCTTTTTTCGGACAGGCAGCTACCCCGAGGGTAACAGTCGATTGGCCTGAAGTCAAGATTTTTTCAGGTTCTTAATGGCGTGATAGTCCGGATAGATCCCCCGGCCAAAGAACTCCATCATCTTCCCGGCCAGGCTCTTTTTAATCTGGGTCACGCGGGGCTGAGATACTTGCAGCCCCTCAGCGATCTCTTTGCCGAGCCTGCCGTCGGCCAGCATTTCGAACACCCGCTCTTCTCGGTCTGTGACCTCCGGTCGATCGAGGAACTCGGGGTAATCAAGTTCCACACGAGCCCTATGAAAAGGCCTCATCCATGTCCGATGATCGATGAGCGGTACCGTGGGACCGTCCGTATTCTCATCAGCTGAGGCACCGGTGTGAGTTACCCGACATCTGCCCATTTGTTGGGTTTTCCTCGACATCACGTCGGTTGAACTCGAACCTGCAAAGCGCCTACCTGATCTGACGTTCTTTACTGCGTAATAGGCGATCGAAGACGCTCCAGGGGACTTATCCTCATGGCAGCAATGGAAGAAGTTCTGCCAGGCCATTGCCGTGGTTTCGGCCACCGCTTCCTCACGATCGGCGGGGTTTAGGTTCCAAAATGCGGCATGTGCAATATTTTCGAGGTCGGGAAGAATTTCGACAAATTGGCGTTGAGCATGCTCTACATTTATAGTCGCAGCGCTCATTTGGACTTCCTTTCGTAAAAAAAGAAAGGCCGCCCAGGGCCTCCCGATCGGCTCAGTTAAGTGATAAAAACCGCTCGGTTCGCCGGGAACGTCAGCGTGTCATTGGTACATAAAAAGAACCACACCAACTGCGTAATGCTTGCGCACCAGGATGTGGATCAGAAGGACGACAGCTACCGGTTTCCAGAAATCAGCTGCACTACTCGTTGCCCCCGGAAAGGCACTTTCCACGCGGGTAGAAGGTGGCATTAAATGTTGTATTGCGTGTCAAAATGTCGAGAATTCGGTGGGGGGAGGAAAAAGAAAAACATTCCGGAGGGGGATCCTGCGATGGTGGGACATCTCGGGAGGGGTTTGGAGTGGGATTCGTGGGCTTGGATGGGCTCTCGAATCCGCGCTTTGCCCATCACTTAAATTATAACGCGATTTGGCCCGATTTTAAGGTTTTGAGGCGGATATCGGGGGTTTGAGGGGGTTTTGGGAGAGATTCCACACAGGAAAGTTGCTTTAGAGTGTCGCGGTGCTTTAGCCAGCGAGATTCTCAATACAAAAGCACAAGGTTGCTGCTTGCGAAGGCGGCGACAATAGCCCTATTATAATATATAATAAGGACTTACGTAATGGGAAGGGGTGGTCGGGGCGCCGGGATTCGAACCCGGGACTTCGTGCTCCCAAAGCACGCGCGCTAGCCAGGCTGCGCTACGCCCCGATCTTTCAGGTGAGAATACCGATTATAACTATTCTTCTGTCCGCGAACAAGCGGCTCAGGTCCACGAGGTACTTGCCGAACATACTTTTGATGCCCCACCAAAACATGTGTATTATAAATGTACTGTTTGCTGCTTACTCTCAAGTATTACCCGAAAAAATGGAGGATTGCATGAGTCAGACCGACGATAATTTGCAGAAAGCGTTCGCCGGAGAGAGTCAGGCTAACCGAAAATACACCGCTTTTGCTCGAAAAGCTGAAGATGAAGGGTACAAACAGGTTGCCCACCTGTTCAGAGCTGCTGCGGCTGCCGAAACTGTCCATGCGCTCAATCACCTTGAAGTCATGAGTGGAGTTAAATCCACCCTTGAAAACCTCAAAGAGGCTGCGCAGGGAGAGGCCGATGAGTTCGAAGAAATGTATCCGGCGTTTATCCAGGTGGCCGAAGATGAAGGTGAACCGGAGGCACGCCGAACTTTTGATTTCGCCAGCCGAGTCGAAGAGATCCATCACATGCTGTACAACCGGGCCGTCGACGCTGTTAAGAAAAATGAGGATTTGCCCGAAACGAAACTCTGGGTGTGCCAGGGCTGTGGTAATACCGTTGAGGGAGAGCCGCCGGCAGAGTGCCCGATCTGCGGCGCACCGCGTTCAATGTTCCTGGAAATCGAATAAACCCTGCTCCCGCTCCATGAAAAAAGCATGACAGTTAATTACAGGGAGATTTGTCTTGGAATTGCCCATCGGGGAGACAAAACTGGAACTTGTGCAGGGCGATATCACCGAACAGGACGTTAACGCCATCGTGAACGCGGCGAACAGCGGCCTCCGTGGAGGCGGGGGCGTTGATGGAGCCATTCACCGCGCTGGCGGCCCCGAAGTAATGGAAGAGTGCCGCAAACTCGGGGGATGCCCTACCGGGGATGCGGTAATCACCACCGCGGGCAACCTGCCGGCAGATCATGTCATCCACACCGTTGGGCCTCGTTACAGAAATGGCGGTTCCGGTGAACGCGAGTTATTGGCAAGCGCATATCGGAGCAGTCTCGACGTCGCGGTTGAGCACGGCCTCAGGAAGATTGCCTTCCCTTCGATCAGCACCGGGGTATACGGATATCCGATTGAAGAGGCCTCCCACGTTGCGCTGTCGGCTGTAACTCAGCACATCAAGGCACATCCGGACAGTTTCGATCTCGTACGTTTCGTGCTTTTCACAGAAGCCGACTACGCTGTCTATGCCACGGCGCTGGAGGAAATCAGCGGAACGTGTTGAACAGTTTGTAATGTTCCTGTTCGATCCCGGCGATGGCGCTAAAAATCTGCTTGATACGCGGTTCGGGGGCTTCAGCGGCGAAACGCACATACATCTTCACCGCTCGATCTTCGCGGTCATGGGATTGTTTCATGTTGAGTATATCATCATCGGTGCAGCTTTCGGGTTCGATATCCGGTTCTTCAACGCCGAGATGATCTGCCAGCAGTTCGAGATGTTCGCCTTCGTGTTTTCCCACGCGTTTGAAAATCGCCCGGACAACTTTACTCTGGGCCTGATCCGCTGCACTTTTATAGAATGCCACGTTGCTCATTTCAATTTGGATGGCCTCGCGGATGAATTCCTGTGAGGTTTCGCTCAATTCCATGCCATCGTAATCGACATATTCGGCGGCCTCTGCGATGAAGCGGCCTTCCACTCCGCAATAGGGGCAACGGTCCGGGGTTTCGCTGCCAAGATAAGTCTCACCACAAATCAGACATCGCTGTGGTCGCATCATCAGATCCTTTCACAAGTAAGTAGAATTTGCCAAGTCGATCTACACTCTGAGCACATTCGAACTCGCAGTTTACACTAACATAAAATGAATTTGGTTACATCTGCCAGGCGCTATACTGCAGTGTAGATTTGCGTTTATTCCCATATAAATTCTACTGAATCACGGCCACAGAGTTGACTCAAAACTTAACTGGCCGTACAATTTGGTTAATGAGGGGATTTGGCCGTCAGGTCTCTCCCCGAAGTGGTTTTTTGCACCGATTGTGCCGCGGACGGCGGTATAGGGCCAAGCGGTATAAGGCGACAGCCGCCCTAAGAGCAAGAATAAGAGCACGACGGGAATGCCGGTTTGAGTGAAGACCAATTAGTCGCAATCAGATATGGTGCTATGGGAGAGGTGGAATATTTCTCCCCTTCAGAAGAACGTGTAACTCCGGGCGATTGTGTCATAATCCGCACGAAGCGGGGTGTTGAATGGGGCAAAGTTGTAGCGCGGCAAAATGCTCCCGATGAAGAACCGGCTGGGCAGATACTGCGTCGGGCGACGCGTAAAGATACCTCCAAACAGAAAGAAATCCAGGAGGGAAAAGAGGAGGAAGAGTTTCAGGTCTGCCGGGAACTCATCGAACATCACGAACTACCCATGAAGCTTGTAAAGGTAGAACACCTGTTTGGCAGCAACAAAATTATCTTTTTCTTCCTCGCCGACGGACGGGTTGATTTCCGAAATCTGGTCAAAGACCTTGCAAAGCGGTACCGAACTCGGATAGAAATGCGTCAGGTGGGTGTAAGAGATGAGGCGAAGCTTCTGGGAGGGTTTGGTTCATGCGGTCGACCTCTTTGCTGCCGGAAATTCCTCCGGGCCCTTAAGCCGGTTCCGATGAAAGTGGCCAAAAACCAGAAGTCAACTCTTGATCCCGCCAAAATCAGCGGTCGATGTGGTCGACTGAAGTGCTGTCTGAAGTATGAAAATGGGATATATAGAGAATTGAAAGCAAATCTTCCGCGTCCCGGGACAGGAGTTAGAACTCCGGCCGGGGATGGTGTCGTTGTCGGATACGAGATACTGAAGCAAACGGTAAATGTCCGCTTTGAGGATGACAATGAGCGGTCTGTACCCGTGGAAGAAATAGAAATCGTCGAAAACGAAAAGACTGAAACGCAATAGTCCTGAGACGCCATTTCTGAGACCGATGAAAGGGCGCGAATGTTCAAACGGTTACTGTCCAAGCTAACCGGGGAACTTTATATACGCGGTTATGATATCGGGGACCCTATTTTCGAAGGGGCTTTCTCCAACATATACCGTTGCGTACGAACGGAAACCGGTGAGGAGGTCGCTCTCAAGGTCCTTACAAAAGCGGGGGAAAAAATCGCACGTCTGCTTGAGAATGATTCCGTCGCCCGTTGGGAAGGCCAACTGCTGAAAGAACTCGAACATCCCAACATTATAAAATGCCTCGAATATGGAACCGGCAAACATTATTGGCTCGCAATGGAATTCATTCATTCAAATCTTGGCGATTATATCGGGCGTTGCAACAACGAAGGGCAGGAAAACGACCTGATAAAGATTATTGAGCAGACTGTCAGCGCCATGGCATACATTCACAGAAAAGGTCTTGTGCACCGGGATGTCTGCCTGGGCAATATTTTATTAACGCCCGATAAAACTGTGAAATTAATTGATTTCGGCATGACGATACCCGCTGGTTCGAAGGTCGTTAAAGGCCGTGTTGGGACTCCAAGCTATATGGCACCGGAAATGATCAAACGCTGGCAGTATGAACCGGGAGCCGATATTTATTCTCTCGGCATCGTGATGTATGAACTGATTACAGGCAAGAAACCGTTCTGGGGCGAAACGCAACACGCACGTATGACCAAAAGTTTGAACACGAAACCGACCCCGCCCAGCAACTTCATCGATCATTGCTCGGAAGATCTCGAAAAAATTATTCTCCGTTGCATGTCAAAGGACCCGCAGAAACGGCCTTCGGATGCCACAGAACTTGACCGTTCTATCTTCCTGCTTTGCAAAAAACGGGGGCTGGACTGAGAACTCCCGGCTTATTTCTCGATTACAAGCACGTCTTTCATGATTTGCGTAGCAGCCCGATGATCTTATCCGAAAAACTCTCGACGTAAATAGCCTGCCCGGGCAAAACGGCAAAGAACACCGCACTTGACATTTACGGGCCATCAACGTAAACTTCCATTTAGTCCTTCACGGGGTGCGGACCATATTTTTCCGACCCGGAAAGCAAACAAGGGAGATTGATCCGTAATGCGTAGACGAACAATAGGAAAGATAGTAATTGGCGTTCTGGCCATCGCCCTTGCCATCCTGACCTTCAATTATATCCATAAGGTCGGACCCGGTGAGCAAGTATATGAAGGATTCCGAGCTATTGCCTTTGCCATACTGTCCCTCACAGCTACCACGGCGTATCGGTATTTTGAAGACTGATTTCAATTCATTGAACTGGGTCTTCCCAAGGGGTATTACTTAACTGGCAGGTTTGATGGCTTTACTTTGCGGGCGCTTCCTGTGTTTCTGGTTCTTTTGCATCTTCTTCGTTCGACTCTTCCTCAACGTCTTCGCCCCCCTTTTCATCGATGTCTTCGCCGAATAGAGGTTCGGCTGAGATGATTTTGTCTGCTTCAGGTTTCGTCTTTCTCCCCTTCTTCGGCTCGTAATGCCCACGAGAGCCATTTGAGTGTTTTTTCCCGGAGTTCAGTGACGTTCCGCGAAAGCGGCTATTGCCACGTAGCATTTCGTCCTGCACGGACTCCAACGCGCTTAAAATGGTACTTTCCAGTTGGTGGAAAGAATCGGTAACCATCTGGCGAACTGACCCCTCCAGCTCATCTTCAAGCACCTGGAAGTCATCTTGCAACTCTAACAACTGCTTCTTCAGATCATCAAGGTTACGGGCCACTTTTCGCGCATCTGAGGAACTTTCCCGTATTTCCGCCTGCAGGCTTTGCGTCGTCGCGTCAAGCTTTTTTAAGCCCGCTTCCGCATTTTTCGCTGTCTTCGAGAGTAACGTCAGAGATTCGTCCCATTCTTCCCGTTGCTCCCGAAGTCGCTGCTCGAAATCGTCCCGCATTTGTTCAATTCGCCCATCAATTTCCTGATTTATCCCCTCAAGGTGCTTCCGGATACCTCTCATCCCGCCGCCCAAGGAGTTGATGCGTCTTGCAAAACTCTTCAGAGGCACCATAAAAAACAGACAATAGAGCGCAATGATCAGCGATCCAAAGCACAGAACAATCAACAAAATTGCCTGCCACGTCGGGAATACAACCTCGCCGACCACCGGGACCATCTTTATGCCTCCATTTTCTTTCGCACCGAGCGTTGGGCTAACCAGAATGCTTCTACTGGTCCTGCTCTTTCTCGAAAGCGCGATGCACGCGCGTGAGACGCCGACCAAACACCACCAGCATTACACCGAGAACAACAATCATAACCAATTGAGCCCAGAGTTCTGAGCGGAAAAAAATCCCGAGAACAAAAAGACAAACGATCGCCAGCAGAATCAGGGCATCTTCAACGTAAATTGACAACTTCAGGCGCTGTTGCTCGGGATCTTGGTTTGCGCTTGACACGGGCTATCGTTTCTTTCCAACCTTATTTTTCAGAATAAATTATAAGCTTTCTTCTTATACGATAATACCACAGCTGTTCCCCACAAAGCGAGGGATAGATTATATTGTAGGCCGAAAAAGTCATTTGTCAACATATTGTGTACAGGCGGCCATTTTTCCGTCAGTTCGGGGGGCAATTCGGCGGTTAAAAAAATAGCGACTTGTGGGCAAAAGCGCTCCGGTACATGCCAGAGTTTCAAAAATCGTTTCTCTGCGTTGTCCTTATGCCGATTTCCCTGGTAAGATATTTGTCGAGCATTTTCTGTCCGGGGAAAGATAGAGAAACTTTATGATAGTTGCAATAACCATTCCGCAGTTCGCGATGGCCGGCATTCTCTTCTTGCTTGGCTGTGCCGTTGGTAGTTTTCTTAATGTTTGTATATGGCGTTTGCCGAGGGGGCTGTGCATTTCCAAGCCGAACCGTTCCTTTTGCCCACATTGCAAAACGCCCATTGCGGCTTTTGATAACATCCCAATCCTGAGTTTTCTTATTCTTCGCGGGCGATGTCGGCACTGCGAAGAACCCATTTCGTTCCGTTACCCGGTTATCGAAGGGCTAACCGGGCTGCTTTTTCTGGGTTTATACTTGCTCCAGGGGGTCGGTCAGAACACGGGGCCGGGACAACTTATCATTATGGGACTGCTTATATCTCTGCTTGTTATCTCAAGTGCCGTCGACATGCAATTTTTCATCATTCCCGACGAGATTAGCGTGTTCGGACTGTTCGGTGGAATAATTGCGGGAGGGCTTTTGCCGGAACTCCATGTTGGCCAGCAGCCGTATCACACATTTGAAACACTCACGGGACTGCAACACTTAGACGGTCTGATAGGTTCCCTGATTGGAGCACTCGGGGGGGGGATTCTGGTCATCTTTTTCGCAATTCTTGGTGCGGTTTTGTTCGGAAAAGAAGCCATCGGCTTCGGAGATGTAAAATTGATGGCCATGGTGGGAGCTTTTCTCGGCTGGAAAGTTAGTTTTCTCGCATTTTTTATCGCCCCATTTTTCGGTCTTATTTATGGGATTCCTCTGCTGTTACTGGAAGACGAACATGTGATGCCCTATGGCCCTTTTCTCTCGTCCGCATCGGTTCTGATTGTTCTTTTCAGAGCGCAGCTCTGTGGTATTCTTGACCATTACGTGGAAGTCATTGGAGCTCTGTTTCAAATGCTTTTCGGAGGGAGCCCTCCACCGTTCACGTAATTTAGTGTGTTTGCCCGCTCGGAATCCAGGGATATTGTCCGGGGAACTGGAAACATGGGACTTGACACTAAGGCGAAAAGCGACATAATTTGGAGTTTCAGAGTGTTGTAATTTCACGCCTGCTTTCCCATTCGATTACGGGAGACGAAAATGTTTTTTTCAGGAATTGCAGATGAAGCCAGCGAATCCATCGACGAACAAATCAAAGCTCAAAAACAACTTGGTTGGAAGCACATCGAGTTGAGAAATATCGATGGAGTCAACGTGACCGATCTTTGTGATGAAACTTTTGACGAGATAGCGGATAAACTTACTTCTGCCGGGCTTGCCGTTTCAGATTTTGGTTCTCAGCTCTGTAATTGGGCCCGCCCTATTACCACGCATCCCGAGATCGACCGGCAAGAATTGCTGCGAGCCATTCCGCGGATGCAAGAAATGGGGTGCAAGTATATTCGCACAATGAGCTATCCGAACGCCAACTGGCCGGAAGAAAAATGGCGTGATGAAGCCATTGAGCGGCTCAAAGTGCTTGCGCGCCTGGCAGAAGAAGCTGATATCACTCTGGTCCATGAAAACTGCGACGGATGGGCCGGGCAAGGGCCGGACGAAACGCTCGAAATGCTGGAGAAAGTTGATTCTGCACATCTGAAACTGGTCTGGGATACCGGCAATCCAGTGCATCATCAACAAGATCCCTGGGAATATTACAGGGCGGTCCGGGACCACATCGTCTATGTCCATATAAAAGACGGCATTATGGAAGACGGTGATATGCGATACACTTTCTGCGGTGAAGGAGACGCCCGCGTTAAGGAAATCGTCGCCGATCTGCTGGAACGGGGCTACGATGGCGGATTTTCAATCGAACCTCATCTGGCCGCAGTAATCCACGAAGGGAAAAGTGCCCGAGAAGAAAAATCGGCATTCGACCTATATGTGGAGTATGGCCAGCGTCTTATGAACCTTGTCGAGGAAGTGCGTTAAAGACATACGACTCAGATTGTTGTATAATCTCAGGTATGATGATCTCTGGAGCCAAGACACATATTTTTGCTTTTGCAAGCAGGTCCCGATATTTTGTGGGTCAAAAGGAAACCAAAAAATGTAGTCTGAGGGGATCAGGGAGTTCCGGATAATGAAAACAAATCCCGTCGAAACAATTCAAGAACTATATTTCAACGGCAAGCGAGAAGTGCCTTATCCGGTGTTTATGAGATGTTTCGATAAACTGCTGGTAAACCCGCCAGATCTCGAACCGGCGGAACCGACGGAAGAACTGAAGACGTATTTCCACTCGGTTTGTCTCGCCATTGACCGGGGAATCGCCGATTCTCAAGATCGGGGGAAAGACCGCAAAAAAGAATTCTACGAGAGCATTCTCCCGGTATGGAAGGAAAAACTCCCTCGGGCTGATTTTCGAGAGTACGAAGACATACTTGAGGGTGCGTTAAAGGAACGGCTCGACAAACAAAGGCACGAAGAGGAACAAGAAGAGGCGGATCTCGCGGAAAAAAGACGGGAAGAAGCCGAGTCCGCGAGCCAAGAAGAGATGCACGCCAAGTTCGCACAACTTATGGAAAAGGCTCTGGAAGAGGAAGAGCTTCAGGAAAAAGCCGAAGCGGAAGAGAGCGCCTTACCTTCGGAAACCGCCGGAGTCGCTGAAGAGCCGCCCTCCGAGCAGGCGATAAAGGACACTGAGCCAAAAAGCGAAGAGCCCTCCGAAGAAAAAGCAGCTGTGGTTGAAGAGAAAAAAGAAGAAAAAGAAAAAACCGACTATGGGAATGTGCCGCTCGTAAAAAGTGTGGATATTCTCGGGAAGGCCTTTGCGGACGGCAAACTCCCTATCCGCTACACGGACCTTGAAGAAAAAAATGCGTACGCGCGGTATCCCCTGGGCGATTACACCGTGCTCGTCCAAATTGTCAAAACCCCCAATTCTTATTACCTTATGCTGAAAACTTCTATCGGGACCGGCGGCAACGCGGAGGCCGCCGAGAAGGCACAAGAAACACTTCAAGGTCTTGGGTACCAACAGAATAAACCCCGAAGTTTTAGGCGGACCGAAGGGGAATCTACCTTTAAGCTGAAATTCAGCAAAAAAACCACCTTTGCGGCCTGTAAACGTACCACTGAGTTCACCCCGGATGTGCTGGCTGAACTGCTTCACAAAGTTCATGCAGATCTGGCTGAAATCGTAATGGTCTTCGATAATTATTGCCCCCCGGGCAAGGAAAGAAACTGACAGAATTATGAGCTCCCCGCGCAGCTCGGAAGGGACCGAAGAAAATCCCACCGGTGAGCAGACCTTCGTTGCTTTTGCTGACACTGCGACTTTCGCGCTGCTGGTAGTCGCTCTCGTGCTTCATCCGACCCAGATGACTGTCAGGCAGTGGGCCGAAGCTCTCACAAATGGTCTGAGCTTTGGGGCCGGACTGGCCAGTAAAATCCCCGCAGTTCATCTTACGCTCTCGCACGTTCTGGTTTTACTGGCGTTTGCGGGTTGGGGCATTCTGAAATGGTACCGTCATGGCCTAAAATCCCTGGTACAGAACTATCCTCTCCCACTGCTCGGGCTGATCCTTTCGGCTCTCATCTCCCTTTTGCCCTTCTTAAAATTCGCGCGTCCGGCGGGGACGGGCCCGTTGGCTATCGGAGCAGGTCTGAAAGAGTTTGTCCAGTTATGTTTGCTTTTTGTCGTTTCTTTTCTACTTATCCGCGATCATCTGGAGAATCCTCGTCGGCGCAAATGGATAATTGTCGCCTTCTTCACCGGCGTCACTATCGCATTGATAGTGGGGCTGATGGAATATCGCCGTTTGCGTCCACCCACACCTGGAGGCCGGTCTCGGGGAGCTTTGATAAGTGCGGCGCGTCTGGATGCAACCTTTGGCTTCCCGGGCAAACGGAGTGGACCACACGGACAGATCGGGACCCGGAGCAATCGCAATGTATTCGGAGCATGGCTCACTATCATCCTCCCTCTTCTATGGGCCATCTTCCTGTACGAAAAGGAGGTAAAGGTTCGTATTGGGGCTTTCTTGTTCTCTCTGATCGGAGCTCTATTGCTCTTGCACGGGGGGCTATGGCTGGCAGCGATGATCGGCGTTCTCATCGTATCTTTTTTCCGGAGTCGATTTGCTTTCCTGCTTACTTCGGCAGGAATGATGATATTTTTCCCACTTATCTTTGCCCTGGCCCCGCAAAAACCCGGACAAATTTTGTTAGATTCAGTGATGTTACGACGGACCGAAGATCGTTTTAGGACGATCATTCCCCTTTACGATGCCAATCCTGATCTGGCAAAAACCGGGGGCATTCCGGATTTGACATCTGGCGGTCGGAGTCCGTGGCAGCAACGTTATATCGAATGGCAACCGGCCTTGCTGGCATTTTCGCAACAGTCTCTTTTCGGCCACGGGCTGGGCAATTACCAGAGAGTAATAGGAAGCTATTATTCCGACAAACGATTCGGAGCTTACAATATGAGCCCTGCGAAAGCTCCAAAAGATTTGATGGAACATGGAGGGAACGCCTTTTACGCAGTATGGATCACGGAAACCGGGTTCCTGGGATTACTGGCTTTCCTCTGGGTCCTTCTGGCTTTCATCCGCATGGTCGGGACTCAGCATGAGTTCAATGAAGAGAATTGGGGGCATTATGTAGCGTTTGGGGCCCGCGGGAGTTTAATTGCTTTCGCCATCGGCGGTCTTTTCACGAATTACCTTGTTAGAGGGGTAGGCATAGCGCTTATTTTTGCATTTTCCCTGGCATCCAGTAGTTCCACAAGAGACTCGACTGAAGAACATTAATTGAATGATCGCAAACCTATTGTTGATTTTATGTGGGCGCTGAATTTTTGGCGACGCTCAAAGCAACGTTAAAGGGGCCCTGATTGAATAACTCTTTCGCCAAAATTTGCCATCGGGGCGAACGGTTGGCTATAATTCACGTGGAGTAAATGGTTTGCGAGGCGGGTTAACCGGCTAACGACAGAGAGAAAAACATGTATAAAAAAGTGGCGTTGGCTTTCACTGGAGGTTTGCAGTCCTCGGTATGTCTCCACTGGCTTGTGGAACGCAGGGGAGCAAAAGTCATGGCTGTGATTGCCGAGATCGGGCAGCAATCTCCGACATGGGAGCTCGGCGAGTATGCGGTATCACTCGGAGCTTCAGGAGCGCACATCGAAGACTGCTGCGAGGAATTCTGTCGTGACTATGCTTTTCGTGCTCTTCGCGCTTCGGCTATTTACGAAAGGCGTTACCTTCTCAGCGGTGCATTGGCACGCCCGCTTATTGCCGCCGTGATTACCAGGATTGCCAGGCAGGAAGGTTGCCATTACCTGGCACTGGGAACCAGCAGTCGAAGCAACGATCTGCATCGTTTTGAGATGAACGTCTCCGCATTCGACGCTGACGTAGAAATCATTCGTCCCGATGAAATACCTCCGTTGCGGAGCCGACAGGACGCGTTAAAATATGCTGAAAAAAATGGAATTGTTCCTCCGGAAAGCACTATCCCCACGCTGAGTTATGACACTAACCTATGGGGAGGAGCTGTTGCGGCTGACGGCAGCCTGGGAACCTGGGAACCTTTGCCAGAAGACACTTATCGATTAACAGCGAATCCGATGGCTGCCCCTCAAGAACCCGAAGAGATAGTAATCGAATTTTACAAAGGCAATCCTGTCGCTGTAAACGGTGAAGATCTTGCAGCGCATACCCTTGTCCAAAGGATGAACGAAATATGCGGTCGCCACGGAATCGGACGAGCCGAGGTAATTGAAGATCGGCTCACGGGCCAAAAATCCAGGGAAGTCTATGAAGCTCCAGGCTCTACCGCACTGATGGAAGCTCACAGTGCTCTGGAGGAACTGACCCTGGACTACAAGACGCTGGAGGCAAAATCAGAAGCTGCAAGGTGGTACGCTGAGTTGGTCTACGACGGCCTTTGGTTCTCGCAACTGCGCAATGCACTCGACGCTTTTATGGATGTAACACAGGAGCATGTCTCGGGAAAAGTCCGTCTGCGGTTGTTCCGCGGAAGCGTCTCAGTGGTTGGCCGTCAGTCCGAAAAGAGTCTGTATAACGGAAACAACACTCCTGGCGAATCTCCCATTGTTACTCGCTCCAATAGCGACAAATTTGCCGCTCGGAAATTCCTGCCTTTCCGTGTCGTCGAAGAACCGTCCACGGCGGAAAAGGGGCACTGAGAGAAGGTCTTTAATGTCCCCAAAGCAACAACTCAGACGGGCAACTATCGTCTCAACGGGTGAAGAACTCCTCACCGGCGCTAAAACTGATACAAATGCCTGCTTTATTGCACGCCATATCCAAAACCATGGTTTTGAGATCCGCCGGCTGATTACAATAGGCGACGACGAAGCTTCGCTCGAAGAAGAATTGCGGCGCGCGGCCAAAGATAGCGATCTTATATTGCTCAGCGGTGGCCTGGGCCCTACTTCTGACGATAGAACCCGTCGGGCGGTAGCACGGGCGGCGGAACGAGATCTGGTGGTTGATGAAGGATCCCTCAATCACATTCGAAGTGTCCTTAACCGCTACGACGTCGAACTCTCCGAGGAACATCAGAGCCAGGCACTGTTTCCCTCCGGTTCCAAGATTTTTGAAAATGACCGTGGGACAGCACGAGGATTTGCCTGTCCCATGGGAGAAAGCATGCTTATCGCAATGCCCGGGGTGCCATCCGAGATGAAAGGTATGTTTGAACAATACGTCATGCCTTTCCTGCTGAACAAAGTGCAGGGATATATCCTGGTCAGGCGGATACATCTATTCGGGGTTCCGGAATCTGAAGTAGACGAAGAAATCGGAGACATGATGCAGCAAAAAAGAAACCCTTCTGCGGGATTAACCGTTGAGGGTGGTGTTGTATCAATCTCACTACGAGCACGAGCCGAAAGTCCCGATGAAGCTCGTCAGTTACTTGACCGCGACGAGACAGAGCTCCGCCGCCGTTTCGGTGGAGATATTTGTGGGGTGGATAAGGGCGAACAACACCTCAACGTAGTAGCTCTGGCCGTCAGCAACTTGCTGGGAGAAAAACAGCTCACCCTTTCTGTCGCCGAATCATGTACCGGCGGAGAAATCGGCAGTTTGTTGGTCGACATCCCCGGCATCTCACAATTTCTTCTGGCCGACGTCGTCAGCTACAGTAACGAAGCGAAAATCAGCCAACTGGGCGTCCCCCCGGAACAAATCGAAAGATTGGGTGCAGTCAGTCCCGAGGTCGCCGAGTCAATGGCAAGAGGAGTTGCACACACAACAGGGGCAGATCTGGGCCTCAGCACAACCGGTATTGCAGGCCCGACGGGAGGAACTGCGGAGAAACCCGTCGGTTTGCTTTTTGTCGGCGTCAGCCTCTTTGACGAAGTTTGGTCACACCGTTTGCAATTGCGGGGGGATCGGTGGAGAATTAAAGGGCGTGCTACCCGTCACGCACTTAATTTCGCTCGTCTCGCCTTGCTACAAGAGGGGCAACCGGGTAAAAAATAGGGAGCCGGTATCGTCTTATGGCGCCATAGAGAAGAGAAAAGTCTGCCGGCGCTTAAAGCATCGCAGTACTAAAAAGGCAAGATAGTGGAAAAGAATCACCCCAACGAATCCACAATCACTCCAGAAGCTCGGGGCTTTATGCATGCTCTCCCGGAGCAACACCCCGATCTCAGTGCCGTTATGGTGCTTAACGGTATGCAAAAATTGGTCCTTTTCGGTCTGCTGGCGTTCCTGATTGCGGGAGCTCTTTTCGATTGGACCACGACACTCATCGCTGCAAATGGCGTTTGTCTCGCGTTTTACCTCGTCGTGGTGGCTTTCAAATCTTACCTGATCCACCTTTCCATAACATCACGTAAAGAAATGAGCTTCCGTAGAGAAGAACTGGATGCGATACGAGAGGAAGATCTCCCCGTGTATTCGATCCTCGTCCCCCTCTACAAAGAGGCCGAGGTGTTGCCAAAACTTCTGGATGGCCTGGAAGCACTCGAATACCCGAAAAACAAGCTTGATGTGCTGCTCCTGCTCGAAGAAGGCGATTACGATACGATTCGTGCCTCACGAGGTCTCGAACTGCCAGACTATGTCCGAGTCGTGATCGTTCCTGATGTCCAACCCAAAACCAAACCTAAAGCCTGCAATCTTGGACTCGGACTTGCCCGCGGCAAATATCTTGTGATTTATGATGCAGAAGACCGCCCGGAACCCGACCAACTTCGAAAAGCCGTCTGTGGTTTCCGAAAAATTGGCCCCGGTGTAGTGTGTCTACAGGCAAAATTAAACTTTTATAACCAGCGTCAGAACATTCTGACCCGATGGTTCACGACCGATTACTCCGTCTGGTTTGATCTTATGTTACCAGGACTCGACTATCTTGAAGCTCCCATACCGCTCGGCGGCACGTCAAATCACTTCAAAGTAAAGAAACTCAAAGAACTGCTGGGCTGGGATCCTTATAACGTAACCGAAGATTGCGACCTCGGCATGCGACTGGCCATGAAAGGATATCGGACACGGATCATCGACTCTACAACCTGGGAAGAGGCGTGCAGTGCTCTGGGGTTTTGGGTGCGACAACGTTCGCGGTGGGCAAAAGGATATATCCAAACCTACCTCGTCCACCTGCGACGTCCTCTGACATCCCTGCGAACATTAGGGCTGAGAAAAACTTTCGCATTCCATATGATGGTGGGAGGCACGTTTTTGTGTCTTCTGTTAAATCCTATCTATTGGTTTCTCACCAGCGTGTGGTTTGCCTTTCGATGGGAAGCATTCAGTGAACTCTTCCCTTTCCCCCTTATCCTCTGGGGGTTGCTCTGTCTGTTCCTGGGCAATTTTTTGTTCATTTATTCAACGATGCTGGCAACGTTTCAAAGGGGCGACTATGACCTTATCAAACACTGCCTGCTGGTACCTTTTTATTGGATTCTGGCCAGTATCGGCGCCTGGAAAGGATTCCTGCAACTCATAACCCGACCGAGCTACTGGGAAAAGACAAAACACGGACTGAGCAGTGCAAAAGAATGATGTGCAGTTAGAAATTCTATGGACCAGAACTACTCTTGTCTCCGGCGCAATGCGTTAAATTAAATTTACACTCCACTGGGAATATCGTTGCGCCTTGCCGGTGACCGGCAAACCTGAGACTTGTGCTCAAAGCGCGCTATTGGTAACGTAACATGCAGCAAAGGAAGCGATTAAAATCTCTGATCAAGGAGGTGCGGCTATGTCAGGTGCCATCGACTACATCCAAAACCTGATCTCTCAGGGCGATTGGGCTACTCTTATTCCCCTGCTCTGCGAGGCTATCGCTTTTATTATAATTATCATTTTCCTCTTCTTGCTTTCGCGCTCGCGAGCAACTGCGGCTGAAGCTCGCACTGAAGTAAAAAATGTCAGCGAAAAGCTCCATGATCTGGAGGCCCAAATTTCGGATTTTCGTTCAGATCTGAGGGACGATCTGGAAAACCTGCTGAATCGGAAAATGGACACAAAACTGGACGGGATGGAAGAACGAACTCAGGGGCTTCATTCCAGGCAGACAGAAATGCTTGAAGACAGGTCCTCCGAGTTGTCGGGGAGAATCGCCAAAACTGATGCCGAGATCGAACAGCTGCGAAACGAATTTGACTCCCTCCGCAACCACGTTCAAAAAGTGGAAAGAGAAATGCCCGGAGTCTTCGACCGGCTCGACGAATTCAAAAATGCGATTGCCAGAGGTTATAAAAGTGAACTCTCCAGCGTCTTTGAATCTTTTGACAACTCAATCAGCGCAATGCTTGACCAGATGCGGGCCGAGCTGGAAACTGGCCTGAGCCGTATCAATGGGATAGAGAGTATGGTCCGCAAGAGAAAAAATGCCGAAGACGTATTCGCGGGAGAAGACGAAGTGCCAGGCAAATCCAGCGATATCCCGTCGGAAGAGGATCAGATAGAGAAAGATTTTCTCAGCAAAGCTGACGAAGAGGAAACGACTGAAGAGGCAGGGGAAGATAAGGAAACTCCAGGTGAAAAGGATGACGAAACCCCGCAAGAAACAAAAGTTGCTAAGACCAATGTTGAGGCTGAAGAAGAAACGGAATTGCCACCGGTGGATGAGGAAGAAACTACTGAAAAAGACGGCCTAACGAATCTTTAACCGGTGAGACCGAGGGCGGGCAGGGCATCGTATTACCCCTAACGTAAGAACCCTATTGCGGCACTGCTTTGTGGGGCTAATTGTTGCTAAAAGCAGGGAATCAGATGTGTGAAACCTGGACACTGGTAAAAATCTATTTGGCGGTCCGGCTTCGACGTCAAAACGTCCAAAAATACCCGGTTGTCGTAACACACGCCAACAAAGGATCGGATATCTCCTATCCTTTCCCGACGGCACGGATGGAATACGATCCGGATGATTTCGCACGAAAGGCCGTTAAAATACTCTCGGAATTGATGGCAGGTAATGAGCCGGAAACTCGCGTGTATACACACCATTTAAGTGGGTTAGGGTCGAGTCAATCGAAAACACATTAAATAAAAAGACCGCGTCGTGATTGTACTGACACAGACACGGTCTGGAAAATGACCACCTCCCACCCCATCACTCCGAAATGACAGGCAGTGAGATGTATTCTTAAGACGTGGGGAACGTCACCGAAGAAACAATATTAGAGATTGTTCTCTTCGACGAAGTTCTTGAGGCTATTGAGGCAGCTTTTGCAATTGATCTTCTTTTTTACGTCCTCGCCCGAAACTTCCGCATTCAGCTTGCGACCGCACAGCGTATGAGCCGATCCATTTTTCAGCAGCCTCAATCCGATATGAACGGTTCCCGAACTGGTCTCAACCTTCATCAGGGTATACATACCTGCTCCACCCCTTTCTCTTATCACAAAAGTCGGTGTTAACTCGGCACCACCAATACTTTTGGTAGTACCCTCAACCACACGGCTGAATAGGACAAAATGCCACAATAACGCTTGTAAATGTAAAGGTAAGACCTTCGCCTGTCAAGACAACGCAGATTTTTCTGCTACATGTTTATGTCAAACCAAAACGAAACTTACTCAAGAACGAACACCCCGCCCAGAACCGAACCCGCCCAAACATCACCTTTATTTGTTTCAAGGAGGCAACGAAACGGAAGTCGGTTATCAAGGGCAAACTGCCATTTCTTGCCGTCCCAGTAACGCAGTCCGCCCAACATTTGGGTGCTGATCCAGACGCGCCCATCGGAAGTGGTGGCCAGCATGTTAATCTGTCCTTCTTCCCGCAGATGGCTTTCCCAATCCTTGCCGTCGTATTCCCACAACCCGGACGAGTTGGTCGCCACCCACACATGACCCTCGGCGTCTTCTTCGATATCGAAAACGTATGTTTCTTCATCGGCAAGATGGCCCGTCCATTTGCCGTCCCTGAAGACACGGACCCCTCGGCCCCAGACCCCGCACCACACCCCTCCTTTGGAATCCTGAGAGATGACTGTCACATTGAATCCGCTGAGATGATGTTTGGCTTCTTCGGGTCCTTTATCCTGCTCGATACGGTAGACACCATTACCGTCTTCAGCAACCCAGATCGTCCCGTCATTCTGCCGGAAAAGATCTACTACTTTTTTTCCTTTAAACGGCTCTATGGGTTCCCATCCTTCAGTGGTTCCCCCGGCAAGAATATTTCGCTGCGTGCCGGGATTTTTTCCGATAGCCCAGAAGACGTTCTTCCTGTAATGCACAATGGGGGCGACCGTGTGGCCTTTGAAAAGGTGTTTTGTTTCCCCATCCTGCAGCAACATAACTCCTCCGCGGGTCCCGATCCAAAAGCGATTCTTATCGATCTGGACCATATCCCAGATGCGTTTTTTCTCGAGATAAACCTTGAAGCCATCCCCCTGTCGCAACGCAAGCCCGGAGCCGGTACCGATCCACAATTTCCCCTGTTTGTCCTGCAGAAGCAGTTGTATTTCGTCACCGGGTAATCCGTCTTCTTTTGTAATATGTTTCCATTTACCATCGGCCAGACCCGCAGCAGCGGCGAAACAGATAACGGCAATGGCAAGCGACATTTTGCGTTTCATCAGCTGAGTCTCCTCACCAAAAAGTGATTTGAAGACGTATTCAGAACTCCCTGTATATTTTCAGGTTTTGCGCCCGGTTAGTAAAGTCGTTTCTGGCGCTGATACATGGGCAGATACTGTTTATCCAGCGACAGGATAAGAACCGCCATGGCGGTGGAATACGCCTCCCCTGCCATGCGACTTTCGGTCTTATTGTCGGGTGGAAACCCCCAGTGTCCATCTCCTTGCTGATTTTCAAGCAGCACTTTCTGAGCAGCCGGATAGAATTGTCTCCACGGTTCACCGCCGACCTGGAAAAGCCCTTGTTCCATATAGAACATTCCGAAAAAGAAATACCCCTTGTACTGTTTTCCTCCCCAAGAGGGTGGGTGTTGTCGCAACAGTTTGATGCCCTTTCGGGCACGCGGATCGAGTTCTTCTTCAAGGACTCGCTTCACAAACAGCGCCGCCCCCGTCACGCCCGGTTCGGGACGTTTGCTCACTCCCGGTCGATACACAAATCCTGCTTCTCCATCGCCAGTCTCAACGAAACCGCCATTGACATACTCCAGTGCATCCTGGAATGCTTCGTCCGGCACGTTATATCCGCACTGGCGGGCCGCATGGAGAGCGAGCAGCTGCCAGGAGGTCACGGACATATCACTGACGGCCGAGTACGGGCTGTAGCGCCAGCCCCCTTGTTCGGCGGATCGTTTCTGGACTTTTTGTGCGCGGAGAATCAGTTCGATGCTTTTTCGGCCCCATTCCGCCAGTTCTTTTTCGTGTTTCTCATCCTCGGTCATCCCCATGTACGAGAGACCAAACAGGGTGCAAATGGCATGGACGTACATTGAATCGCCCCGAGCACCGAGATAACCATCGGGTGTCATGCTATCTTGAACGTAACGCATGGTTCTCTCGACGGTCGGGCCATATTCTCCCTTACCCGGGAGGTGACCGTTCGCCAGGAACGCGAGTCCGGCGAAACTGCTGGCCGCTGTGGGGTATCGCGGGGCCTGCCAGCTACCCGCGTTCGGTCCTTCCGTTACCTGCTTCTCGGCCAGCCAATTCAACCCGCCTTTGATGGCCGACTGAACCCGTTCGGGGGTGGGCGCTTCGTTATTTTTATCTCCAGAAACCCCCGCCTGTAATCCCGCCACGGTTCCGAGCAGCGAGACCGCGAAAGTCAACATCCAGACCCATTCAGTGGTCAACCGACACCCGTCGTTTCTTTTTGTTTCCGTTTTCATGTGATAGGTCCTCAATACTCCAGGTAGTCCTGGACGCTTTGCAGATACTCGCGCGCGACAGCCTGGTAATAATCGATTTCTTCGGCCTGAAGCGCTTTCTTAAGTTCGCGGTGCAGAAACGCGAGATGGGGATCCGCTTCCTCATCCTCTTCCTCTTGTTCACGTTCGACGCCACCGACTCCGGCCAGTTCCCCGCGGATAAGCCGATACAGGAACAAAGACCAATTCCGCGTCTGCGCGTAGAGCGCGGGATCGGGTTTTTCTTTGAGGGCTTCCAGCACGCCCGCCGTCACCAGCGCCCGCGCTCGCTGGCTTCGTCTCTCAATCCGGCCCCGGGCGAATTCAGCATCACGTTGATATTGTTTATCCCAGATGCCGGCCGGCCCTCCCTGGAACTGAGGCCCCGATTCTCGCGTACGATCGGCGATGGAGCGGATTTCCCGCATAACGCTTTTTATATGTCGGACAGCCTCCCCCAGTTCAAAAAGGGCTCGCTTCACATCGGTTTTGCCTTCGGGGCCTTCGGGTTCAAGTTTCTGGAGTCTTGTGATCAGTTCCTGAAGCTGGTTTTCGACTCTGTTCTGTATGTCCCCACTGCCGGAATCGTCCACAACAGCCTGGAACTTCTCGATGCGTTCTCGGACAGATGAAAGCACATTTGCAAACTTTTTTCGGTCCGGCGAATCGCCCTGAAGCGCCTCACGCGCTTCCACAAGATGCTGTTGGGCTTCGCTCACAAGAACAACGTTCTCGCTCAGGTGTGCGAGACCAGCTTCCGGGAACTCCCTGACAAACTTCCGTGCGAGTTTCGGCCCACCGGTCCCCCCAATCAACTGTTCGCTGACCCGGACATATTCGCGGGTGCGACGGAAATCCTCGACCAGGAGATACTTCTTCTGCGGATCCTTCTCGATTTCCTTTCCGGCGGCGAACTTATCACCTATCGTTTTTAATTCCCCCTTGATCGCCTTGTGCATGAAAACCATTTTCTGGATATCCGCCCGCAGACGCGTCCGCTCCAGTTCCCGTCCGCTATTTCCCTTCACGGCCTGACGAACAATCGCCAGAGATCGACCGATTCGCGAGTCATACCGTTCTCGGATGTCCCGAATTTTCAGCATCAACTTGCCCTGCCGCCGTCCTTTCTCCCATTTCGGCACAAAGAGAGCCAACCGGAGCCACAAGCCGCGTGAAACAGCGTCCATCAACTGTTTTTCTCGGTTCATCACACCGACAAGATCATCCAGCAAACGGCGTATGGTTTCGGCTTCGCCGCTTTTCAGTCCTTCGGCCATTTTTTGGAGCCGGCTATCCACCTCATCCATGCTGGTCAGCAGTGTTGCCATTTGTTCGGAAGGTCCGGGCAGAACATACACTTCGCGGGCCTGTTGCATCAACTTATCCGGGGACGTAGTTTCTCCCGATTTCTCGGGGTGAAATATTTTTTTCAGTTTTCGGAGTTCTGCAAGAGGAACATCTGCTTCGAAATCCAGGTTCTGGATCTTTTTGCGTAATCGAGCTGCTGTTTCATCGGCTTTGTCCTGCCGGTCGGCCCATTCAAGGCGCAGGATCTGGAGTTCGAGAGATTTCTCAATATTGGAGACGTTTTCCAGGGCCAGGAGGTCTTCCGCCTGGATTCTAAATCCCATCCGCAGGGCTTCGCGGCTCTCGCGGCGCACGAGAGAGCTTCTCTCGGAGTCCGATTTGAAAAGTCGCGCGAACAACGTCCGATCGAGTTCGGCTTTTTTCCCGGAACTTTGGCTGAGGGCGAACCGCAGAAACTGCGGCCAGACAGGTGCAAACGGATTCCGGTGCATCATCGTCGCATCGGTCTGCAACCAGGCGCGTCGTCCGCCTGAAAGGGCCGACAACGAAGCCCCGAAGCTTTCGCGCAGTTTGGTCCGTGCGGTGGTTTCGCCCTTCTGGAGAACAGGCATAGCGCGCTGGCAAATCACCAGCAGGTCGGGAATCAACGCCCGCACTTTGGCGCAAGAATTTGATCGGGCCTTAAGCGACCCCATTCGCAGGTAATAACCGGCCGTGTTCAACTCACCGATTGTGGGCGAGATTTTCTCCTCCGCCAGGCTCTCAGAACGTCGGCTCAAACGTATCAGCTCGTCGCCGAGGTCCTGAAGACTGGTCAGGTAGAGCTCAGCGCGGCGCTGGACAGATTTTCGTTCCTGGGCGGGTGGTTTTTCCAGGGCGGCCAATTTCTCCAGTTTGGACCCGATATTTTCGGCTTCGTATTTCATGCCGAAAAAGCGCCAGGTGAGGTTCTTAACCTGGCGATAGTTGATGAGGGGCGGAAGAATTTCCTCAGCCAGTTTCTTCAGTGCAGCTCTGCGTTTCTGCCCATCACTTTCACTGGTTGCCTCGCTGGCGGCACAGGCGGCATAAAGAATGCCGTAGATCCGTCTGACATCATCCTTGTGGCGGGGCTGGTCCGTGAAATGATGTTCTTTTTCCAGCAGCTCGAGCAGTGATCGCATAGAGGCAGAATCGCGCAACGGGACACGATGCTCTTTTGCCATCTCTTGCAGTTTAGAGTAGAGGTCCCCCGCAATCTCGAAGCCGTTGCCCGGAGCCTCTTTGGTAGTGGCCAGCAGGTGCAACCCGTCTCTGAAGAACTGAAGTGCAGCAATACGGCGTCGTTCGTTGGCTCCCCGGGTGAACGGAACGACCCGCACAAATATATCGCGCGAGGTGCCGTAGTTATCACCGCTGTCTTTCACCTGCAGCCGCAACAGCAGCACGTCGCCGGGGGCCGCACCGGTCTCTCCCAGATCCAGCACCGGAGTGATATCCAGTTCGCGGGCCTGTTTCTTCTCAAGAGGAACATCGATTTCCCTCGCGGTCGATTTTCGATCCGGGTCGAGATAGTACTGGATGTCGACCTTCGCGATCCCGAAATCATCCCGCACAACAGCTTTCATCGGAACGATTTCCCCGGGCACTTTCCGGAGTTTTCCGCTCGGGTAGAGAAGCTGCACGGTCGGTTTTTCATCCTCCCGCGGAATGAGGGTAATCGTTGGTTTATCGACGTTTTCAAACCCGCGGCTGTCAACGACATTGATCGTGCAACTGACCTTCTCGTTGAGCGTGAAATCGTGTTGCACCGGTTTCGCATGGCTTTCGGCTTCCAAAACGATCGGCTCATCTCTTCCTTCGAATTCAAGCCGCCGTTCGGCAACCGGGCGGTCAGTTTTGAACGAGACCCCCACTTTCGAGCCGCGCAGGAAAGCAACCCCTTCTTCGGGACGGGTGAGGACCTTTTTTTCCACGGTCGTATATTTTTCGGGTGGTGTGAGAGTGAGTTCCAGATCGACCACTTCCGGTTGTTTCACGACCTCAACTTCCCTGATTTTTGTTTGAGCATCGGCATACCGTACACGGTAGTGGAAGCTTTCCTGAAGATCTGTTGCAGAATACAGAAACAACGTCCGATGCACGCGGCTCATTTCTATCTTTTCCGCTTTCCCGTAGTGAAACTCCCCTTCTTTCAAATTCCGGGTCGCTATAAAGCATTTAGTGGTGGAACCTCCAAGTTTTTCTACCAACCACTTCACTGCTGCGGGCATCCTCCCGCGGCTTTCGGCCTGAAGCACAAGTTCGCTCCCCTTCCCCCGCACAACATTCTGTTCAACATGCCAGAAGGTCCCCGTATTTTCTGCAACTCGGAAAAGCGCCTCTTGAACCCGCATCCGGCCTTGCACGTTGACCGTTCTGGTTTCGAATCCTTCAGACGGAAAAGAAATGTCAATGTCAACTTGTTCCGCGAGAAGATCAGCCGCTTTCGGGGCGGGTGTATCCTGCAAGTTCAGGGCCACGTTTGTGCTCAATCGCTCCATCAACTCCCGCCGGAACTTTTCGGACGTTCGGGAGTTGGTTTTGCCAGAAAACCAAACTCTCGCAGGCGCCCCTACAACCACTTTTTTCTCGCCGATACCCGTCCACGCCAGATCCATATCACGACAGAGTCGGCTCAGCAGTTCGCGGACCGTGCCCTGAGCATCGAGCGTCACTTTCCTGTCTTCAATCGATTCCCCGTTCAGGAGCTTCACCTGCACCTTGTCCCCCATCTGTTGGGAAAACCACCCCGTCATTTTTTTAAGGGATGTGTCTTCAAAGGTTGCCTGGGTTTCGCGTCCGAGAGTTTCTTGCAGTTTCGCTTTGATCTCTCCCGCACGGGGCTCGTGAAATTCCTGCGGTTGTTCCACAAAAAAGATGGCGCTTCCGGGTGAGACCGAGATTTTAACGAAACTCGGTTTGGGCAGATCTCTTCGCCAGGGCATAAGAAAACGCTTGCCCATGAGCCCAAACTCGTAACTCTGGGGGAGAAAAAACAGGGCGTAGACAATTCCAAGGAAAAGACAGCCCCGGAAAAGGTTGCGTGCTTTCCGATCGGTAACGAGCGATGCCGGAGCCAATCCGCCGCTCTGTGCGATTGCGGAATTTTTCAGATCGTCCAGCAGTTTTTCGCCCACCTCGTCCTGAACCGACTCATCGGTATGTCGCAGGATATCCTCAAGCGATACAAATCTCTCCTCCACCTCCGGGGGAAGTTTGCTCTCCAGTTCGTACGCTATTTGCCGTGGGCTCGGTTTCCGAATGAAAAAACGGATAAGAGAAACGGTCCCGTACGTTCCTGAGGCACAGAAAGTGCCGATGACCAGTGCCATGCGGGTATTCCAGGATAAGAATGCAAATCGGTCGATGTGCATTGTCACCAGGGCCAGAAGGCCCAAAACCAACAGCGTGCCCATCACCACACGTGCGAAAGAAAACAGACGTTTACGCCTGTGGTATTGTTTCAGGCGCCGTCCGACCGATTTCGGCAGATGGTCAACATGAAATCCCATATGGATTCCTCGTTAAACGAGTCCAACAAGTTTACGCCAAACCCATTCGATCGTCAGTAGAAGTCCGGCAAAAAGCAATATCAATGGCAGATCCCACAGCTGCCAGATCCGTTCGTTCGTCTCAACCCGTTCCTTTGGTTGGAGGCCGGCCAGGAAATGTTCGAACTCAACCAAAGGACGGCAGACGCCGCCCGTTTCGTCCGCCAGCCTTTGCAGGAACTCTTTGTTCATCGCGAGATAGGACAGTTCATCGTATCGTTCAGTCACCACCACCTCTGGACTGGCAATTTCAGGCTGGCCTCGGAGTCGAAACAAGAGATTTCGTGCCGGGACCGGATCGAATACGGCGCGCGCCAGAGCCGAACCAGTGGAAAACGTCCGGGCCCGGGCAACGACCTCATCGCCGTCGACGGCTTCGATCTCGTTATTCTCGCCGGCATTACCCACCCAGACCTGCATTCCATCCCTTCGAAGGCCTCTCCGCTCATCGAGGAACAGTCCTGGTTCCTCTTCAGGAACGGGTGGCCCGCCTTCGATGACCCAACTCACCAATCCCACGTAGAGCCTGGAATGCGCACCGAGGATCGTCGGATTGAGCGCTTTCCAAAGGTTTTCGTTTCCAATCAGAAACACCTTTCCTTTACCCACCAGTCGGGTGGCAACAACAGGAGCTGCACTTCCGACTCTTTCAAGCATGGAGAGCGAATCGGGAGCCAGTAGCTCTTCAGGGGACGTTTTACCGCGGGCAAGTGTAGCTGCCAGCTGCCGCGTCGTCGGGTGGAACACTCCCGCTGGTCCAACTTTGAGCCCTTTGGGGGAGCTCCAATCCCAGTTGGTCGACGGTTCTAGCGGGGTTTCTTCTCGCACCGGCAGCAGAACCTCCTCCAGGTCCGGTGGCAGGACGCGAGATCCGCCCTCTGGCCGATACACATCAGGACTCAACAGACCGACCGTTCCGCCGTTCTCCCGGACGTACTCCGCCAGGTTTTCCCATTCTTGATCGGTCAACATTTGGCGGCTTTTTTGTCCGAGCAGGACAAGATCATACATCGCCAGAGTGGCTTCATCTTCCGGCCAGGATCCCCTTCGCACTCCTCGCGGAACTTTTCCGCCTTTTTGCACGACTGCGATGATCGAATTCAGTTCCACGTAATCGAGCCTGCGCAGGATGTTGAGGGCAAAGCGTGTTTCCCATCGCGGTTTCCAATCCAGCAGAAGAACCCTGATTTTTTCTGATCGGACGTGGAGTGCAAAATCCATGCGATTGTTGCGAACCGGGAACGATTCGCCGCCCGGGCCTTCGGCCTCCACGGTGTAGCGGAAAACACCGGCCTCCGACGGTTTGAATGGCAGTTCCACTGTTTCCACTGGTTCCACGCCCAGTGTGATCGTCCGCGAACTGACCTGGTCCTGGCCGCGGCGAACTCGAAATTCAACTTTTCGAGGCTCTTTGAAAGACGCTTTCACACGCACCTTCACACGCGCCTCAACATCGGTCACAGCGAAGGGCGGCGAGATAACCTCCAGCACGGCCAGGTCAATCGGTTCGCGGGTGCTCCCGATCGTGCCGGTATAAATTGGGACGTCTCGTCGGGAATATTCCTGCACAACATTTTCGATCGAACCTTTTCCGAGATGGCGACCGTCCGAGAACAGAATTACGCCGGAAAGCGGAAATTTGCTGTCTTTCCGAACCGCAGCCTCAAGCGTCCCGAGAATATCGGTGCGCCCACGCTGGGTCTCCAGATTCCGGGGAGCAAAAGATTCAGCGTCAACTGTGTCTTCGCCCATAAGCCGGACGAATTTCAGACCCTGCCCGGACGCAAACTTTTCAGCCATTTCCGGGACTCTGGCCAGCACTTTCTTCAATACACCAAGGCGTGGTGTGGATCGAATCTTTTTGACCCGCTCACGGAGGGCTTCGGGGCCATTTTTCAGACGTTCACGGTCAATCTTCCCCTGGATTTCCAAAAGTTCTTCAACAAGGTCTCCGGCAGCCGAATAATACGATTCGAAGACCGATCTTCCGGGGTGCTCACTTCCCTGGAAAAACCGGGACAGATCTTCCCGTAACTCCGAGATCAGATCCTGGAGCTCAATCTTCCGTTCGGAATCAGCGGTTGAGAGCAACTTCTCGGCATCCACAAGCGGTTTGCGCACCCGTTTGTGGGTCGCCTCCGCCCGCCGCCAGAACGCGTCTTTATTCCTATCGGCTTCAGCGGAGTACCGCTCGAATTTCTTGAGACGAATAACGGCCTGTCCGATGAGCGAAGCGCCCTGGTGATAGAGGGCGCCGCGTTCCTCCACCCCGCTGACACTGCGGGCCAGGTAGAGCGCTTCACCAATATCCATGGCGTTGTCGGACGTCGAGATACTCTCCGAATCGTCCACAGCGACCAGAATTCGTCCTGGATATTCCAGGACGCGGCGGTGGACCAGATTGGGTCGGAACAGAAGCACCAGCAGGCCGGCGACCAGAACACCACGGATCGCGAGCAGGCCTGCTGCGGTACCCCTTCCGACTCCTTCCACCTGCTTTTTGTAAAGGTACCACCCCAGGCCGAGCAAAATCGGCAGGGCCACGACGAGCCACAACGGCGAAAACGGGCCCGTGAATCGCAAAACAAACTGGGTGGTTTCTCTGGCTTGCACTCTATAGCCTCACACAAATCTTCGTTCAACGAACATTTCGCCGACCAGCAGCAACAGAAGCGCCGCTACGACCCAATGGTGCCATTCCGATCCGCGAGTTTTTTCTTTCAGAATCTCTTCCAGCTCAGCCCAGCCACTGACCTCGGCGACGTTGGGGGATTTTTCCAATGCGGAGCGGAGCTGTGGGGCCATCGCCCGCAGATCAGAATCATCCCGCGGTCCCTGAACTCCGTACCACACGCGCGAGGTGCCGCCCTGGCGGACCTGAAGGATTGAGGACGAACCGCTGTGTTGAACCGACCCAACCACCACTTCAGTGGAGCCATCGCGCTCGACAGGCTCAAGCGGGACGGGTCGCCCGTCTTCCCGGTGATAGGTAACAGCCCGGAGATTTTCCGGATCCTCCAAAAGCAACTTCAGATCCTCTCCCGTGCTCACCGTCCGAGGGTACACCGTTCCGGCGGCAGCCGCATCAAAAAGGCGATAAACCAGGGGCAGGTAGAACTCGCGCACAACCAGGTTACTGCTGCGTCCACTCAGGCCGGCTGTCAGAAGCACAACTCGACCCACGCCCTTCCGCCGGGCCACGGCAAAAGGCGATTGGTCGTCATATTCCATCAGGACGGTAGCGTTTTCGTCAAGCGCAGCTATTTCATGCCAGGCATAGATCTTTGCATCAGAAACATTGCCCTGGTCGGTGGTCTCAAAAATGCGGAAAGCCGACGAGTTGAACCGAGCCCGTGACAATGACCGGAACGTATCTCCTCCAAGGCTCTCGGCACGCAGTTTTCCGAGCTGGCCCGGTAACAGCCCGCTCTGGCCGAAGGCTTCGTTCCAGCGGTCCTTCTCGACCGTCTCGTCCGCCGACAGCACGAGTCCTCCTCCGCGGTTCACCCATTGGCTGAGCCGTTCGGCGAGTTCCTTCGAAACCGTCTTTCCCCCGTCAAGGAAAACAATATCGCTATTTTTCAGTTCTTCCGGGGGGCATTCGCCCGGGCACAGCGCAAACTTGAGGGGGCCCATGCGAAAGATGCGCTCACCGTCCTTTTTGATCTCCTGTATTTGCTTCGCGATTTCCAGGAAACTCCACGCCGATTCAAACTTGCCCGTCACGTCTTTGTCGCGCAAAACCAGGACGGAAATCTCTTCCCGCACCTGGATACCCGCGCTCATCCGGTTATCGAAAGCAAGCGCGTCTTTGCCCAGCCGGGCCGTCAGAACGTGGGATCCGGGCGTCTTCAGCTTCACGTCGATGTGCAGCCATCGGGTCTGGCCGGGTAGCAGGGAGATGGTATCTTTTCCAATGTGTGCGCCGCCGCGAAGCAGCGACACTTCGATATCGTTCACGGGTTCGGAGGAGAAGTTCTGCACGGCAACGAAGATTCTCGTTGGGTGACCGGCCAGGATCACATCTGAGGGGGGGCGCAGCTGGGTAACGGCGAGGTTGGTGCGCTCGCGAAGCGGTGGGTTAATCCAGGAGACACTGACGGGTTTGCCAGATTCGTTTTCGAGAATGGAGTTTCGCCCCGATCCGAGGAATTCTTCGAGTTCTTTCCAGGCACTGGCCTGATCGTCCGCAAAAAGATATACATCAATGGGATCGGCTCCGTATTTTTCGCGCACGTCCTGCAGAGCGCGCCGAATTGACGAAGCTGACTCCCCGGGTTGCAGGCTCTCAATCTGCGAGATCGCATCCTGTTGGGATTTGATCGTTGCTTCCTCGACAACCCATTTTCCCCGGCGGGAATCTTCCCTGGCCCCCGATTGTCCCAGAACCAGAAGGGACCATTTTTCCCCGCGCCCCCAGCTCGAGACCAGTTTCTTCATCGTTTCTTTGGCCCGATCCCAGCGCGTCTGGCCGCTTTCCCCGGCGCGCATGCTATAGGATCCATCGACTATAATCACATGGTGACGGCCGCTGCCCGAAATGCGGGCGCCGACGGTGCGGGATATCGGGCGGGCAAACGCCACCACCAGCAGCAGACAGGACAGCACACGGATTGCGATCAAGATCAGCTGGTCGAGGTAGAGTTTTTTCCGCAACCGTTCCAGGGCGCGTTCGAGGACATAATTCGCCCCCCACCCAACGCGCATCGAGCGGTAACGCATCAGGTAATAGATAATGACAGGCATCAGCCCGAAAGGCAATGCCCACAGAATTGTTGGGTTAACGAAATTCATCGGTCACCAGAAAATAGGCCGGCGGATTCGTCAGGGTCTTGAGGGTTCCACACGGACGGTCTCTTACCCGCGCCGTTCGCGGAACCTGAGATACTCTGACAGTGCGGTTTCCACCCGCTGGTCGGTCCGGAATGTCACAAAGTGGGCTCCATGTTTCTTGGCCCACCCTTGCCAGTTTTCCACGAGGTTCTGATACTCCTCCCGGTAGATCTTCTTCAGCGGTATCGCGTCGATCCTGTGGCTGACAGAGGTGTCCTCGAGGTTTTCGAACTGGACCCACCTGTTGAACGGAAAGTCTTCTTCGGTAGGATCTCTCAGCTGGAAAACCAGGGCTTCGTGGCCCTGCGCCATCAGGCTGGCCAGTTGCCGCTGGGCCGGTTCGGGATCAAACATCAGGTCGGAAACCGTCACAACCAGCCCTTTCTTCTCCCCGCGTTCGAGGATTGTCCTCAGGCATGTAGCCACACTATCCTGTTCGGCGGGCTTGCTTCTGGCAAGTTCGCTTAAAAACACAACGAGCTGGTCGCCGCGGGAGCTGGGCGGCAGCCATCGGGTTTCTTCCGAGGTGGTCAGAACCAGCCCGGCTGAATCGCGTTCGCGCAGCACAAGGTAAGCGAGGGAAGCCGCCACGCGGCACGCCTGAGTATACTTGCTGGGTCCCTCGTCGGTCGAACGCAACATTGAGGCGCTGCGGTCCACAACAAAACGGACGGTCAGGGCCGTGTCCTCCACGTACCGCTTGATGTAATACCGGTCCTGCCGTGCCGAAGCCTTCCAGTCCATATGCTTGAGAGGGTCACCCGGTTGGTATTCTTTATGATGGTCGAAATCAGTGCTGACACCGATCCGGCGGCTGGTATGGATCCCGTGGAGAATGCCCTCGACTGTACGGCGGGCGAAAAGCTGGAGGTGTTCGAGGCTTTCCTTTGCTTCGGGAGACAGAATCTCCTCAAAGGAACGAGGTTCGCTGTCAGGTGACTGTGACGATTGGCTCACGGAAAGTCCTCTCAGGCTTTGACTGTTTCGCCGGGAGCCGGCACTTCTTCAAGGATACGTTCGACGACGTCATCGGAGGACAATCCTTCGGAGATCGCGGCATAGTTCACCAGAACCCGATGCCGCATAACCGGTTTCGCCACGGCCTGAATATCTTCCGTGGTAATATGGGGACGACCCTGGAAGAACGCCCGGGCCTTGGAACCGAACAGCAGATACTGGCACGCGCGGGGTCCCGCTCCCCAGGACACCCATTTGTCCACATACGGCAGACAGTAATCTTTACCCACCCTCGTTGCCTGCACCAGTTTCAGCACGTAATCATAGAGATCATCGCGCACGAGGACATCGCGGATGACTTTCTGATAACGGAGGATATCTTCCCCTTCCATAATCTGCTCAGGTTGCGCACTATAATTTGTCGTTGTCCGCTTAAGAACCTCGATCTCCTCGTCGGTTTCGGGATAATCCACCTTGATCAGATACATGAAACGGTCGAGCTGGGCTTCGGGGAGATTATACGTGCCTTCCTGTTCGATCGGGTTCTGAGTGGCCAGCACAAAGAAGGGGAGGTTGAGCGAATATTTCGTATTGCCGATCGTCACCTGCTTCTCCTGCATGGCCTCCAGAAGCGCGGCCTGCGTCTTTGGTGGGGTCCGGTTGATCTCATCCGCCAGAATCATGTTAGCAAAAAGCGGCCCTTCCACGAACTCAAAAACCCGCTGACCGCTCTCCGGATCCTCCTGCAGGACTTCCGTGCCGGTGATATCCGACGGCATCAGGTCAGGGGTAAACTGTATACGCCGGAAACTCACCCCCATGACCTCCGATATCGTCGTCACCAGCAATGTCTTAGCCAGACCAGGCACCCCCATCAGGAGCGCGTGATTATGGCAGAAAATGCACTGGAGAGTTTGATTGACGAGCTGTTCCTGACCCACGATCACCTTGTGGATTTCGTGCTTGACAGCATCGATCAAATCCGAAAATTCGTCGGCAACAGACGGTTCAATTTTTGTTTCCATCCACCATCCTCACTTGCGATCAAAAAAGTTTTCCGCAACACGCCAAAAACCGCGGTGACGGGTTCTAATCCTTTTTGTATTTATCTTTGAAAACACCCTCGGGGACCAGCTCGCCATCAAGCCAATATCGTTTGCGTTGGAGTTCGCCGTCCTCGTCGTATCGTTTCTCCACCCCGTGGAGTGTATCCTCGCGAAACGGCATTTCGGCCTTTAAAGTGCCATCATCGTAGAACAAACGAGCTGTGCCGTCGACCATACCGTTTTCACACGGGACCACTTTTTTCTTTTTGCCGGTCTTCGGCCAGTACTGGATCATTTTCCCCTCACGCTTCCCCTTCTTATAAAGAACAACCTGTGTGAGTTTGCCTTCCTCGCTGAAACTTTTGCTCACGCCTTCTTGTTTCCCGTGCACGTAGGGTACTTTCGCCATCACCTCGCCGTCCGGGTAAAAAACCTGCACCGTTCCATGCACCTTCCCTTTCACCCAGGGGATCGTCTCCTGAACGTAGAGCCCGTGACCGGGCCCACGTGAATAAACTTTTTCCGTTCCATGGCGAATGCCGTCTTTCCATTGAATTTCGCGTTTCAACCCTCCCCCACCTTCGCCCCCGCCGGCATACGTTTTCTCCAGGCCATCTTTCTTACCATCGGGACCAAGCATAACCATCCGGTCAATTCTGTCGTCGTATCCCCCGTAATTCTGGTTGAGAAATTTCCCGATGACTATTTTTGCCGTGTGGTCTTCGGGAAGCTTTTCCATAAATTGCTCGATCTGGCGGATGATCCCGGCGGGCCCCTGCCGTTGATGAAAATCCCGGGGGATCTCATCGCCTTTCTTCAGAACAATCGTGCGGTGACCTTTGATTTTTCCTTCTGCCGACTTCTCCTCCTTCTCTGCAGGGGTCGCTATCGGCGCCAGAAAAGCGCAAGAGAGAGCCAGCGCGATACAGAAGGATAGAATTCTTTGCATTTTTGTTACCTCCATCACCAAAAATGGGTCCGGATCATTTTCCCCCGTGTCCATATAGTATACGATAATTATGGGATCTTACGAAAAGCGGACCGTAGACCTCCGCCCCCGCCGGCTGGTTTTTGGGCGCCCGCACAGCCCCCCCACTCTCCAGATCTTTCAGAGCCATTCGAGATTTTTTACCCCTTCCCTTCACAGCCCCGATCACTTTGCCGCGCCGCCAATCGCTGTCATCAGGAACTCCGCTGAAATCAAGTCCCTTTGCAGCATCCGCCAGCTCGAACTGGTTGGTCCCGCCGAATATGCGACCGGGGTCCAGAACATACAGCCGCTGGCGCACGTCATTTTCACGTTCGTTCATAACCACAAACAGCGCTTCGTATCCGCCCTCGTCTCGCGGACGACGGAAAACCGTCACGCGCACTCCTGACGCAGGATTCTCGCTGGTAACTTCAAAAGCGTCTTCCTTCTCATACTGTTCTCCGTATCGAACATATTCACCATTCTGCCAGTAGGGCAGGACTTCTATCTGCGCTGCATCGAAAAACCCGAAATCCTTCAGAATCCGCAGCAACCTGACGTAATGCACAGGCTGGGACATTCCCTGAAGTGAGGCGCCGATATCATGCAACAGCGCCCGCCCCAGAATCTGGCGGTCGTATGCCGGATTATCACCCGCTGCGACGACTTCGCGCACGTTCGGACGAATGCGCGTTGTCAGGCCGGTATACGATCCGGCCAGAACAGAAAAAAGCGGCTCCGGATAAAGATCCACGGTGTCCTTCTCCGGCGATATCATCGCAGCCCCGGCTTGCCCCGTCAGCTCCATATACGGGGAGCACGATTCAAGAGCCGGGCCGGTCAGAGCACTGAGCACTTCCGGTTTTTCCGCGAAAGCTTTTTGTCGATCAGCAAGAGAAAACTCCAAAGGGCTGATCTGTCGCGGAGTCTCTTTCACAGGCCATTGAAACCATTGTTTTTCACGTCGGTCCTCCAGCCGGGGCCGGGCGGGATGAACCATCAGCCCGAATTTGACCCGGTGTTTCCCTTTCAGATTCATCGGGTGATTCACCAATTTCGCTCGCCAGGTCAGAGCCCCCGCTTCGTCCCGTTTCATGGTCATCATCGGCTGAGAGGAATCAATCTGCCAGCCTTTCTTATTCTGGCAAATCCACGTGAAACCCCGGTCGCGGCTGCCAAAGAAAAGGTAACCGGCGAACGACTCATTCGCGGCCCGCATTTTCGCATCGGAGGTATTATCCCACACCACTTTATCGAGGTCGCCGGGGACCGCGGGATTGAGCCCGCGCGTGCTTTTGATTCCTTTTTTCCCCGGTCGAGGTCCGGCCCAGGCGAGTGTGACGGGTCCTGAAAGCGGCAGTATCAGCTCCAGGGAATCGATCCGTTGTCCTTTTGCGCGGTATTCGATCTCGCCGATCATAGAGCCATCGCACTGGTATTGCATTGTCAGATCCACAACAACGGGCCCGGTCTGGAATCGCGCTTTGTAGGTGCGCTGATCGGCATTTTCATCGGTCAGTTTGGCCGGTTTTTTCAGGTCGATTTCGGCGGCTTTTCCCTCCACTGTGGCCTGAAGGAGCATGGGAGATCGAAGTTGCTTACCGCGACCGATCTGCAGCAGCTCACGGTCACTGACTTCCTGAGGCTTGTTGCGTTTCTCGGGGGGGATTTCCTGTTTGGCAGCCTTAATTTCGATCTGAGCGGGGAGCCCCGTCTCGGAGATCGCGAACTCATGCCTGACGGTTTCCAGTGCATCCCCTTCACCGCTGATAGGTTGGAACGGCTCCTTTGCTTGAGGGCCAGCGGCGGAGGCCACCGCCACAACAAAGCACACCACCAGCGGGACGATCTTAGCAGTTTTCATCATTTTTCACTCCTCTCGTGGCCGACAGAGTCATTCTCCGGCCAGGGCATATCCGTAAAACACGCGATAATTGTGATGGGGGATCCAGATTGGGCCGTAGGTCTCGCCGGGGTCACCTTCGGAGCGCGTGACAAACCCGCCGCTCTCCAGGTTCTTCAGCACCTGAGTATCTTTCGCATCTCCGGCCCATCGGCCCAGATCTTCAGCGCTCAGGCCTTCCGGCAAGGAAAGTTCAGAAACCATATCGCTGAGCCGTAGATCGTTGGGACCTCCGAAAAGACGTTCGCCTTTCAGGATGTGGAGTTTCGTGCGAACCGGTTCATCGTATTCGTTCATGAGCACAAAAAGCACTTTGTAGCCCTTTTGCCCATTTTTTTCGATGGGCCGACGGTAGGCCGTGACATAGAGGTGATCCCTTGGAAGCTGATCGCTCAACGCCGACAGATGAGAATCCTGGCGTCTGCCTTCGCCGAGCCGCACGATATGTTCGCTGCGCCAGTAGGGAATCAGTTCGGTATCTGTGCTTTCAAAAAACCCAAATTCCGTCAGTTCATTGATCAAACGAATTCCCTGTTCGACGTTATGGAACCGTCCGTGAGGCCCATCGAAGCAAACGCCGATATCATTGAGAAGCGCGCGTCCAAAATACTGGCGCTCGGGACGCAAGTCGTCGCCTGCCCGTGTCGGCAGATGATCGGCAACCAGACGGCTCACCAGTCCGGTAAAGTGATGAGACTCATAGCGCCAGAGACTGCTGGGGAACTGGGTGACGATATCGAGATCAAAAGATCGGTGTCCTGCCCCACATTCTTCGACAAGCTGGCAGTCCCAGGCAACCGATTCGTAAAGGGTGGCAGCGTTGTTCGCCCAGTGGTATTGCCGTTGTGGAACGTTGTTTTTGGCGGAGACCCGCGCCAGTCTTTTCTGGGCACGGCGCATGTGATCGCCGGTGAAACCGCTCTGCCAGGGGAGTTCTTTCTCCCGCACATCTTCCGGGTCACGAAGGTAGGAATTACCCTCCGCCAGATTGTCCGACCGCCCGAACCCCGGCCAGTATTCATCCCACCAGTATCCGTGACGTCGACCGACACGAATCTGTCGTTCGAAATAATACAGCAGACGTTGTTCGAACCGATAGTCCAGCCCCGGGGCCACGCCGACATTTCGCCAACGCCCGAAACGCCGCCATGGAGCGGTTTCCTTCCGCCACGTATGCGCTTTCTCGAAAGGCACATCTTCCGGCGCACTCGCGGCAAAACGCCATTGCTCTTTGAGAACTTCCTCGGACAGTTCGAGTGGTTCAACCTGATACCCCAGCGCCCAGGTATCCCCGCGGTAAAGCCAGGAAATCTTCCTGTAATTTTTCGGTTTTGGTTTGGCAGGGTGAGTCAACACATGAAACTGAAGCGTCTGATGTCCCTCGATGGTGCTCGCATGATTGACGAATTTTACCCTCCATGTGACTTCCCCGCGCGCGTTGCGCGAGAGAATCATCGAGGAGCCATCTCGATCCAGTTCCCAGTAGCGATCCGACGATGCATACCAGGTGAATCCACGGTCACCGGTCCCGAAAAAGATGAACGGGACGAACTGAGAGTAGAACAGGTCGGGGGGTTCGATATTGGCGCTATCCCAGACCACCCCCGTTGTGTGCGGAAGCGTGCACTCCCAGCGATCGGAACCGGCCATTCCGGCCCCGGAGATGCCGCTCGCCACCAGATTAACCGGCCCGCCCACATCAGTGACCAACTCAAATCCGTCCACCTGAACCGCCTTGTCCGCACCGTATGTCAGCGAACAATGCATTGAACCGTCACAGTCGTAGCGGGTGCGCAGTTTGACCTTGAGCGGGCCGGCCTGGAGCTCTGACCCATACTCCAGTTCGCTTTTCCACTCTTTGACCAACCGGGCCTTTTTGGTCACTTTGGCCGGGTAGCGTTCGTCCCCGGCCTTGACCACAAGGCGCATCGCGCGACGCAGCTGCGGGCCTCTGCCGATTTTCTGCAGTTCTTCAGCCTCTAATTGAGAATCCTGTCCCCGTTCCTCCAGGGGCAGATCCCACGCGTTCGGTTTAATATAAATTTGTTGCGGCAGGCCGGAGTCCGCAAGATCGAAACGATGTTTGAGCGTCTCAAATCCATCGGGACCGACTTTCATTTCGGTGAACGGTTCCCAGACAACGTCGTCGAGCCCGATTTCGTGGTGTTTCCATTCTTCGACCGGGACGATATCAACCCCTTCCCGCCCTTTTTCTTTCATTTTCTCCGCGTGCTTGAAATCACCTCCCGGAGTGAACTCATTGGATCTGTCCTCCCCCACAATCCTCTTGTTCTCATCGAAAAGCAGGACGGAGACCGTGTAGGTGTGGTCGGGGGTCAACTTCGGCATATCGAAAAGAAAACAGGCGAAATTACCTGTAAACGGTTCCTTTTTGCTGGTAACGATTTCGCCACCCTTCGTGCGATCCAGAACCGTCAGTTTGGCTTCCACAGCCCGTTTTGCTTCCTTACTGGCGCCGTAGATCCCGATATCCACAATACCGCTGATACGGTTGGAGAATTTCGAGTAGTTGTATGTGAAATCAAAGTCCTGGCGGGGCGGACGCAGCTCTTCTTCAATGACGTCGAGCCGGCGCGATTTGAAATCTTTCCCATCCTCGGGGATAAGATCCGCATCCTGAGAATGGAAATCAATGAGCCGCGTCATGAAAACCGGTTTGGCTGGCCGACCGGCGGTGCGAACATCGAACCAGAGGGTATTACCGACCGTAGTGATTCCCGGGAAAGGCTTTTTCAGACGGATTTTCCGGACCTCACCGGGGACCAGTTCCAGCAACCCGTCGCTCAATTTTCCGCTTTCGTAACTGGAATAGATCGTCCCGGCTGCGCTCTCGGCGAAAAATCCCAACCGCAGCGTCTGCGAACGCTTGCTGTGGTTTTTGACAGTCATCTGCACATCAATAATGTCTTCCATAATCGGCCCGAGCTCGTTGATCTGGAAACTGACGCAATCGGGATCCAGAATCATTTTTGTTTTCGTCGTATTCCAGACGTGGTTGTCAAAAGCATTATAGAATCCACCATTACCACCGATCCCGCGGGTAAACCAGACCCGGTAGGCGGTTCCGGGTGGGGGGGGAAGCTTGACATACTTTTCGCCATCCTTTTCCTGCCCCGCGTAAGCCCCGTGGACAAGTCGCTCGAGGGGAATCGCCATCTCCAGAGTCCAGCGGTCTGGCGTTACGTTACACTGGGCTTTCATCTGGGAGAGCCATTTCCCCTGCTCTCCCCCCTTCTGAGACCAATAAAGGTCGGCAACCGTGCCCGTCGGATTGACAAACCATTTGAAAAGCCCGAGGCGAAACCCTTTGACATTGTCGTGGTAAGGCCGTATCTCCAGTTCGATGTGGTCGTCCCAAATAATGCCAAAACGGGGGTGATGCGTGACATCAGGGAAGCGCCCGCGCGCTTTCAACCACGAACCCGGCGGGTAAACAGGTGAAGTGTATGCAATGTAGAGATTTTCCTTATCGTAAGCACCATAGACCTCAAGCTGGGTCTCTTTGGGTGCCAGATACAAGAATTTTGCAGCGGCAAAATCATACCAAAAACCCGATAGCGCGGAGGCATCCTGCCACTCGCCTTCTTTCATCGGCCCGTCGATCGTCGGCGGGTTGTTCGTGAAAGGAATACGAAATATCGGCGTATCCAGCCGCGCAACCGGACCGGCCGAATTTGGAGTTTCAGCAGCATAATTTGGCGGCGCGAACAGGATAAAAACAAATAGTCCAAAAACAGCCAGAAGAATTCTTCCCCGCCGTAAACGCGGCATCAAACTGGGGCGGAACATGATTTGGTGCGCGAGAAAAATATGCCTGAAGGGAAATCGGCTCTTCTGCATTTTGCCACCTCGGATTTAAGTTTGTCGTTACAGTTGGTTCGGGCTGCGGACCCTCAAAATAAGCCAAAGAACAAAATATCACCAAACGGCCCATATTTCACGGCTGACAACGCCATATCGGGAAATGTTGTTATCCTGTTTGTGAAAAATCCGTTTATTTTAATTTTTCCGGGATCTACCTTCAGCCTGTTACTGGAAATTTTTTCTTGTCAAATCTATTCCACCGTCTTTTAGCCCGGATTTTTGGCTGGCAAGAACTTTGAACGATATCCGGCAAAAAACAACGGTTTCATTTTAACAATCGTTTATCCAAATTATCCGTAAAATCCGGGGGCGTAGGTTCTGTGAATTCAACGGCACCATACGCAGCTCGCCCCCCCTGGCCGAAAACCATAACTAATCTTCAGCAGCAACCCCCGCACCAAAACACATCCGCCATACTCCTGAAACCCAGCATGGTGTTCTACAACGCTTTTGTTGGCATTATACCTGCTTTACTCCCCCTGTCAAATACCCCTGAGCCCGGCGGCACGCTCTGGTCTCACAGGTAGCGATCGAAAAAATCGAATGCTTTGTTCCCCGCAAAAGCATGTCCCCCGGGGTGGATATCCATGTGAAGGTCTTCGGCCGCCCCGGCCGCCCGATATATCTCCTTGACCCGGTCGGCATTCGGAAGCATCTCATCAATGTGAAAACATGTATCTTGAATACCCATCTCAAGCAGAAGTGGCCGTGGGGCAATGAACCCGGCGACGTCGGCTATATCAAAATACCGAAAGATGTCAGGCACCACCTGCGAACCACAAAAATTGGCGTCCTTGATGCCCATCCCCCGCCAGGTTGCCATATATCCAATGATATCGGCCGCCTTGATCCGCGGCTCTACAGCCGTGGTGAAAGTTGTCATCGTCCCCCCCTGGCTCAGCCCCATCATCCCAATATGTTCAGGATCAACCTCCGGCCGCGTCTCAAGATAATCCACAATCCGGGTCATATCAAAAATATTCAGCGTTAACGTATAAACGCCGAGAATCATGCCCCTTATGAACTGAACGTTGCACGGATCGCGACCGGGATACGGATCCCCACCATCGGACCGTTCGCCAAAAACGCGCAAATCCGGGGAGATGGTAAGATACCCGTGCCGCGCCATCTGCTCCCCATAATTGTAATTATGTTGCTCAATCCGGTTTCCGATTTCCGCAAGAGACCTGTTTCCGGTAACGCTCTCTTTCCCGTACAAACCGTGCCCATGACTGCAAACGATGGCGGCGTTAGCACCATCGTCGGCCATGTCAACCGGCTTTAGAACCACGCAGGGAACGGACATATGCTCTTCTGTGTCAATAACAACCCGTTCTCGTGTCAGACCGTTTTCTTCAACCCCATAAACAACCTCCGGATTCAATTCAGCCGGTTCTGGCATGGAGCCGAGCAGCTCTTTCAGTTTCGGAAACCCCTTTTCCCGCCAGTCGCGCCAGTCCTGTTCGGTCTCTCCCTGGAAAGACATCTCGGGAACATGTTCCGCTGCCAACCGGTTGAAATATTCAATCATCGAAAAGTTCCGCTCAGCCACGAATCGCCTCCTGAAAAGACAGTATCAAATGCCCGATCGTTATAACATTCTGGTAGAAATTTCTCGCAACCGCAATCGCTGCGCGACATCCGATGCGAAAATAGAACAATGCGCGTTTGCCAGAATCGCCGACCGCCCTGACTTGCTCTCCGTAACCACACCTTGCACTTTGTCCTTCTCGACAACAGCATCCGCGAAATCGGTGTGAAGAAGAAGTTTCACACCTTCTTCCAGCAGCATCTCCTGGGCTACATACTTGGTAATCTCCGGATCGTGCCGCACATAGCGTCCCTCAGCCGGCGTCTCGCGCGTGCCGCCTCTTTCACGGATCCGCTCCGCAAGCTCTCCTGCCACACCACCAATAATCTGTTTTTCATCGTCCGTGTACTGCCGGATATTGAGGACACCGCCCACCGTCATATTGCCGCCCACACATCCGTATCGCTCCAGGAGGAGCGTCCTCGCACCGGCCCGAGCCGCACCGATAGCGGCACCGATCCCCGCCGGTCCAGCGCCAACCACAACGACATCCTTTTCATCGATTACAGGAAGATTCCTCTCAGGTTCTGTGACACATCTCATTCTATTTCTCCGGCCAAATAGAATCTCCTCTCATCCGTTGCATGTTGGCCTCCTTTTTTCGCCGTGATACAGCAACAGCAAAACCTCAGGGCCTATTCCGTCTGTAACCACTCAATACCAAAACGTGCCACCGTGACATTTTCGGAGTAGAACGACTTGCCGGTTTCATAAAGACAGTAAATTGTGCCATCGCGGCCCTCGGCCAGATCGCTGTAGGCGGAGAGCCCTTTCTCAAGTTGCCTGGCCGGCGACCAGGTTTTGCCTTCGTCCAAACTCATACGCAGGGCGAGACCGTAACGTCCTTCGGGATAAAATTCATCTGGATGAGGATTGACATTCGGGGGGTTGCTGAACAGCAAGACAGATTGGCCATCCACGGCTTGACGAAGCATGACCAAACCAGCGTGACACCCCGGATCGATCAAGTTTTTGTCGGGCTGCTGGGTGACCGTCTCGTCTTGAACTCCCTTCAGCCACGCGACGCGGCGAAAAGACCGTGCCCGCTGATTCACATAGAGCCGTCCGCCGGCAAGGGGCGCCAGAGCGAATTCCCTCATTGCACCGGCAACGGGCCATTGAGCGCCGATCTCCCACGTCTGCCCTCCGTTCGTGCTCAGCAACAAAAAAGACAGCTTTGACCTGTCTTCCCAGCGTTGCAGACGGCGACGCAGACCTCCGCCGCCCTGGATCACCAGCGTACCGTCGTCAAGTTGAACTCCGTGGATGCCGTTCCCGACCTGAGTCAAGTCTTTGATCTCGGGATGAACTATATCCAGTCGCTTCGGTTCCGTCCAGCTTTTGCCGTCATCGTCGCTCGTACAGACGTAGTTCCCTGCGCCCCACTCCACCCATTTCACATATTCCTCGCGTTCGGCCATAGCCTTGACCATTTCAGTCGAATTCTTGAATGCCGCTGGCGCTTTTCGGAAAAACTTGAAGACTCGTCCCGCCTGTCGGTCGACAAGCGCAGGACCGCCGTGCGCGCAGACGGAGTCCTGGCCGAAAAGCGTCTGCACCGGTTGCCACGTTTCTCCGTTGTCCGTGCTGCGGCGCAGAACAATGTCCGTACGGTGGCCCCAATCGCTCCTCGAACCCACGCGTCTGTCGGCAAATGCCAAAATCGTGCCGTCCGTGGATACGACAATTGAGGGAATGCGATGGACAGTTCTCCCATCTTTGGGAAACACAACCGTTTTAACGGGTGAATCTTGTGCATTTGCGGTCATTGACAGTGCTCCAGATATGGCTACAAAAAGCAATAGTGGATTGAAGCGCATGTCCCCGGCAACTGCCCGCCAACGTTTGTAACCTTCTTTGGCGTTCTTCCGCTGGTTGGGAGTTCTCAGTTACCTTCTATTCTATTGACCTTCTCAAAAAGCGCATCCCCCAGCTCTCGTTCGGCATCCAATGTGCGCTTCAGTTCTGCCCCACAGGCTTCCGAGCAAACCATGAACATGAAATCGTAGCCATCCCTTGCAGCGTCGGAGTCCGGTGGTGGCACAATAGCAATAACGCTACGGTCTTCAGTAACGAGTTCCATGCGAACACCGGCTCCCTCAAACTCAGACAGATCGGCGCCAGGCCTCAATTTGCCGCCCATACCGAAGACCGGCGTGTTGTCCGCTATAGTCTTCCCGCACCAGGCACAAGCACGACCGGCCTCTTCTGGAGACACTCGAACCAGATCAGACATAATGTCCTCCTATTCTTCTCAGAATCAAACAGGCAACTTTATACAGAGCTTACCCTCTGCAACGGTCCCGTTCAAGCATTCAGGCCCCGCTTCTCGACCGCGTATCCTGCAGACTCGAGTTCAGCTGAGCCTGCCAACGGCGGGCGAAACTGGACTTGAGGCTAAACCATCTTCTCAACAACTCCAGCATTTCTGATCAACGCAAATGGCTCCTTTTACTCTTCACGGGGCCAGCCGGGAGCGTCGGTCCCTGCCGTGCGCCGGGTATCGTCCTCTCCTCAGATTGTCTTGTTCCCGCCGCCTTGTGCGTCGGCATCTGATTCACGTAGCGCCGGCGACACCATGGACGCCTCTGCGACGTTCCCGACGCGGGTCCGGGCATCCTCCAGCCAGCTCACGTAAGTTTCCTGAAGCTCTTCGACGGTTCGCTGCTCTTCGGCTTCTGCGACGAGATTGGTCTGCTCGAACGGGTCGTCGCTCAGACGATAAAGCTCCCGCGGGATTGTCCCTTCAGGATCAAGCGTCAGTTTAATATCCCCGGACCGAATGCAGGACCAGTCCTCAAGCTGCATGATTAAATGCTCGCGTCTTTCAGCATCACTCTCCGAACGCAGCAAAGGAGCATAATCGACGCCTTCCGCTGACCCGGCCGGTGGCAATTCACACAGACCGAGAAGTGTCGGCAAAAAGTCGACAGATGAAAACAGCGCGTCCGTCTCGCGGCCCTTCTCCTGTCCCGGCAACCTCACAATCAGAGGGATCCAGCTTGCCTCCTCGTACGGTACAGCTTTCTCGAACAATCCGCGGCAACCGCCCATGTCCCCGTGATCCGATGAAAACACAACCACGGTGTCGTCGGCGAATCCCAGACCCTCGAGTTCCCCGAGCAGACGCCCGATGGCGGCATCGAGATGGCTGATCTCGCCAAAATACCGCTCGGTCCATTCCCTGACAGGCATCTCGGCGGATTCTTCGCCGTAGCCCGTGAAGCGGGCATCGTGGTCGACGGTCGGTCGATACGAAAGCGAACGATCCCGGTACAAATCGAGGTATTCATCCGGCGGCTCACAGAATGGATGCGGCGCCTGGTAGGATACGAACATGCAAAATGGATTTTCACCTTCGGCACACCGGCGAAGCCGCTCCCGAGCGATGTCGGTCATCGCATCGGTTTCATGTCCGGGCATCTTCAGGATTTCAGGATCGTCGCCATCGAAATACTCCTGGTTGATATGCCGCACGTGTCCACAGTCCCAGCCGACGAAATCCTGGAACCCGGCCCGTTCAATCGGCGGCACCCACGTCTTGCGGGGTGGTCCCGCCAGATGCCATTTGCCCACATAACTCGTCGCGTAACCGGCCTCATTGAACAGTTCCGCCAGCGTGGTTTCCGAAACCGGGATACGGTAGCTGTTGCGCCAGATTCCCGTCTGCACCGGGTATCTCCCCGTAAACAGCGTGCCGCGGAAAGGCGTGCACAAAGGCGTTGCAGCGTAGGCGTTTCGGAAGAACACAGACTCCCCGGCCAAGCGGTCCAGATTAGGCGTCTGCACCTGCGGATGCCCGTAACACCCCATGTACGCCGCCCCGAGCTGGTCCGCGAAAACGAACAAAAGGTTCGGGGGAGTCTCACGTTCCGGCCCGTTTGTTTTTCTTTTCATAGTATCACTATCCAGTTTCTTGATCATTTGGACTCACCGGCCGGTTTTTTGTGGTCTTTCCGCTCGAAGACCGTACACCCGCACGCCTTTGACAATCGTCGCGTGCCATGTCCCGTGCCCCTTGACCACCACCCGGATGTATTTAGCCCGAGTCGGTTTGAGCTTATACGATTTGAACTTACTTGTCTTCGTCTTGTTGACCGTATCCAACAACGTCTGCCACCGGTTGCCATCGGTGGAGGTGCGGATCTCGACTTTTTCCGGCCAGCGCCGTCCATGGGCGAAGGCAACCTTAAGCATCCGCACCTCGGCGAGCTGACTCAGCTCAAGCTGGAACCACTGCGATTTTTTGTCGGTTCTCCTGGCCGACCATGCTTTGTTCTGACGATGCAGTTTTCCCCCGGTGAGAACTTTGCGGGCCTGTTCCTGGTTCACGCTGGCAGTGGCATCGGCCACCCCGAGCCGAACTCCGGTTCGGGGAAGCGAACCGGCAATCCGTCGGACGAGTTCGGTCTTGAAGTGCCGCAGTTCGTCGTCATCAACCCATTTTCGGGCCACAAACACGCGGTGGCCCTTTTCCTTCTCGACGACCGTGTGCCCCCTGTCAGTAACTCGCATGAGCAGAGGCTCGATTTTGAACGGTGAAGTGTTCCATGCCATGTGGACGGCCATGGTATCGTACAAATGCGAACTTTGAGTTTTCGTATCATAATTTGCCCAATTGGCGTTTTCTTCCCAGAGATCATACACCTCCATGATCGTCTTCGCTCCGGGATCATCACTGTGGCGCACGTGTTTGTAGCGTTCGTCGAAGAGCTGAACTCTTCGGGACGATTCGGCGGGCGCAACGAGGATCTTTTTCCAGTTTGCCGCGAAGACTTTTTGCGCTTCTGGGATTTTGCATCTTACGTTGCTTTCCGCGCGCAATTTAGCCGAATCTTTCTTGTCCAGATGGCTGAAATTCCCGGCCATCGCGATCAACTCCGCTTTTTTTGCGATGGACGGATCGCGCTTCAGCACCCCGGCGAGTGTCTGCATCGGCCCGACGGCGATTATCTTGAGCCGTCCGCTTTTGTCGGCATAGACGGTCTCAATAAGCTTTCCCACACCGTCTTTGTAGACTTTCCCCTTGTAGTCTTTCAGGTCAAAATCATCGACCCAGGGTCGGTAATTCGTGTTATAGTCTCGGCGTCCGACCCCAGCCCCGACGGGGATATCCGTTCGGCCTATCCGACCGAGCGTTTTGGCGACGATCTTCGCTTTCTTGACCGGCAGCGTGAAACCGGTGGTGATGAGTTTGACGTCGATCTCCGGGGAACGCACCAGGTAGACCAGCGCCCAGAGATCGTCGATATCCTCGCCGATATCGGTATCGAAAATGACGGGGATTGGTTTCTTCTCGGCGCTCTCCCCCGCCCGTAACGGAACACAGAAAACGCAAAACATGAAGGATACTGTGAGGACAATCGCCAACCGGCCGGTCCCCCACCGAAGAGGGCGATCCGCGATGGCCCATCCCGGCAATCTGTATTCACATCCCGACATAACCAACTCCAGCAGAAAGTTTCCGTATCATTCCGGGGACTCTGGGATTCTTCTTGCCATGACGCGTTGATCCAGGCCCATCATCCCGCAGGTTCTTCTACCCCCGCGGCTGGCCGTAGGGGCTGGCTCCCCCATGTCGTTGTCCTATCCGACGGCGGAGGTCCCGGATCAGGTCGGGATCTTTCTCGGCCATCTCCTCGTAAATATTGCGCTGTTCACCCGGATCCTCGTGTAGATCGTAGAGTTCATCGAAAGTATTGAAATTATGGACCAGTTTGTAGCGGTCGGTCCGCACGCACTGCCATTTGCGGATAACCGACACGGTTTCATCCCGGTGTTTTTGCGCTGGCTCGACCAGGGTTTCACACAGCGATCTGGCATCGATGTTGGGTTGACGGTGCAGACCGGCCAGCTCGCAGATCGTCGGGTTCAGATCGATCGTCTCGACCAGAGCATCTGATGTTTTGCCCTGGGGGATTCCCGGTCCCGAGGCCAACAGCGGCACGTGCAAAGACGGTTCATACGGATATTTCTTGGAGTATCGGCCCAGATCGCCCAGCATCTCTCCGTGGTCGGACGAGAAGAAAATGTAGGTATCGTCCAGCCATCCCCGTTGTTCGAGCGCATTGAGGATTCGACCGATCCAGTGATCGATCAGTTCGATGTACGCGCAGTACATCCGTCGGCATTGCTGGATAAATTCTGGATCGCGTTTGGTTTCTGATGGATTCGGACGGTCGTCCCATTCGGGAATCGGCACGGCCTCGGGCATCGGTTTGCCTTCGTACCGATCGGCGAACTCCCGGGGCGGATCGTGCGGGACGTGAGGACCGGAGAACGTGACGAACAGATGCCAGGGGAATCGTTCGCCGATGTTATTGATCCAATCGACCGCCCGTTGTCCCTGATAACTGTCCAGGAAGGTTTCGGTCGGCAGTTCTGAAGGCGTTATCCAGCGATCCGGTTCGCGCCAGTGATCTACCGCTTCCTGGCGATAATCTTCCCACATACCTTTTTCTTTGAGCCACAGACCGTAGGGTCCGTTGGGGGTATCCTGGTGCAGGGAATGCACTTTCCCCTCGATTTCCTCCGGATGGGTAAAACCCCACTGGTAGACGCACGGTCGGTCGCCGTAACGTCCGTTGAAACTGTCGGGTTTGGCCAGATCCAATTTTCCCACGGCCCCCACTCTGTATCCCGCATCGCGCAGTCGCATGTAGTAGGTCGTCATATCCGGCGGGACAAAAGAATCATTGCCCAGTGACCCGACCCGGGCTGGTTGCATGCCGGTCGCCAGCCCGATCCGCGCCGGAGCGCAGAGCGGGGAGTTGGTCATGCAGTTATTGAACCGGATCCCGCGCTCGGCAAGCCGATCGAGATTCGGAGTGTTCAGAAAATCCGCACCGGCGCAACCCATGTAGTCGAACCGGTGTTGATCGGTGTGAAGGAAAAGAATATTCGGGCGATCTGTATTGAGATCAGGCATAGCTATCCACCGGGCAAAAAGAGGAGCGAGTCGTCAGAAAGCCAAACGTCGATAGGAACCGGATACTATCAAGCGTTTGGTGGAAGATCAACCGGAACAGGGCACCGAGTATTTCCTGGGACGGAACACGTGGGGAGCGAGACCTCGGAGACAGCTTGCCCCGAGCCTTAACCCGGGGCTCCGAGGACCTTCAGCCCTCTTCCCCCCGGGCTGATATCTGCCGGGCCGTTGGCCCTGAGAAGCGCTTTCCCGGCAGTTCTGTCACTGCAATACGCCATGCTGCAAACGCACGTAGCACAGGCTCTCCAGCCTGTGGACCGGGCCCTCAGGCCCGGATAGATGGCTTCAGGTTTTCGTTGTTCCCGGATACGTGAGGCCGGGGTATATTGTGGAAAGTTTCCACAAGCCGAGAGTTGTTGCGAGTCCGGACAATGCTCAAGAGCTGCAGGTCCGCGTTCTGAACTCCAGCCTTAGGCTGAAGTCCAGTCCGCTCCTGATACGGTATTTGGGGAGCGGATTTAGGTGGGCCTTCAGCCCACGATAATGGGTTTCGGGGCCGCTTAGCCCCGCACAATCCGCTCGATCTCAATCTCGCCGCTTCGCACTTCGATGAACGGTTCACCGTCCTCAATCCCCACCGTTCCATAACCCGTCTCTGTGCACAGGAAAGCGCGGAAATCGCCTTCAATTGACGGATTCAAATACAACACCCGCTCCACAGCATCGTAGCGGGCACCGGATAGCCCCTGCAACATCGCATACGACGCCATCGCGCGTGCGTACCAGTGTCCGCATTCATATTCATTAAAGGGATTTCGAACCGTTCCATCGTAGCGGTCCCGGCACGTGCGCACGATCTCCAGCCCTTCCTCCACCCGTCCCAGCATCATCAGATGCGAGGCCACCTGGTATTCGATACCGGTCCATACCTCGTCGCTGTAGACAAACGGCAATGTTGGTTTTCCCCCGTGCGGCCAGGAACAGAGCAACAATCCGCCCTCATCTCCCAGAGCAAACGTCGGACGTTGGGGGTTGGCGTGATCGGAAAGATCCGATTTGAGGTTGTGGCGGTAAACGGAGACCAGATGTTTTTCGACTTTCTCGCGATCCAGGATATCCCCCAACCCGCACGCCAGACCCTGCCATGCTCCGAGCACACCATCCGAGAGACATCCCGTGCCGTACTGATATTTCGGACCTTCCTCCTGCAAAAGGGCCAGCGCTTCCGGTGAATAATTGTCGCCCGCTTCCTCCGCCTCATCCGGACGCGGGGCGTGGAGGTCTTTCCACTGGACCTTCTGGTAGAAGTACTCGCCGTTGAAGAGATCTTCTTCGAGGAAATCCCGCGCCTTATCGGCCAATTCTTCGTATTCCGCAGCATCTTCGCCCAGTTCTCGTGCCATACGCGCGGTGGCAACCAGCGCGCCGACGTAGAAACTGCCGCACATGCCGTCAGGCCCCCAGAACTCGATATCGTAGGTGTTGTGATGCGGTTCCCGCAGCACGCCTTCGCGATCCGGATCCCACGTCTCGATGCAGTAATCCATGGCTTTCTTCGCCCGCGGCCACATCTGAGTCAGCCACTGTTTGTCTCCGCTGATTCGCCACTCGCGGTAGACCCGCATGATGCCGCCGAGCTGTCCATCAGCCGCAGCCGACCCATTGTGTTCATCCGGCCCCATCTCGCGGATCGGCAACGGAGTGCGGAAAGCCTGATGCCCATTTTCATCCTGGCTCTCGTGGAAATCGGTCCATCGCATCGATCGTTCCAGCTCGGGGAACAGATGCGGCAGCGCCTGCGCGTAATCCCACACGTGCGTGCAGGTGCCGTGGCAGCATCCCGAGCTATCACAACATCCTTCCCAGGCCCAGATCCGCCCGTCTTGTTGACGCAGGACGGTGGGGGATTTAAGGATCGTCAGATTGGCGGCGACGGCTTCCACAACCTCCTCCGGAAGCGTCGTGTCGTAAAAACAATCCGTAAACTGTTTCGTCTCGATACGCATGCGGTCATATTCGGCCGACCAGTATTCTTCGAGATCGCCGATGGAGTCGAAGGCTCGCGAATACCAGGATGTGTAGCAATCACATTCTTCCGACTCCACCGATTCACAACTGCAGTTTCCGCCGCCCGCATGCACGTTTGAGCGCGGCACGTACCAGGCCAATCGCAGGTTGACCGTCCGCGATTCACCGGCTTCAAGGGTGAGAGGCACATAAAGGCTGGCACCCGGGCTTGGGGCCCCGTCGGCGGGAGGGTCCTGGTCGAACACTTCGCCGGATGCCACCTGCTCCCAGGCAACCGTCTGCGCATCAAACCATTCCCCCCGGAACCAGGAGCAGTCTACGCCCACATCCTCAGCATCCACGGTCACCAAGAGGCTTCCTTGGTCCCACGGACGATCCTCGCTGGAAGCCTGTTCCATAACGAAACCGTTATCGGTCCTCCGAACGGAAGATCCATCCTTGCCGGTCGCCATCACATTCCGGCTGTTGAACGAAAAAACGCTCTCGACCACCTTGTTTGTATTATTCGTGAAGGTATATTCAAGTCCGGCGACGGGCAGACTGCTATCGTCGGCATTGCCGGGGATGAAAGGGCTCCATCCGGTCAGTTCTACATCCAGGGGAATATTATCGTCGGCCAGCTGGACGGTGCTGAAGGGGAAACGGGTTTCGAAAGCGGCCCGGTGGAAGCGCGGCAAACCGTAGTCGCGGTCGCCGGCCCCGTTGCCTGCGCCCGGGAAACCAAACTTTTTCACGTCGGGTAGTGGACCTTCCAGCAGTCGCGCGGTGTTTTTCTCACCTTTCACACAGATTGCCGCGTAGGTGTATGGTTCGTTGAAAATCTCCGGTTCGTGGCGGACGGAAACATGGGATAAACCGCCCGTTCCCTCCAGACAGATCATGCCCGCACCGATTCCGCCCATAGGAAATGCGACGCGGTTGAGCCGTTCACCTTCGTATCTCGTCATATTTATCTCCTTCCAATAAAAATCTACTCCGATAAGCCTATGAAATCAAGATTGTTGTCTCCCCGCGCATCCGTACCCTTCGAGAGATCGAACAGCCCGTGCCAGGTACGGGCGCTGAATCTCCTCTGAGCACAGATTAACAGATGTCTCGCAGGTGCCGCAAAACCAGCTAACGTTCATCCGACAACATCTTATATGCCGAAAGTCGAGCCGGGGTGGAAGGGTCGCAGATCCCGGGATCCGGCATCAACGTCGGGCGGGCGGTAGTGGGAACCATGACCACAACGCTCCTGTTGGCCTATTCCGGGGGGTACATCACCCTCATGATGTCGTTCATGGCCCGCGGCGTTCCCCTCTCAAATACCCTCAATATGGTTTATGTGGCGCCCGAGATCCTGCGGACGCTTGTGGGTAGTTTCGGTCTGGTGACCGTTGCGCCTTTCACGGCTCTGGTCGGCGGGCTCATCATGGCCCCCCGTGAAAAGGCCGACGACTGGGCTCAGTCCGAAGACAGCCAGCGTCCGGAAGCCGCAGAGACAGAAACAATCGTCACCGCCGACGGCGGACCTTCCACCGAGATAATTACCTGTTAAGCGTATCGTTTGCCGTTCCAAAAAAGGCCCGCAGGGCCGATTCAGACGTAGCCCCGGGCGATCCCGGCCCGGCGGGGGAGCCGGGGGTAACGGTTCAAGCGATGTGCCGGCGGGCCGCGCGAACTATGTTCGCCGCGGCAATCTCGCTGTTGGGCCGGCAGAACGGCGAGATTGCTTTGCCCATCTCGCGATGGACTCGCAATGACCCTTGAAGCGGTATCTCTGGGCTAAACAGGTACGACCTTGTGTCAGTAGAGCCGTCCATCCCCGTCACTCCAGTCGCAGGATCCCCCACCGCCAGGGCAGCCACGCCACCCAGCTGTATGTTTCGGCCCACAGCGATCTCTCAAACGGCAACTGACAGCGGCTGCGGGCGATGTTCAGACCCATGCGGTCCCCGGATTTGGGTCGGGGTAAATACCTCTGGTTGATTTTGTCCCGCAGAAGGGTCTGCCAGGGGATCCGCACCTCAAGCGTCCAGGCTTTCCCCTCCCGTCCCGCCGTTGCGTAAATCGGCCCGCTCCCCACATCTCCGCCCAGCCAGTGACGCGCCGACCAGACAAGACCTTTCGCTCCAATCTGAGCCCCATAAAACCGTTTATGCGCGCGCTCAAAAGCCGGATCAATGAACAACATTAACCGATCATCGCCGTTCGGAGACTGATACGGATATTCCGTCCGGGCTGAAAGCCAGATCGTCGACGTAGAATTGATGTCCGGTGAGATTTTGCTTCAGTTCGCCGCTGAGGACGTCCCATAATTTAACAATCCCGGTTTCGCCGGCCGTTGCGAGCATCTCTCCGTCCGGACTGTAAGCGATTGCTCTGAGCGGAGCGTTATGTCCGGCAGGATTGGTTTCGTTTTCCCCGGCGACGCCGAAGCTGATGGCCCCCAGCAGAAAGAAAACAGACAACAAAACGAAAGAGCGATTCCGCCGCACATCGAGCTGTTGATTCATACTGTGGCCCTCCTCAGAGGCATTTCGCTAGCTCCTCGCTCATCAAACGACCATATTCGCCACGGTGGGACGCGTCAAGCTTTTGCAATTCGATCTGACCTCTTTTTCATGAATAAAATCGTCTTTTCGCTGTCAGCCGGTTTTCCAATGGCCACACAACCTTTTCTCAACGCCGGCGAAGATTTCATGGATTGGACAGAAGTGAGGTCCACCCCCGAGCTGGCCCGCGCTTATCCCGGACACGCTAGCCCGGATTTTACGGATAATTGGAAGCCATTCTTGCCAAATCAGAGTAGAATCTTTATGGAACACCGTTCATAACCCTTCTCAGCCAAAAATCCGGCTCTGAGAACTGATGAGAAGGTGGTTTAGCCTGAAGAAGCGGCTTTTCACCCCAAGGCTGTTATTGTTTGTCCGCCTCAATCCCCGCGAGCGGACTGGACTTCAGCCGGAGGCTGTAGTTCAGAACGCGGTCCATAAACCCTCAGATCTCGCAACAAAATAGCAGAACGACCAGCGGCGGCTCCCCCCGGCGGTGGGTGGCGGGGAGAAGGGACGGAAGAGACCAAAGGGACTCGTTGATTTTTGGTGCGTTTTGCACCACGAGACATTCCCCGCAAATACTATTCGTCATCTTCGGTTTCGCGCAGACGATCGGCCTGGGCGGCCACTTTTCTGTAAGCATTCGCGTATTTCTCAATCTGCTCGGGGCGATCGTGTTTGAACCAGGGGATCCCAAAACACAGTTCGCCGATTCGTTCCGCCACAGGCAGTGTCCCCTCGCCCTGTCGCACATCCCGTGCACCGAAAGAAAGAGCCGTCGGTTTCCCCGTGCCAAAAAGATCGGCGGAATGGAATACCTCGTGGGTGTGAAGCGGAAAGTTCGCCCCCGGATAACAGTTATTAATTCCTTCGGCGCGCACGGCCTCGCAGAACCGCTCGCAGGGAAGTCCGCCCAGTTCCTCCCCGTGGTAAATACCGCGAGAGTGATACCATCCACCCATCGTTGAACCGGAATCCTTCGGAGAACGATGGGCTCGCATACCGGGCACGTCCTCCAGCAAGTCCCAGAAACGATTCATGGCTTTCTGTATCTCGGCCATGCGTTCCGGATAGTTTTTCATCTGGACGCGTCCCATCGCCGACGCCATTTGATTCAACCGGTTTTTTACACCGCCCATTGCCACTCCGGCGAAACGACTCAGTTCTTCATCTTCAACCTGTTTGTCAGGCGGATTGTAATTCGAAGGCGCGCCGGTCCGTTCGTAGTGCCCCCAGGCCACACAGCGCTCATAAAGCTCCCGGTCATCTGTCACCATCATACCCCCTTCCCCGATCGGCAGGCTTTTCCCGCTCATCAGGCTCATGGCCCCGATATCACCCATCGTTCCGCACATTTTACCGTGGTAGAGCGAACCGTGCGCATGGGAATTGTCCTCGATGACCCTGATATCGTGGCGGGACGCGATGTCCAGAATAGGATCCATCTCGGCCGGATAACCACAGTAATGCACAACCACAATGGCTCTGGTTTTCGGGCCGATTCTGTGCTCGATATCATCCGGATCAATACACAAAGTCTCGGGATCGATATCGGCGAAATTGACGGTTGCTCCCAGCGAAAGCGCCGGCACCGCGCTGGCCCAATAGGTAATGCTGGGGCAGATGATCTCGTCCCCGGCTCTCACCCCACAGGCCCACATGGCGGCTTTCAGGGCGGCGGTGCCGTTGGGATGAGCGAGGGCATACTCCGAACCGATCCAGTCGGCAAAATCTTTCTCGAATTCCTTTGTAACGTCGGTGCCACTCATCGCCCCTCGATTCAGAACATCAAGGACCGCCTCGCGGTCTTCATCTGTGACGATCGGCCAGGTAAAAATATCCTCTGGATCGATATCCACCGCCTTCGGTCCACCGAAAAGCGCAAGTTCTTCCTTTTCAACATCCATAACCTTTGCCTCTGTGGATTCACTCATCGGATTCAAGCTCCAATAACTTAATGGCGTTTTCACGAGCAATCTTGTCAAATACTTCCTCACTAATACGGTTTTCATCCCTCAAATTGCACAATAAATCTACGAGCGGGGTCCCGGTATCGGGCGCACAGATGTCCGTCGCGAAGACAAGTCGGTCCTGAAATTCCTCAATAAAATCCACCGCGTAATCAAGGTCCCGGGCCAGTGCGTTATGACCGCTACCCGCCGAGAGATCCCCGTAGAGATTGGGGTAACGCCGCATCATCTCCGGCACCACACCTTCCTCATCCACAGGATATTGCGGGTAACCATAGCGGTCACCGGGCAGACGGAGAGCCGCCATTTCAGCCCAAAACGGCTGGGAGTGGCCCAGAAATACCAGATCCGGGTGAGACTGCAGCGCCCGCTGAAGACCCGGGAGACCGGGTTCATCGTATATCCCATAAGTATTCTCAGGTTGGGCCGCGATATGAAAACAAAGCGGCATCCCAAGATTCTCGGCAGCCGAAAAGAGATCGTCCATTTTCCTGTCCAGAAAGCTCAAATTCGCAGTCACCTCACCGACACCAAAACACCCCTTCTCGGCGTAATACTCAAGAATCTCGGCGATGGAAACCCGCGGGACATCTGTCGCCACCCGCGGGTCGACATTACAAAACGGTATAAAACGATCAGGGTAACGTTCACAAATCGCCAGTATCTCCTCATTCGACTGCGGAAGGTACGTTTCCGGACTCACCAGAGGCTGGAGCACCCCCTTCTCAATCTCGACTTCATCGTAACGCTGGATCAAATGTTCTGGAGTCGAAAAACACTTTTGTCCGCAACGAGGGGTCTCCGGTTTTTCCGACACATGAACGTGCATGTCAATGAACATAAAATTTCTTCCGTTCTAATTCAGATGCCTATTTTCAGACAGAGCCTCGTGGAGGCTCCGGGGAATGAGACGTTGCGGTCAGAAATTCGGCCCTTCCCCCGTGCCGCCGACACGGAAAAGACGACCCTCTCCCGGCGCAAGAGAGACAAGCTGGTTGCGGGGATTTCTCGGCCATAGCTCCCGAACTTGTTCCTGCTGGGCATCGAAATAAAACAATTTCTCATCATCAACATTCACCTTCAGGTTAACCCGCGACCATTTACAGGGGCTTCCGTTCACCATCAGTATGTGCAACTGATCCTCTGGATCAAGGAAAAAACCGAGAGTGACCGGATCACCTTCGCAATTTACCACCAGACGGCTCGCCGCCGGGACCATGTGTTCCGACATGGCAATGTGACCCGAAGTTTCGCGCAATCGACGGATTTGTCTCTCGCTATCCCGAAATTCCTGTCGCCATCGACGGCGACCTGGACACCCACGGCCGGGAGAAAAAGAAGCTCCGCCTGGAAGATAAACGCTGGGAACAGCAGCATCACTGCGCCGAGATGACCGTCGACTCCACCGCGGTTCGCTGAAACTGAAACGGGATTGGAGCCTACAGGAAAACCGCACCACCGGGCATTCCACGCGTCACCGAGGAACAAACACGTGGACTTAGAACGGGACGTAGTAGGCCTCGCGCCCGTCGATCATCCTGGTTTCCGGCTGGACGGAGCGGCCGTTCAGTTCAACGTCGGGACGTTCGGCAAAACCGAACAGCATCAACCCCTTTGCACCGCCGGACTGCTCCGCCTCCTCTTCGTTCACGTGATCGACCCAGACACCGTTAACCTCTCGGCGGACGGCCACGCGCAGAAGGCCGACCTCACCATCGGTCCGCAGCTCCGCCCCTTCGGGCAGGGTCAGACGCCAGGGCTGCCGGTGCGGGGTGGGATTATAAGCGACATAGAGATCGGAGACCGGTGAGGCAAGCAGATAGGCGTGCCGGTCATCGGCGGTGGTCAGGCGGGCGCCGTTTTTCTCAAGTTCGCCGGTGCGCCCCTGGATCGCCCAGTTCGACTCGCGCATAATTTTCTGGGGGAGGTAGGGCCACTTCCCGTTGATGGAACGTTTTTTGGCGGGATAAGCGCGGGGATCGTAGGACATCTCCAGCACGTCCTCGCCACTCTCGTAGCGCAGGTCCAGATAGTGCTTCTCCTCGTTCCAGGAAGTCTCCAGAGCCACCTCGTTCATGTGGCGGCGGAAGGCCTCGAAGGACTCGTACTGTGTCGCATCACCCATCTCGACGACGAAACCGGCAGTGGGGGCATCCTTCAGTGACTGCAATGTGTTCAGGTCCAGGGGAGCCGGTCGGGCATCCTTTTCGTCCCCCTCATCCAGCAAGCCGGCGACCTCCTCCATGTCGTCCGTCCCCTCCTCCGCAGTCAGAACATGATCGGCGGAAAGGTCGGCCACGCCATCCCGGATAACCTTGGGGCCCATGTCGTAGATGTAACTATGGATGAGCATAATCGGTGGCTCGAAGGCGATTTCCACCTCGCGGCGGCGGCTCATGGCATTGGCGGTCACGGGGATAAGGCCCAGATAGGTGACCCCGTCGCGGATAGTGATGACGTCACCGTCGGAAGCCCTCACACGGGCACCGGCGGATCGGATGCGGTTCTGCCATCCCCCTTCCGGAACCTCGCGCGCACCGGAAACCTCTTCAGCCAGTTCATCGTTGATCCACACCTGTCGTTCAGAGGTATCGCCGAAGGCCAGCAACAGAGCGGAGGTGTGCAGGGAGAGAATCGGTTTTCCGTCGGCATTTCGCTCGATGCTCTCCGTTTTGGGCAGCCGCTTCATGGCGATCATCTTGTTGTTGTGCTGCACGATGCCGAACTCGGCCATGCTCAGCGCACTTTTGGTGAAGCGGTCATTGCTGCTGAAATCCGGCAACATGTGACCGCTGTCATTAAGATCCTGAACCTGCTCGGGCCGGCGGCGCCACTGGGCGATCACGGAGGTGACGCCATAGTTTTTGTTGGCGTTGTCGCGGGACGCCAGCGCATAGTGATCGTTCAGGTAGTTGACGTGCCAGCCGCCGCCGCGGCATCCAGGCGAGTAGTCGCGTGCGTGGACGGTCCACGGATACGTCTTCTCATCGAGGACCGCGGAGATGGGATCGGCCAGATAAGGTTCCATCCAGGGACTGAGCACGGCCACGCGCATCGGCGGGGCCTCGTTGCCCAGGATTGAGAGCCCATGCACCTTTCCCCAGGTGGCAGGTGGACGGGTGCGATCCTCATCCAGATCTTCCAGGTGGATCAGGGTTCCCTCCCGGGAGAGGGTGTGCAGGGCGTGGTAGGGACCCTCCTGAAGCAGGAGGTGATACTTGAAGTGGCCTCGCCCCATCGGATGAGTCAGCCGGCGGGTACCCGGGTGGTACATTGAGATCAGGGCCTCCAGGAGCTGGTCCCGGTGGATGCGTGCCTTGAGTCGGTCGGTGGGTGATTCGGCAAAATGAGCAATGGCTGTGGGCGAAGCCAGCGAGAGCGCCTGGTAGTAGGTGTCGCCGATCTCCTGGTGGGCGCCGGATCGGAGGCCATTGCGACCGAGGAGAAGACGATTGAGCCCCTGCCGCGCATCCTCCAGGGGATATTCAGCGTCGATGACCTGGGATCCCAGCAGTGCTCCCATCACCGCGTTATGCCCGAAGTTCATCGTCCCGCCGCCGTCGGAATACCCGCGGAAATAGGTGGGCCCGCCGCGGTGGCGTCCGCCGCCGATGTTTTTCTCGCCCGCCCGGCCGGAACCCCGCTCAACCTCCGGGTGGAGCCAGGCCTTCCAGTAAAGCTTAAGATGGTCCATTACGCCTTCCGACAACAGATCACCGTAAGCAGAAGGAAGCAGTGCAAAATCCGAACTGAGGTGTCCGTGCCAGGTGCGTGGGGGCATCCGCAGGAGTTCCCGCATGGCGCTCATGTAGGCCTCCCGGTCCCCGGCGAAAAGTGAATACCAGTTGAAACTCCGTCCCAGGGCAAGTTGCGTCGCGTGCGGATCGCGGTGCAGCGCGCGCAGGTCGCCGATCCGCTCCCACTGCCAGTCGGGCATCCCCTCGGGCTGCTGCCAGTGGCTGGCGGCGCGTTCGGGCAGGTTCTCCAAGTAGTAGACGCTCGGTTTCCCCCGCCCGCCCTCGGCCCGCAACTCCTCCGCCAGCTCCGTCACGTCCGCGGCGGGCGGCAGGGGTTCGCAGGTGGCATCCGGTGCTTTGCGCAGCGTGACAACCAGTCGGGGCTGCTTGATCCAGATCCGCATGTAACCGATGTTCACCGCCCAGTCGTAGGCCCAGAAGCGGCGGTAGGACATGTCGCGGATTTCCTTCTTGTGCACCTGAAATCCGCACTCCGCCACTCGGCGCAGACGCTCCCCCATCCCCTCACCGTAGGCCGGATTCACCAGGGTCTCTGTCACATCCAGACGCGCCATCGGTGGCGGAGGCTCGTCCTGGGGGAGCAAGTCCTCCCCGTCGGCCATCCCCTCGTCCTCGTCCAGAGCATCATCGACGGAGGGAGCGGCTCCGGCCCCCTGCTCTTCGGCCGGTTCTTCTTTCGGATGCAGTGGCTCGGGACCGAAAATCTTGGCAAACCGGTCGGCACCATCGCCTCGGGCACCTCCACGCCTCCAGAAACCCAGCCCCCTGACATACGCGTTGAAAGTGGGCCCGAGGTCCGGATCCTCGGTGCTCCAGGGCCGCCGCAGCAACCGGGCGATGACATGCCACTTCCCCGGGTTGTTCTCATACTGCTCATCGGCGCCCCAGCCTGAACGGCCACGCTGAGGACGGGACCCTTCCTGGTCCTCCCACTGCAGCACCAGTTCGGCCTTCTCAATCTCGTAGCCATCCTGGAGCCGGGCGTGAATCTTCTGCGCCGCTCCGGGGAACCGCACCAGCATGGCGCGCACCGCGTCGAAGTACCGTTCCCCGGCCATGACCTCGTCCCAGTGCACCGGATCCAACACCGCCGTCTGAGACCGGTCCAGTTCCAGAGTCACGCTTTCCTGCGCCCGACCGACCGGCGCCACAAGGAGCATGCCGCTTATCGCCACGGCGACTTTCAGCGCGGTCAGCCAGAACCACGAGGACACCGGCTCCTCCGTTGTCTCCGTCTGCCTTGTACATGTCTTCATTCGCGGTGTCTTTCTGTAACGTTGCGCGTCGATTAAAAAATTGGAAACGTCGTTTCTGCCCGTTCAGCACTGATCGAAAGGCGAAGCTCAATACCACTCGTTTCGCCACATATAATACTCCTCTGGATTATACGGAGTTTTATAGAGATGATTGACACCGTCGGCGGTACCGACCACGCACTGTTCAAAATCGGAATTAACCCAGTAATGCCAGTACTGTTGCGTGATATAACCCAGCGGCGCTGCTTTTGTACCCAGCCAACTGTTGACCTGATATATATCTTCCGTCCATTGACCGGAACCGTCTCCAGCAATGACGTTAACGCCCACTGGATCACCGGGACTGTGGCCGGTGGCGTAGTGATACAGATACGTCGCATGCCACATCTCACGGAGCCAGAGGTTGTCGATAATAAAAGCCTTTGGCGTCCCCTCATAAGCCCTGGCAGCTTTCACCAACCGACTGTGGCCGTTATTCGGAAGTTTTTCCCGGGATGCATCGGTCGTCCCCGCGCCGAATCCGGTCAGCCAGTAGTCGAATTCCTGGTCCCAGGCCTTCCAGCTTCCGCTCTGGGCCAATTGGGATCCCGGACACGACAGCAGCCCGCGCAAATCGGGGGTGTACCAGCGTACCGTATCCGCGCCATAAACGGTATCCAGAGGTTCCCCTCCAAACTGACGCACATTCGAGTAAAGCTGCATGCCAACGTACTCGGCAACATAAACATTGGTCGAGAGTTTGCCGAGCTGCGAGAAACTGATATTGTTTCCCCCTGCTGGGTGACCGGATTGGGGGAGAAAACCATTGTAATCGCCGGCATATAAGACGGCAGCAAGATAGAGCTGACGCTGATTGTTGAGGCAGACGGCGCGATTCGCCTGTTCACGCGCCGCCTCCAGCGCCGGCATGAGCATCGCTGCCAGGATGGCGATGATCGCGATCACAACGAGCAATTCTATAAGCGTAAATCCTTCTGTCCTCCCGGTCATGGTTTCTAAAGCTCCTGTAATGCTTTCAAATCCGGGTCCGTTATGTTCGGGTATTCGAAAATCACTATGCCGTCGACTCCGGTTTCCAGAACCTCTTCGACGTGTTGGATGAAACGCGGCGTATCGTAGCTGGCATGCCGATGGAGACCTTCCCACAAACGACAATCCTCGGAGGCTCCGGCGAGCGTGCTGATATGGTTGCGAGCCCACTTCGAAGCGATCTCAGTGCTGTATGAGTAATTCATCGGAAAGACGTAATCAAGCAATTCCTCCCGGACCCATGATTCCCAGTCCTGCCCGATTTCCTGGAGAGTCCCGGGATAATGGGAGAAGACGGCGGCAGAGAGTTCTTTATCCTTCGCATTGGCCGCCTCGCGAATGCGCTGCACGAACCGGGTAATGACCCCGCAACGCCAGCGGATCCACCGATCCATGTCGTCGGCATCCGGATCATTCCAGTCAAAGACTCCCAGATCCTCGAGATTACCCCCGACTTTCTCGGCGTAATCCTCGCGACAGTGCGGGCAGAAACACAGGCCCTGGCTGTAGCGGATGTAGTCCAGATGAACCCCCTCGATGGGGTATCGATCGATCAGTTCCTGATAGATAGCGGCCTCGTAGTCTCGAACTTCCGGTCGGTTGGGACACGCCCAGCGGAACTGCGGCTCGCCCAGTTCCCATTCATCGCCGGGGATAGCGGAAAATTCGGGACGGGATTCGAGAAGCGCGCTGTGGTCTCCTTCAGGAAAAACGCAGCACCAGGCATGAACTGACAGACCGGTCGGAGCTGATTCCTCCGCCAGGATCATAAGAGGATCGAAGTCCCGGAACGTATCGTTGGTATTCCCGACTTCCGTATGGAAATCACAGATCCCATTCGGTTGTTTCACGCAGGGGATCAGAAGATCGAATTCTGCCTTAGATAGGCGTTCGACGATGGTCTTGATACCATCGGGCGAGTCCGGGAACCGATGCAACCAGCAGGCTCTGTGAAAATCCAAATCTTCCCTCCTGTTTGTGGCCTATCCAATTAGCTAGTCCAGGTAAGTATCGTAGTTTGCAAAATTGCCGCCAAAGTACCAGTGTTGCGGATAGTCCATGTAGTGATTCTGCAACCACTGTGTTGAGCCATTATGAAGCGTGACATGGCCTCCGTCTCTGTGGGCCCATTCCCGGGCATAGTACCCGTTATTTTCGGTCACAATATGCCGGTCACTACCGGCGCGCCGACAGTTGACGGCGTCGCCGAGCAATATACGACTGCTCCGAGATGTCTGGAAAAGGACACGTCCGTGGACATCTTTCAGTCCCGCGCAGTTTGGGGGATCATAGCACCGCGACATATAAGTGGCCGAATCGAAATAGTTGAGCACCCGGTTGCTGTTGTAGCGGAAGAAGTAGTGAAGTCCAGGATCCCCGCCGCCCATGTTCGGTTCCCAGCCCTGACTCGGGCATTCCATTACGGCGAGGTCAACGTAGTCCTCCTCAATCACCGTTTGCCATCCTGTCGGGTATCCGTCCACGTGTGTGGCCTGGCAGGCGGCTGAGCCCAGACTACCGTCGAAATGCGGGCAGTAGGGTGCTTCTCCGTTGTAATCCTCTCCATAGAACTGAAAAGCGAGATGGATCTGGTGCAGGTTGCTGATGCAAGCGGCACGTCGCGCCGCTTCCCGCGCCCGTTCAAGCGCCGGCATAAGCATCGCCGCCAGGATCGCAATGATCGCGATCACAACGAGCAGTTCAATAAGCGTAAATCCTCGATTCTGTTTTTCCATCTGCAACATCCTCCTTTTCCGATGTTGTTTCCGTAAATATCACCATCCATTTAAGCCTTTTCTCGAACGCTGGATCTGTTTTCCCCGAAATTTTGCCATCACATGCAAATCCTAAGTGTTTTTATGGGGCGGTTGTCCGGTCGAATTCCTCTCCACGATCGCGGGAGAAACGGAATAGGCAACGGGGCGTCGGGCCGGACCATTCTGAGCACACTGCAGGGCCAGCGCCGCCAGGGCTTCTTCGTCCAGCGATACAGTGGTGAGTTTTGGTCTCACGGCTTCGCTCCAGGGCGTGTTACCAACACCGAGCAGACTGACCTCGCCGGGGACATCCACGCCGCGCCGTGCTAAAACGTGACGGAGTGTGACGGCCCGGAAATCCGCATCGCAGACAAAAGCCGTGGCGTCCGAGGCCTTTTCCGTTAAAAATCGCTCAATTAACTCCTCAGCGTCTCTTTCCGTCGGACACCAGACTTTTTCTCTCACGTCCGCAGACAGATGATCAACAGCTTCTTCCGTGGTGTAGTACGCCAGAGCCGCCACTTCTTCTAGCTCTCGCTCAAGCAAAACGGAACGAAATCCCACGTACGTCTCGCTTGCGGCCAAAGGACAGGGCAACATATCGTCGTCCGGATGCTCGGGATGGGTGCCCAGATACGCAATCCTGCGATGGCCGAGATCGGCCAGATGCTGCGTCGCTTTCCGGATGGCCGCGCGGCGGTCAAGGCGTACGTGAAACGTTGGTTCTTCACCGGCCTCCCCGCTGGTATAGATCAAAACGTCGGGAATCGTATCTTCGGGCAAATGTCCGCGCAGTTTTTTCCAGGCGGATGCATCACAGAGCAACGCAGAGCCCATTTCAAGATGCCCGGTCACTGGGGTGAGGGCCTCGTCCTGTCCGCCCACCCCATTGGGATCGAGTGCGTTGACCCAGATCCCCGCCTTCTGACCCTCCCGACAGAGCGACGCATAGAATGTCTGATACAGATGGGTGTTGTACTGGCCAACGTAGAGAAGCGAGGTGCCAGCTTCGGCGACGTCAGGTTCCGTCACAAACGTGCCGCGTCCCTTCTCCCGCACGATGATCCCCTCATCGGCCAGCAGACTCAAAGCCCGTCGAACCGTCTGCCGGTTTATTTCGTATTGCTCGGCCAGCGCGTTTTCGGTCGGAAGCTGATCGCCGGGTGTAAGCTGTCCCGAACTGACCTGCCGACGCAGATCCTCCGCCACTTTCTCATACCGAAAATGCGTGCGGGTAACCGGCATAATCTCCTCCCAAAAGACAAATATGCCCTGAGCAACCCCTTTGCGTACATATCATCTAAATATGTATGCTTTATGAATATACATATTACCCACCACAAACGCGGCTGTCAAGCAAAAAATTGGTTCCCGTGGACGGGAGAGGACCGATTTCATTTTCCGAAATCAACATCGGTAGAGCAGAGGGCTGAAAGTCCTCGAAGCCCTGGGATAATGGGCGAATGAAAAAAGTTGACGGCAGGTCCACCACACCAATCCGGGTCTGACGACCCGGTCCACAGGCTGGAGAGCCTGTGCTACACGCGTTCCTGAACCGTCCTCCCTCCTATCTTCCGCCCCCCGGCCCTGCGCCGCAGGTGAGAAAGATTGAGCGGACTGGACTTCAGAACCGCTCCCGCGGGGCTGGAGTTCAGAACGCGGCATAATTTGTTTCCGGGGACGGGATACGGGCGCAAAAAACCTCCGAGATGAGCCGGAGGTAAGCTGCCATCCAAACACAAGACTGATGTCGTTGCCCCAGATCCCGTCCCCTGGTGGTGCATTTTCCAGCCATTGCCCGCCTCAAGTCCCCCTTCGCCCGCCAACGGCGGGCTCAGCTGAACTCGAGTCTCCATTTCCTTGAGAAGAAAATACCCCGCCCTCGCAGCGAGATTCCTTATGTTTCAACCTACCAAACGGCTACCCGGATGCCCCTCTCGACCCGGCGGCAATTTTGAGGGCGGGCCGATAGAACGACGAACAAATGCCTCCCCAAACAGGATTTATCGCACGCACAACCAGGAAGAAAAAGACCTTACATCATTTCGCGCCGCGCTCTCAATCCATCTCCGGCAACAACTCCGCCAGGTTTTTCCACAAAATGCGATCGCGCTCCTCCTCTTCCAGCTCGCACAGATCCAGTGCTAAAAAAACGGATTTCGCATAGCGCATCAGCATCGTCGTGCCAAAAACAAACCGTCCGACCCCGTGATTATCCAGTGCCGTGGGCATCACCCCCCCGGCCCCACCGACAAAACGGACGATATCCGCATAGTGCGGCCGTTCCTCTTTTTGTAGCTCGGCTGGAAACGAAGCAAAATTCAGCAGAAGAAACCTGTCCCGCGGAAATTTTTCAAGCAAACCTATTAATCCTTCGCTCCCGGTTTCCCGTCCGGGATCGATCGGATGGCGTCCGCGAGCATCCACTAACCTTCCGATAGGAGCCACGCACATCTCCAGCTCAAAGGCTGCCCCGACCATCTCGTCGCACAATCCGTCCTGGTAACTGTACTCATGGTAACCTGGCGCAAGCCGGAGCACGGGCATCCCGAACTCCTCCCGGCACTGTTTGAGATCCTCTCTCCACCCATGGTAATTCGGATTCAGCAGCCCACACGGCACCAACCGGTCCCGGTGGTCCTCGACTGCCCGAATAAGCTCCCGATTTGCCTCGTGGCTATCTTTGTAAAACAAACCATGAAGGTGTCCGACAAGACTCTTCTCGATCCCGTGCCGGTCCATCTGCCGGAGCAGATCATTCGCGCTTTTACGCGGTAACGGTCGGAAAGGCCAGTGTCCTATCCAGGTATCGGCATCGTAGATCATGGGGAACTCCCGTTCAGACGTTTCGTTTTTCCAGTATCTGCTCGAAATTCTGGCCGAATATTTCTTCGCGTTCCTCTTCGTCGATATCGGCCTCGACTAATTTGCCCATCCCCCGCCCAAGGTTCATATCAGTAGCAAAGAGCAACCGGTCCGCCCCGAGATCCCGCACACAACGTTCGATCATGCCCGCATCGATCACCGAACCGCTCGTATCCAGATAAACGCTATCCGCCTCGCGGAGAGCTTTAATCTGCCATTCCCAATCACCTCCGCCGCCGATATGAGCGCAGATGAGCATCGCTTCCGGGTAGCGACGCGCGACTTCAGCAAAGTGTTCGCCACCGGAAAGACGGGGTTGACCCGGCATACCACCGGAGACAGCCGAATGGCCGGCGTGCATCAGTATAGGAACGCCGAGTTCAATGCACTTTTCAATGACCGGATACTGAACCGGCTCGTCGATCCTGTACTGGTGATAAAGCTTCACGCCCACCATTCCTCCCCCTACCACGCAACGGTCAATCTCGTCCAGGGCCTCCTGTCCGTATCCGGGATTGACAAAACACTGACCCAGTATTTCGTCGGGATACCGCTCCATGCAGGCCAGAATATCATCGTTGCCCTTACGAAATCCCTCGGGGGAAGGAGCCTCTGTCGTGATGGGATGGGAACAACAGGTGCTTTCAATCCCCATCTTCCGCGCATTCGCAACCACGATATCGACGCACGGCCAGCGCCCCGATTCAGACACGCAATGGTTGTGACAATCGATGCGGGTGATATCGTTTTTCATATTGTCAGGTTTCCTTTAAGTGTATGCAATCCCCGGTTCGCCCGCCGGAAGAGGCGAAACGGGTGCAAGTTCACCGGCAAGTTCGATTGGCTCTGAACTGAAATTGCAGGTGCACATCCCGTTTCGGATCCGCACAACCGCCGCTTCATCGCCCCAGCGGAGAATCTCCAACTGTTCCTCCGCCGTCCCGTCAGCTTCTTGATCGGGGACCCAGAGGGCGGCTAAATGGCCTATACTTTCACCCATGCGGACTTTTTTGGGCGTTTCATTTTCGGACAGCACAAGATCATCCTTGACAGCGTGCCAGACATTCCAGTGGTGCTGGTTTTCGTAATACGAAACTCCACTGCCCTGGAAAACAAGACCGAAACGATTGTCCACGTTGATCCAGGAGGTATCGTTCAGGTCGATTCGTTCGGCCGCCGCGTCTTCTCCACCGGCGTATCCTCTCAGGGTCCGTTGTCCTCCATCCCAGCTCACCGTCAGTGCGGTCTCCCCGGGAGAATCCGAAAAATAAGGATCATTCATGATGCACAAACATCCCTGACTCAGCCGATTCACCGTAATGTCTTTCAGCGCCCTGAGCCGCTCCAACGTCACACATCTTCCATCCGGAAGAGACGCGAAATAGAGCTGGCGGCGGACGCTACCCTCGGCAAGGTCCTGAACCAGCAAAGCGGAGCCTCTGTCGACGCTTTCCCGAATACAAAGTTTGACCCGACGGACGTTCCACGCATGGTCTTCGACTTCGATCTGGGCCAGCATAGAACCGGAAGCGGGACCGACGTGTTTGATCCCACCCGGGGGCGAAGGCAAAACCATGCTACAGTTACGCCACGACAGACTGTTTATCCCCGTTTGATGACGATGCAGGAGTATACCGCCCTGTCTGTAAATCTGAACACCGGCCCGTTGCTGCTGCATCTCGTCGAGGGAAACGGGATCCGCCCCTTCCCCCATGAGACGGTGCATGAGGGAGGCTGCGGCGATCGCAGCGACGCTTCGTTCGCGCATAATAGCGGGATCCTGCTGGCCATGACAGTATTCGGCCACTTCCTCCGGCACTATTCGCCCGTTGTGAGCCCGGCTGGCACGCTCAACGACTTCCACCGCCTGTCGTTCCAGCAAGGCGGCTTCGGGATCGTCCCACAACAGATTAGCTACCGTGTGATTGAAGATGTCGTTGTAAAATTTCAAAAAAGGCCAGTCCATACCCTGAGGCGCATGAAAAGTGCCAGTGTTATCCGCCCAGTTTTTCAACAATTCGTAGGTTTCGCGCCGACCGCGCAGGAGATGCGGTGGGACCTCTTCGTCTGCCAGCCGCAATGTCGTTATAGCCCACCCTGCCAGGCCGATCGCCGAAGCCATATAGTTCGGGTGTACGATGCCATGGTTTTCGGCGGTCCCGTCGGGCAGAGTGGTAAAAGTGTGGCCGCACAGCTCCGAAATGGTCCGGGAGTCATCGAAAACGCTGTGGTCGCGAGCATCTTCCGGTCGCGTTACGGTTCTGAACGCCCAGAGTTTCAACTGTTCCCGCCACTGATCGACATCCGGGTGGTTTGGGTGGAGAGCGATACATGCCGCTATCCCTACGGCGGTCCATGCATTTTCTTCCGTCTGTGTATTGAAAAAGACACCTGATCGTGGTTGCCAGCCATTGACCCGCTGCATGTAATCTTCCGCAATGCTCTGTAACATGGTCCGCTCTTCGTCACCGACAATTTCGGGTAACAACAACGCGGTAATGGCGAGATGGGCAATGGTTCGGCCGCATTGACTTTCCGGGAAAAATCCCCGTCCACGCTCGCCCCATTTTGTTCCCGCCGGTTCGGTGCGCCCCCAGCTCTCCTCCGGCCGCACGCAATCGGCTGGTCCGGTATCGTGCATGAAGCACAGGTAGCGCAGACATTGCCGGCAGATCTGCCGCATTTCGCCTCCGCTCATACCGATCACCTGCGGATCATATTCTGAAGAACTGGCCGTGGTCGCAAGAGCGACCATAGGCATGGCGGTCTCCTGTCCGTACCAGAGCACGCCCCCGAAAAAATGCCCGCAGTTCGGACGTCCATCCCAGCAGTCAAACCATTTCATGCCGACGCGAGTCCAGCGCAGGACGAGCTCGAGATACCGTTTGCTCATCGCGTTTTCCGACTGATCCGGCGATGTCATCTCTACTTCCCTTCCAGTTATCACTGACCACCGAGCGTTCAACGCAGCTACGGGCGAATCGCTGAACGCGCAAAAGGTTACGGAACTTTTATGACGAAAACGTAGCGTTGCACTATAACCTGTGAGACCGCCTCGCACCAACTCGCCTCCAGGCTTCCGGGCGACGGGATAGGAGGAACGTGTGATCCAAGGGGGCCTCGACAGGAACCGGCTTCGTTGCACAATTCTGGTGTCGTTGGCCCCGGATCCCGTCCCGCTTGCGTGAGACACGAGCGGACTGGACTTCAGAACCGCTCCCGCGGGGCTGGAGTTCAGAACGCGGTGCAATTGGGTCGGATTTCCGTGCGCACTGGCATTTTCCAGACATTGGCCGTCTCAAGTCCCCCTTCGCCCGCCGGCGGCGGGCTCAGCTGAACTCGAGTCTCCGTTTCCCTGACAAGAAAATACCGCGCCCTCGCGGGGGGAGGTGTCACGTTTTTGTACTCCCCGGTTTCCGTGCAACGGAACCGTTGACAGGCAGGACCCCTGTCATAGTGAACCCGCCAGGGTCTCATCGCACGGGACCACAAAGAGACGTCGTTATAGTATCGCAGCCATCTTGCCTGCGTCCTTCTCCCCCCAAAAACCTAATATTCGCCGGGACAAGCCACGGCGGATTCCAGTGCGTGCTGCCAGCCTTTGCAGGTTGAAACCTTAACCACACCGGGACGAGTCCGGCGGATTTATTCACCCGGGGACGAGATACGGGGAGTTAAAACTGCTGGAAAAACGGGAGATGCAAAATCACTCTTCTCTCCCGCCTCGAACATGGGGGTAGTTGAGCCGCAGATCCCACTCGCCCAGCCGGCGAAGATCGTCCATCGGCCTGGTCAGCTCCCCCAGGACTTCAGGATCGTCCGTGTCGGGCGGGGTGAATTTCCTTTTCTCCTCCCCTTCCCCGCCAACTTTGCCACGACATTCATTCCCGACCATCTGCAGGTCAAACGCATCGGTGGTTTTTGCGTCGAGGCCCGCTTGATAGAACATATTGGCAATCAGAAACAGCTCCACTTCGTTATTCCCCCGCTGGCGCACCTTCGCGGCACCGATGCCAGCGTAGAACTGATTGTGGCCGAAGAATATCCGCCCGTGGTAGTTGCGTATATCCAGAGCCTGGCCCTTGCCTCCTCGCTTTTTGCTTCCGTGAAAGTCAACTTTGGCGCCCTGAATCGTCGCACGCCCCGCCATATTCCCCGCCTCCCCGACAAAAACGCATCCGCTGTCGGCCTGCTCGGCGTAAAAATCGCTCATCACAATGGTCGAACTGTCGCGCAGATAAAGCCCGTGCGTCGTGACGGTGCTCAGGCGCGTCATAAAACCGAGAAAGCCGCGTGTGCTTTTGGCTGACGCTCCTCCTTCAGCAATCACCGAGCCTTCGTAGGTGCAGTTCCCGAGAATTGTCGCTTCGGCGCAATCAATGAAACACAAGTTGCCCTGAACGTGTCGCATAACGACCGTCGAACCCCGCCCGAGCCCCTCAAAACGGAAACCTTTGTTGAACGGATCCCGCTGGTACATTCCGTACGCGAACACGCCGTCGTAAATCATGTAAGATCTTTGGCCGTTGCCGATCTGTTGGATATCGATGTCGTTATTCATTTTGCCGGCGTCGTGGTGGCCGACAGCGATATTCTCAAGGGTGATATGATCGGGATCCCGGATCTCGATCATGGTTCCCCCCTCGGCTCCCCGCCACGCCAGTTCGGTCCGGAAACCCGTTCCTCCCACGTGGTAATCGGAACCGGTTATCTGGAGCGTTTTAGTGATGGCATAACGGCCGGAGGGCAGGTAGGCAATAGCATCTTTCCCGTGTTTTCGGGCCGCGTCTATCGCTTTCTGGACAGGTTCCGTATCGTCCGTTTTTCCGTCTCCGACAGCTCCGAAATCAGTCTTTGCATCAAATACTTTTCCCGGCACATCCACTTTTTCCCGGAAAAAACTCTGATGACACGACCTGACAACACCTTTGCGTTTTCCAGCGGGAATGCGGTAGAGCGACCCCCTTTGGGCATTCGTTACGAGTTTCTTTGAACCTTCCGCGACATTCTGGGAGAGAATAAGCCGCTGTCCGTTACGGTCGATCCGAACCGGAGTCGTGTCTTCAGGAGGATTTGTGAAAACGCAGTCGAACATAATCACCGGCGCGCCGGAAAGCGATACCGCACCTTCCTCGCTCTTCCAGCCCGACACGTGGCAGTCCTGGATCGTCATCGGACTCACGGGATTCGTGAAACGCAGGAACTGTTGGGACCCCACCGACGTGCACCGCCGAATCGAACTGCCATGTTCCGGGTTTGAGATGATATCCGCCCTCGCGTTTTCCTCAAAATGGCTATCCCGCACGTAGAAATTGCCGTGCTGGCAGAAAATGCCCACATCATTTCGGTAAAACTCACATCCGGCGAAGGTATAGTTGTAATCATTGAACCTGGTGAAACTGACCGCCCGCCCACAGTTCTCAAAAATGCAGTTTTCAAACATCACCTCAGCCGTGGCATACTTGTCACGTTTTTCCGTAGCAACTCCGGCCTCAGTGAAGTTGCGGAACGCGAGATGTTGATTTCTGACCTCCGTCTCAAAACGTTTCATTGACCTGTGGTAGAATCCGACAGTGGCCCGGTTCTTCCCCTCAAAGGCAATTCCCACGTATCGACTGACCGCGATTCCATCGTCATGGAACAAAGGTTTGCCTTTCGGACCGTCCCAGACCAGACGCGTTTTTCGGCCGTGGCCAATTAAGCTGACCCCCAGGGCCGGGCCGGTCAGCTTCAGGGTCTCAGTGATTCGGTAGGTGCCCGGTGGAAAATACAGCGTTGAACCGGTCCCCACCTGGTTGAGCCCACTCTGAATTGCCTCGGTATCATCGGTCTGACCGTTCCCAACGGCTCCGGGCTTCACGTCGGTCCTGACATTCACCCAGTCCGAACGGTCTTGCCATTTCAAAACCGGCAGGCGGGGGGATTCTGCCGCTTCGAGCGTCTCAAAACACGAAACCATCAAAAAAATAATAGCCACAAAAAAACAATTGAATCGTAGGGCAACCAGCTCATTAGATCGCGATTCGTTCGTCATCTGCAGACCTTTCTGTTTTCTATAGCGTGGTAATCGATCCAAAAACGAAGCCCTGCCCATAAAAATAGCAGTTTTTCATGCATGCCCTCAGTTAGAAGGACGCCGCACCGGTAAGTACTTTATTTCAAACGGCTCCAGCTCGATTTTCGCAGATCCTCGGCCGGAGCTGTCAAGTCGCACGCTGGTATCGCCGACCCTTGCCGCAGCATTATCGTCGAAACCGGCGTAATGAAGCGAGAGCGTCAGCTGAATTTTGCCGGCCTGTTTGCCCGGGTTAAAAGCAACCAGCAGAGCCAGCGGATCGGCCTCCGGGCACACGTGGAGGAGAGCATCCGGATGAGTTCCGTCGGGCCTCACCAGATGAATCAGTTCTCCGGCAGAACCACGGGTTTTCAAGCCTGATCCTGTCGCCATCGACGCTGATACTCATATCAATTGTCTCCACCCCAACCAATCGGCATTAGAAACTGACCTCCAGACCCCCAAATCACTCTTCAACGACCTCTCCCGCATCTTCCATCGAAGGCTTCTCCCATGCAAGTGAATAATCCCGCACGCGCGGGGCAGGATGCCCGCCCGGACCATATCCTTCCAACTGATGTGTCTTCCTGAGCGGCACAAGTGTCGATTCGATACCATCGGCAGTAACATCGTATCGAAGGAAACCCAGCGTCGGGTCACCGTCGGGCCAGCGTTTACCCCACTGGCTGAAACTCGTAGCCGGCGCAATCTCAAACCGGATTCCTCGGGTTTCTCGGACCCGATGACAATGCACGTGCCCGCTGATTACGATATCGGTCTCGGTGTCTGAAAAAAGGTCCAGCAGTCTCCCTCGTCCCGGCTGGTCAATGGTAAAGTACCAATCGATGTATTCATCGTCCCTGGTTAGGTCCCAATCAGGTTCATCCGGCCCGTCTGCAAAAGGCGGATAATGCGTGATCCACACGTGGTGGTCCGCAGGTTCTCGCTCGGCCTGTTCCCTGGCCCACTGCCAGAACTCTTGCTCTTCAGGCAGACCGGAGTTGATAACCATATCAGCAACCCCGGAGAACCGAACTCCCCGGTGATCGAAGCTCCACCATAACGGTCCCACAATGGAAGCGAACCGCTGCAATTGGGCCGAGGTTACATTGAGTTCCACATCCGAACACTGATCCGGACCGCGGTTTCGCCCCACAACATCCGTGTGTTTGTTGCCGGTATCCATATTCCCGGGAACCGCATGCACAGGGAACGGTAGCTGATCCAGATCGGCTCTCATTTCCTCGAGTTCGCCCGGATGAACGCTGCCGTCGCGCGTGAGATCGCCGCCGACCAACAACAGTTCCGGATCAACTTCAATAATCTGCTTCCTCGCCACCTCCCAGTTTGCCTGCCATGATGGATTATACCGAAAGGAACGGGGTGAACCCGGTTGTATGTCAGCCACATATACAAAACACCAGGACTCGGCGTTTTTCTTACGCGTTCCCGATTCTGTCATAAGCATGCCTCTCTACCAAACGTGATCACAAGTCCGGAAACAAAATAGTTCATTGCACTTTTCACAGGCGTTCTAACATGCCATTTTGTCCGGCGCACTGTTGTTAATTCACAAATCCACCTCTAAAATACAGGTAACATTCCACAGATCAAGTTACCTGGAGCATTGGTGATAAAAACGAGCTGTTTCACCACCAGAGGAGGTGCTGGACCTATGCTGATCGCGGCCGAACGAATTAAAACAGTTAGCCTGGTTGTCTGGACTCTGATGTTTGTTATCGCATGCATATCTGCACACCCCGCCAGCGAACCAGCAGCCGGGGCAAAAGCATATCGCAAACCCGGACAACCTGTTCAACCAATCTCGAAAGAAACCATTCTCTGCGAGGCAGAGGAATTTGAGACGGAAGCTGAAGGTTGGCAGGCGCGCAACTGGGGCACAAATTACTACTGTGCCACGTTTGCCAACGCTTTCCTCAGCCGACAGGCCTATCTCGGCGCTCCCCCCCAATGCGAAGAAAATACCGCCACGATCCAGGCCCAAATACCCGAAGACGGCCGCTACCTCGCTCTGGTGCGATACGAAGCGCCTTACCGGTTCCAGGCACAATTCACCCTCCGCATCTCCCAAAACGGAAAAACGGTCCTGAATCGGACCTACGGCTCCCTCGACAACCTGAAAATCTGGCCTTTCAACCGCGGACTCAAGAAAATGATCGCCTGGAGCTGGGGCGCCTGCGAAAATATCGTCTGGGAAGGACACGATGCCTACGTCGAACTGAAAAAAGGCACCGCCCGCATCGAACTCATCGCCTCCCGCCAGCCCGAACCCGCCGGACGACGTAACGTCGATGTCGTGATGCTCACGTCCGACCTTGAAGAAGTCCAAAAAAGACTCAAAAAAGAGCGGTATCTCCCCCTTGACGGCATGCTCACGCAAGCTGGCGATCTCCATCTGCGCCTCCACGGCGAGAAAGACAGCGCCCCCCTCGCCCTCAAGATCGATCACGGAAAAGAACACTCCCCCTACTGGGTCCACATGCGAAACTGGAAACCGAAAACCGTCAAAACCCAGCCGGGAAAGACATCAGATTGGGTCGAAGTCGGAAGCCTGCTCGACACACTCAACAGCGGCCAGTGGACGCTCAAGGCCCGCCCTCCCGAAAAGGGCCAACCCCTGCACTACCGCGTGGAGTTCGGTCTGCGAGGCGCCGATGGCAAAATTCGGCCGATCCGAACTTTCGAGTCACGATCCAACGACCTGCGGCTTTTCTACGACGGCCATACCCGTTACAGCCAGCGCATCCGATACCAGGACTCGGTGCTCTATGAACTCGTGGATTACCTCGAAAAACACCCCGTCTCGGGAAAAGCTCCGCAACACACGCTCATCTACTGCTACACCTTCCCCGCCAGGAAAGGGGACAAAAAATATTCGGCTGCGCGCAAGAAGTTCATGCACATGATGGCTCTGACGGGGCTGACCCATAAGGGCACCGATCTGGGGCTCGATGTTAAAATCCCGAACGGTTACACGGATGTACGCGGCAAAAACAACAAACAGCTGAAAGAATTCTGCGACAAACTGAAAGAACAGGGCCGCGCGAAAAGTATGGCCACCATCAGTCTCGGCGACGAAATCGGGCTGCCCCGCCCGCGCCGGAATGCCAACGAAAATTTCCGGGCCTGGCTCAAAGAAGAAGGGCTGAAGCCCTCCGATGTCATGGAAGATGCCGGGAACGATTGGAATAAAATCACATACTCGGCCGGCAAGAAAACCGCCGAAACACATCCGGGCCTCTACTGCTGGTCGGTCAGATTCAAACACGCCTGGGGCATCGAACAGCTTAAAAAACGCACTCAGATTCTCACGCAAAATCTGCCGAACGTGCGGGTCGGGGCCAATTATTCCCCGCATCACGGCTATCACTATCTCGGCGAAGTACATAAATGGGTCAAAATCTTCCGCGAAGGCGGCATGACCATGCCCTGGAGCGAAGATTACATCTGGCAGGTGCCCGTCGGCACGATCCAGATTAATTTCATCAACCTCGACCTCTTCCGCGCCGGCCTGAAAGGCAACCCCGAGGCGAAAATACACTATTACGTCATGGCCCACCGGCCGGGCAATACGCGCGATAACTGGCGGCGACAGTTCTACGGCGACGTCATGCACGGCATGCAGATCGTCAACCTTTTCGAGCTGCGTCCACTGGCTTTTGCCTACACCGAGAATTATGTGAATAACATCCCGATGTATCAGGAACTCCGCACGGCTTTCCACGAACTCGGCACGTTCGAGGATATCATCCAGGACGGCCGCCCGCGGCCCGGCAACACGGCGCTCTGGTTCAGCGAAGTAAGCGACATCTGGCATGATAACGCCGGTCCTTTTGCTGCGGCCAAACGGGCGCTCTACATCGCCATCCTCCACCAGCAACTCCCCCTGGATTTTGTCATTGAGGAGGACGTCCTCGCCAGCGATCTTGAAAACTACAAATTGCTCTTTCTGGCCGACCGCCACGTCAGCCGCCGCGCCAGTGAAGCCATTGCGGATTGGGTCGAAGACGGCGGCTTGCTCATGGCAACCGCCGGCGCCGGTATGTTCGATGAGTTCAACCAGCCCAACACGGTCATGCAAAAACTGCTGGGCGTGAAACAGAAAAAACTCGACATATCCGGCCAGATGAGATTCATCAAGCAGGATATGCCCTTCGCAGATCCCATCGATTCCGTCAAATGGCCTGACACCGAAGAAAATATCCCCGTCATCGCCGTCCGAAGCCGAATCGATCCCGCCGATGCGGAGGTGGACGCTACTTTCAAAGACGGTTCCGCCGCGATGACATCCCGTAACGTCGGGCAGGGGACGGCCGTTTACTGCGCCTTCTTGCCGGGTCTCAGCTACTTCAAAGGAGCCATCCCGAAACGGCCCGTAGACCGCGGGGCGAGTCCCGATATGATGACCCATTTCCTCCCGACCGATTTCAACCCCGCCGCCACCAAATTATTCGAAGAAGCGGCGCAACCGATCCCCCGGCCCGTCACATGCTCGGATCCTCTGGTGGAAAGCCGTATCATCGAATCCAAACACGGCGTGCTGGTTCCGCTGGTCAACTGGCGACCCGACCCCATCAAACAATTGACCGTAACAATTCGGAAAGATCTCCTGCCGGAAGACGCCGATGCGACTCTTGCCAGCGGCCGCGAACTCCCGCCGGGAAAGGTCGAGGAAGAAGGTGCACTGGTCTTCACCTTCCCTCTCGACGTAGCCGACGCGCTCATATTCCGAAAGGATTGAAGCTATGAGAACATGGCACCGCCTGCTGGTAGCCTGTTTTGTGCTTGCGCTCATTGCCGGACCCCGCATCTCGGCCGCCGGGAAGAAAGCTGAGCCGCCCTTCGACTACGTTGAAGGCAAGGCTTACCACATCCTCCCCCGGACCACGAGCGATGAATCGGGCTACTTTTCCCTCTGCGAAGGCAAAAACGGGAAAATCTACGTCGGCACCGCGAAATACAACGAGAATGCTTTTCTGGTTGAATTTGATCCCACCACCGAAAAACAGAGAGTGGTCATCGATACCCACAAAGTCTGCGACCTGGACGCCAGCGGCTACGCCGCCCAGGCAAAAATCCACACCCGAAATTATGTGGGACGTTCCGGCACCATCTACGTCGGCTCAAAACAGGGGTATCGGCAAAAAGGCGACACCAGCAAGTATCCCGGCGGCTACGTCATGCGTTACGATCCGAAAAAGGATTTCGCGGCGTGTCTGGGGATGCCCTACCCCGGTCAGGGCGTCATCGATGTGGTGGCCGATGAAAAACGCGGACTGCTCTACGTGGTCACATGCGAGGAACAACACTGGATGCTGGGCGACATTGAGGGCAAAAACTACCGTGAACTCGGTCCGGTTCTCACGCCGTATGCAACAACTCTCGTCGACAGCCGCGGGCGCGCCAACGCCATCACCGTCGGTTTTCAACTCGCGCAATACGAACCCGATACCCGACGCATCATTATCCGCGACATCATGGTCGACGGGAAACGTTTCACGCGGGCGAACCGCGCGTCCATCCCGACCTGGCGTCTGTCCCCAGATCGCCGCAAAGCGTATCTCATCCTGATGAACGACGCGCGGCTCATCGAGATCGACCTGATGAGCAAAGGTCCGGTGGTGAAAGCCACCCGACTGGGAACAATGGTGGAAGGCAAAAAACCCGATTCCCGTAGTGCTCTCGACCTCGGCCCCAAAGGACGCGTCTACGGGGTGGTGCGGGTCAACAACGACACCGGTTTTGGTAAACGCTGTCTGCATCATCTTGCACGGTATGATCCGAAAACCGGTAAAATCGAAGACCTGGGCGTGCTGGCGGTGCGGAACCCGGATTTCTTCGATTTCGGGGAGAAACTCAACGATCGCAAACCGCCCTGGAGCCATGGATTCCACCGTCTTCCCGACGGGACACTCACGCCGCTCTACAACCACATGGGGCTGATCATCGCCCATGACGGAACGGCATACGTCACGATCCTCTATCCCTATACGCTGCTGAGAATACCGCCCGAACAGCTTCAGTGAGAAATGAGCAGGACCACCCGAAGCTCCCGATGACAGGATAACGGGCCCGAACATCCAAGTTGTCCTGCAGAAGACACAGAATCGATGTCGCTGCCCCGCATCCCATCCGCCGATAGCCAAAAAATGAGCGGACTGGACTTCAGCCGGAGGCTGGAGTTCAGAACGCGGCACAATTTGGCAGAATATCCCCGCAGCTTCATGTATCTCAGACATTGCCCGCCTCAAGTCCCCCTTCGCCCGCCGGCGGAACGATTCCGGGTCTGACGACCCGGTTCACAGGCTGGAGAGCCTGTGCTACATGCGTTTCTGAATCGTTCTCACTCCTGGCTTCCGCCCCCCGCGGCCCTGTACCGCAGGTGAAGACGATTGAGCGGACTGGACTTCAGCCGGAGGCTGGAGTTCAGAACGCGATGCACAAGCCGGCGGGGCTCGCTGCAAGACGACGAAAAACAGTGGCACAGCGGCGAAGAATCGCCGCACTCCACAGCCGGCTCCGCCGGCGGGGTTCAAGCACGAACCGGTTCTGATACGATTGTCGGCCCCGCCGCATTTTCCGTTCCGCAGCAAACGACAACGACTCCGGGTCTGAGGACTCGGATTTGTGTGGCGGCGGTTTGTGATCAGACGGCGTTCTCACCTCCCGTCCGCTCCCGAGAAGAACAAATGAAAAGCGGTGCTCCGCCCGCCTGATGGCGGGCTTCTCACCGCACTCCTACAGTTATCCTGTTGTGTAAATGACACAATGTACCCTATGCATTAGGGTTGCGCGGGGGGCTGCGTCGCCCCCTTCGGGGGCTTTTGTATTGGGGGCACCGATCTGACCCGGAGCTTGCGCGCCAAACGACGGCGCGACCGCGCACCGGGCTAACTCTGCACCACCCACTTCGTGGGCTTCCTCCTCACGGGCTCATTGCGCACCGCGCTAGCCCTGCATCGGCCACTTCGTGGGCTTTGCCTGCCGGGCCTTTGGTCTACCCAAGCGGGTCAGCTCTGCACGGCCCACTTCCTGAGCATCCCTGTGATGATTTGAGCCCCTGAGAAGGGGCGATCGCAGACATAGCCCGGGGCGCGCCCGTTGTCCGGGCAAGCCCCGGGACCCGCACGCGTCACATAATTTCCAAACCCCGAAGGGGTGACGAAAAAGGTCCAGCGCCGAACGCAGCACCGCTTTCATTTTCTCAGGAAATCAAATAACATCATCAGACCTATTTTTCGAGGTGAAAACCATGGATCGCATATCCCAAACCATCAGACGTCTGAGTTTTGTCGTTATGCTCGCCTTCACCGCTGCCGCCTTTGCCGGGGTGCCGGCCGAGAAAGTCCCCGCTTTCAAAATCAGATTCAACCCTCGGGCCGTCGACGATAAGACCGCGGAGAAGTACACTCTGAGCCCGGGGCGATCGAAGAAAAAGATTTCTGCCACCAACGGTCAGTGGAGCGACTGGCTGAAAATCGAGAAGAAAGAGATACTCGAACAACTTAAACGATATCCCAACAGCTATTCGCGGGGCTGGCCGGTGCGCATGATGTTCTCCCTGCGTCCCGTCCCGGAACGACTCCAGCTAAACATCGAAGCCCAAATCGGCGAAGAAACGCACTCCTCGAAAGCTGAGCTTATCGGTCACCGGCTCGGACTCGCCATTTGGCGAAACAGCGATGGCAAGCCGCACGTAGCCACCCTCAGCTCCTACAACCGCGATCGCTACTGGTCAGTCCTTGACAAACTCAATTTGAAAGGTCCCATACCCAAAAAAATCGCACTTTGCGACCGGTTCATAACCGGCGACGATGATCTAATCGCCGTCCGCGAAGGTTTTGCAGGGCTCAAAAAACTGGGGATGAACGTGCTGATGGTGGGTCCCAGAAAACGCTACCGTGAACTCGCTCGCGAAACAGGTTTCGACAGGTTCACCTGGGCCGTCTATGCCCCTCCAGGATACGCGTTCGACTTCGGAGGGCCGAAAACAAATACCCTGGCCATCAGAAAATGGGCCCGAAAATTGAGCCGCCAGCACGCCCGCGCGGGATTTGCCCCCCGCGATTTCGACATGTACATCATCTCCGACGAACCGGGGTTCTACTACCCGTCGACTTACGCAAAAGTTAACAACAACCCACGTCTCCTGGCCCGGTTCCACGGTTACCTGCGTGATCGCGGGCTCAGTCCTGCCGATTTTGGAGCCGATTCCTGGGACCAGATTAAAGCCATCGGTCGCACTCAGGCGGAATCCCTGCCGGAGCGAAAACTTTTCTACTGGTCGCAACGTTTCTTCCCGCATGAATCCGCGCGACATTTCGCAAAATGCAATCGCGCCATGAAACTGGCCTTCCACGACGATTTGCCTTCCGTTGTCAACTGGAACTTTTTCTCGGGACGATCTTATTTCCCCGGTCCCTTCGGCAATAATCCCGACAAGGACAGTCCCGACGCTGCTATGGCCGGCCATGATTGGTTCGAGTTCTGCCGGCTGGGTGGAACCGACTGCCCCTGGACGGAAGACTGGTTTGGCGATGAACGCGCCTTCCAGTGGTCCTACTACAGCGAAAAACTTTACTCCGCCTCCACCACCGGAGAATTCGGCGGCTACGTCGTACCTCGGGTAGCCGGACAGATGGAAGACGGCGTCGTCTACAAAATTATGTCACTGATAGGTCATGGCGCGCGGAGAATCAAATTCTTCACGTTCGGACCGGAATATAACTTTCCGGGGAATTGCTATTCGCAAAACACGCGCGTCTTTTCTGGATTGGCCCGGGCAGCTCGTCTGATCGGCCGCGGCGAAGAATTACTGCACGCAGGAAGGCCCCTGCCACGCCGTGTCGGTCTGCTGCATCATCTCAGTTCGGAGATGTGGGATCAGTTCGACGCCGAAAAACCCGACGGTATCGTCGACGCCACAAACACCCACATGAACGCTCGGTGCTCGGAATATACGGCGGAGCTATTCGACATCTACCTCGCCCTTATGCACAGCCAGATACCCGTTGAATTTATCAGCGAAAAACAGTTGACCTGGGGTTCGATCAACCATCTCGAAGTCATCTACGTCGTCGAACCAAACGTCCCTGCCGAAGCGCAGAAACAGTTATGTAATTGGGTCAAACACGGCGGCACGCTGGTGACAACTTCCGCCGCCGCATCGGCGGATCGTTACAATCAGCCGACGGATATATTGAATGAAATTCGAGGCGTGGTTGAATCCTCGCGCAAACGACGTATCCTCCGCTCGCTTAATTCACTCAAAAAAACAGGCACCGTGGAAGGCCAGGTCAGCGTCTACGGCCCTCGCAGCAAAATTCAGACCCGGGGAGCGAAAACTCTCGCCAGCTTTGATGACGGCGCTCCCGCGTTAACGGTGAACACGATCGCCCGAGGGAACGCTTTTCACTACAGCTTTCTGCCCGGGCTCTCGTATCGCAGAAGCGCCCGTGGGGGCCGCGGCAAATTCCTGTCCGGATTTACCACGCCGGCCCGCGATATCATCACACTGCCTGTTCGAAAGGCCGGGGTGAAAAAGCCGGTTCTGGCGGACCACAAAATGATCGAAACGCCCGTCCTCGCCTGCGAAAAAGGGCTCGCGGTGACACTCCTGAATTGGACGAACAATCCGGTAGATCCGCTGCAACTTCGCATAAGGGTCACCCAACCTGTCACAAAAGTGGAAAGCGCTGTGCAAGGAAAAATCAGTTTCAGCCGCGCCCACGACGGTCTTATCCAGGTAAAGATACCCCTCAAAACAGTGGATGTGCTGTCGGTCCATTACCGGTAAAGGGCATCCGGGGATTCCCCGGCTTCCGGGGACGGGATAGGAGGCGTGTGGATCCCAGGAGAGCCTCAACATGAACCGGCTTCCTTGCACAATTCTGGTGTCCTTGGCCCCGGATTCCATCCCGCTTGCGTGAGACACGAGCGGACTGGACTTCAGCCGGGGCTGGAGTCCAGAACGCGGTGCACAGGCCGGCGGGGCTCGCTGCAAGACGACGAAAAACAGTGGCACAGCGGCGAAGAATCGCCGCACTCCACAGCCGGCTCCGCCGGCGGGGTTCAAGCACGAACCGGTTCTGATACGATTGTCGGCCCCGCCGCATTTTCCGTTCCGCAGCAAACGACAACGACTCCGGGTCTGACGACCCGGATTTGTGTGGCGGAACCCCCCCGCAAATCAAAACCCCCTGAAACCCTTACACACGTCGTTTTGAGGCCGTTTCGCCGTTCGGCCAAAGGCCGAAACGGCCCATCCATTTGACATAAGAAGCACCGAAAGCGCTTCGCGCAGGAGTGGGACGCCGCGGCAATCTCGCTGTTGGGCCAGCAAAACGACGAGATCGCTTCGCCCATCTCAGGATGGACTCGCAATGACCCCTGAAGTCCCCCCCGGGTTCCCTGCGTTCACCCGGGACTACCTCTGCGTCGCCCCCTTCGGGGGCTTTTGTATTGGGGGCACCGATCTGACCCGGAGCTTGCGCGCCAAACGACGGCGCGACCGCGCACCGGGCTAACTCTGCACCACCCACTTCGTGGGCTTCCTCCTCACGGGCTCATTGCGCACCGCGCTAGCCCTGCATCGGCCACTTCGTGGGCTTTGCCTGCCGGGCCTTTGGTCTACCCAAGCGGGTCAGCTCTGCACGGCCCACTTCCTGAGCATCCCTGTGATGATTTGAGCCCCTGAGAAGGGGCGATCGCAGACATAGCCCGGGGCGCGCCCGTTGTCCGGGCAAGCCCCGGGACCCGCACGCATCACATAATTTCCAAACCCCGAAGGGGTGACGCAGAAGGTCCAGCGTCGGATACGTTCACCCGGTTGTTTTGATGTGGCGTTCAACGTTCCCCGGGGTTCATTTTGTTCATTCGCCGGAGAGGCCAATGAGGTGGGCTTTCAGCCCACGTTTGCCCGGCAACATCACGTCCCCCTTCGGGGCTAAACGGGAGGTGAGTGAGCGGGCTGGAGTTCAGAAGGCGGTGGGGCGGCGGCTGACCTCAAACTTGGGGCCTCACAACCAATCCGGGTCTGATGATCCGGTCCACAGGCTGGAGAGCCTGTGCTACATGCGTTTCTTAGCCCGGACATTCCAGGGATTTAAGGTAGCCTGAAATGCCGTGCAAAATCTGTCTGCACTGCCGTTTATATTAATTGTTCTTTTAGGCTCAGTAGAGTCGAAATGTGGTGCGGCGGCGTTTAGGCCTGGCTTATCCGGGGCTCGCCCTTTCGTCTGCGAGTGCCTAGTGTCAGGGACCACTAGCCTCGATTTTACGGCTATTGGCGCACAGAGTTAAATCCAGCCGCAATTTGT